>CALMYZ010000045.1 GCA_937873745.1 uncultured Candidatus Saccharibacteria bacterium | reverse complement strand
ATCAAAGATCCGATCGGTGCTTTCGAGGGCGTACTAGAGTTTATCGGTGAATTTTCACGACTTGTCGCCCTGAGCTTCCGTTTGTTTGGTAATGCTTTTGCCGGTGAGGTGCTGTTGATGGTCGTAGCTGTGATGGCTGGCTATTTCGCAGCTGTAGCTCTACCCTTCTTCCTCGCTTTTGAGCTATTTATCGGCTTTATCCAGGCTTATGTATTTTTTGTACTGACACTCATCTTTACTTCGCTAGCCATCCAGACGCATGGCGACCACGCTTCCGATCACTCAACTGATGCCGCTAAACACAAGAAAAAAGAGGTGTCCGCGTAGCGTATTGATGTAATCGATGCGCCGCACGGCTACCTCGAGTCTAGCGACCAGTGGCAAGTGATATAATCAAGGTAATAATAACAAGGAGAAATAACAATGAATGAACTAGCATTTGGCCTGACATATGCCCTACCAGCACTCGGTGCCGCACTAGGTATTGGTCTAATCGGTGCAGCTGCCCTAAACGCACTTGGTCGTAACCCAGAGAAACTATCAGATATCCGTACTCTGATGATTACAGCGATTGTTTTCGCTGACGCTCTAGCGATTATCGGTATCATCGTAGCCTTCATCGCACGATCATAGGTTTAGGACTATATAAATGGAACTATTCACACAGATAACCTGGCTTGCCTCTAGCGCGGCCGAGAGTAAGGATATATTCACCTCTCTCGGTATCGACTGGACATTGCTAGCTGTGCAGATGGTCGCCTTCTTGATACTAGTTGCTCTACTCGGCAAATATGTCTACCCGGTATTTACCAAGGTTATCGACGAGCGACAAGAGCAGATCGAAGCCAGTACAAAAGCTGCCGAGGCGGCCCAGGAGCACGCTGAGACTGCTCAGGTGGAGGTCGAAAAGCTACTTGCGACTGCTCGCAAAGAAGCCAAAGAGATCGTGGCAACCGCCAAGCTCGAGGCCTCATCTTCGCTTGAGGCAGCTGAAAAGAAAGCGACTTCACGCGCACAAAAGATCGTCGATACTGCTCATGAGCAGATCCAAAAAGACATCTTGGCTGCCAAGAAAGCCCTTCACAACGAAACCCTCGAATTAGTCGCAGTGGCTACCGAAAAGATCATCGGGCAAAAAATGGACGCCAAGACTGACAAGGCGCTAATCGAGACATCTGTAAAGGACGCCAAGTAGGCTATGGCGGGTATTTCACGACGCAAAATCTCAGCTTATGTGGCTGACGGCTTGCTGGCCGGTAAGGGCGAGGTCATCCAAGAGCTGGCTGCTTATCTAGTCGATGAGGGCAAGGCCAAAGACGCCGAGCTATATGTGCGTAGTATCGAGTCTACACTACTGTCTCGCGGTGTTGCTGTGGCAGATATTATCACGGCGCGCGAGCTGACTACTGAGATGCAGCAGGCTATCGAGCAATTGATCGGTCGTGAAACTGGTGTCGAAAAAATCGAACTACGTAGCCGGGTTGAGCCAGCTCTACTCGGGGGCTTTCGTCTCGACCTACCAGACGCACGCCTTGACGCTTCGGTCAAACATTCATTAGATACATTAAGAACAAGTAAGGTATAGAGATATGACAGATATATCAGTAACAGAACTATCAAAATCCTTGCGCGACGCGATTTCAGCGATCGAGACAACCTCTGGCCTAGAAAAGACAGGTGTTGTTATCCGTGTCGGTGACGGCGTAGCGTGGATTCACGGCTTGCTAGACGCCGGTTTTAGCGACATGCTAGACATCAAAACTAGCGACGGTATGGTCGAGGCTTTCGCCCTCAACCTTATGGAAGACGAAATCGGTGCAGTACTCCTCGGCGATGAAGTCAAGGTGTCAGCTGGCGACACCGTAACCCTCAAGGGTACAACGCTTGAGGTGCCAGTCGGCGAAGAGTTACTTGGCCGCGTAGTTGATCCACTCGGTCGACCGCTAGACGGTGGTCCAGCTATCAAGACCAAGCAGAATGGTCGTGTCGAGCGCGAAGCTATCGGTGTGATGGGCCGTAAGTCAGTCCACGAGCCACTGATGACGGGCATCATGTCGATCGACGCCATGTTCCCTATCGGTCGCGGTCAGCGTGAGCTTATCATTGGCGACCGCCAGACTGGTAAGACCGCCATCGCCATCGACACTATGATCAACCAAGCTCGTCAAAAGACTGGCGTGATCAATGTCTACGTAGCAATCGGTCAGAAGCTTTCCAAGATTGCTCGTTTGGTCGAGCGCCTCAAAGAAGAAGGTGTGATGGATCAGACTATCATCGTGGCGACAGGTCCATCGGACGCAGCCTCTATGCTCTACCTAGCTCCATATGCTGGTACGGCCATGGGCGAATATTTCCGCGACAACTCCAAGCATGCTTTGATCATCTACGATGACCTTTCGAAGCACGCTGTAGCCTACAGACAGATGTCACTCTTGCTACGTCGTCCACCGGGACGCGAGGCCTTCCCTGGTGACGTCTTCTACCTACACTCTCGCCTACTCGAGCGTTCGTCTAAGCTATCTGATGATTTGGGGGCTGGCTCATTGACAGCTCTGCCTATTATCGAGACCCAGGCTGGTGACATCTCGGCATATATTCCAACCAATGTTATCTCGATTACCGACGGTCAGATCTTCCTGGAGACAGACTTGTTCTACCAGGGTATTAGACCAGCTATCTCGGCCGGTCTATCGGTTTCTCGTGTTGGTGGTGCCGCTCAGACAAAGGCGGTCAAATCAGTTAGCGGTCACCTCAAGCTTGGTCTTAGTCAATTCCGCGAACTAGCTAGCTTCGCTCAGTTCGGCTCTGACCTAGATGAGGCCACCAAGAAGCAGATTGACTCCGGTCAGCGACTAACCGAGCTACTCAAGCAACCACAGTACCAGCCAATGGGTATCTGGGAGCAAGTAGCTAGCGTTTATGCTGTCAACTCTGGTGCGTTCGACAAGGTGCCGGTGTCTGCTATCAAGGCCGCCCAAGAAGCAACCCTGACTAAGCTTTGGAAAGACCACAAAAAGGATATGCAAGAGCTCAACAAGGGTGGTGAAAAAATTGACGACGACAACAAGTACGCCAAACTAATCTTGAAAATCGCCAAGGCGACCGCCAAGGGATTCGAAGAGTAGATTATGGCTTCGACGCGTGTCCTAAAATCTCGTATCCGCTCGGTGTCCAATACCAAGCAGATTACCAAGGCTATGCAGATGGTGGCCGCTTCAAAGATGCGTCGCGCTCAGGAAAACGAAAAAGCCACAGCTCCGTACGCTGATTCAGCGCGTGAGATTTTGACTTATCTGTCATCGCAGGGTGCGACAGACGACCATCCTCTATTCAAGGAGCGAGAAGTCAAAAAGCGCCTGATAGTAGTTATCGCTGCCGACAAAGGTCTGGCTGGCGCCTATAACTCAAATGTCATGAAGTTTTACGTACAGACTCTGCGCGAAAATGACCACCACGCACAAGATCAGACTATCGCTATCGGCAAGCGAGCCGCTCATTTCGTGACACGCATCAAAGAGACAAATGTACTTGGTACATACGAAGATATCGCCGATCAGCCTAGTGGTAATGAGCTGAAGTCTATCGTTGATACTGTGATAAACAAGTTCTTGAGCGGTGATGTTGACGCTGTCGACGTTGTCTATACGAAGTTTGTAAACAGTATGATACAGACGCCAGTCAAGCAGCGAATCCTGCCAGCTGGCTTCGAGGCGTCGGAGACTATCAGCCAACAAGTGCGCGACGCTGAGTATGAGCCAAGCGTCGAAGTCGTGCTCGACGGCATCGTTCATCGCTTGATAAGCTCACAGGTCTATCAAGCTATTCTAGACGCCAAGGCTAGCGAATGGAGTATGCGTATGATGGCTATGAAGAACGCGACAGACAATGCTACTGATGTGATTGCCGACTTGACTCTAGAGATGAACAAGGCGCGTCAGGGTGCTATCACCCAAGAGTTGGCCGAGATATCGGGTGGCGTAGAGGCGATGAATAATTAGTATGAGTAAGGAGAAATTGATGACTAAAACAACAGGAAATATCACCCAAGTCGTTGGTGTGGTTGTCGATGTCGAGTTCGACAAAGACAGTCGCCTGCCGGCTATTTACGACGCTCTAGAGACAGAACTAGGTGGTTCGACTTTAGTGCTAGAGGTTGCTCAGCACCTCGACGAGCGCACCGTGCGCACCATATCACTATCTAGCACCGACGGTCTGAAGCGTGGTCAGTCTGTGGTCGCGACTGGCGCGCCTATTAGTGTACCAGTTGGCGCCGATACAGAAGGCCGCATGTTCAATGTGGTCGGTGAGCCGATCGACGGCAAGCCAGCACCAAAAGGCAAGCGTGCGCCAATCCACCGTGAACCACCTGCCCTGACAGATCAGTCGAACAAAGCTGAGATTCTCGAGACAGGTATCAAGGTACTTGACCTCATCGCTCCACTTACCAAGGGTGGAAAAGCCGGACTGTTTGCCGGTGCGGGTGTCGGCAAGACTGTTTTGATCCAGGAGCTGATCAACAATATCGCCAAATTCCACTCTGGTAACTCTGTCTTCGCCGGTGTCGGTGAGCGTACTCGTGAGGGTAATGACCTCTACTACGAGATGGAAGATGCCGGCGTGCTCGGCAAGACTTCACTTGTCTTTGGTCAGATGAATGAGCCACCTGGAGCACGTCTCCGTGTGGCGCTATCTGGTCTAGCTATGGCCGAAGCTTTCCGTGACGAAGGCAAGGATGTCCTGCTATTTATCGATAATATCTTCCGCTACACCCAAGCTGGCGCTGAAGTATCTGCCCTGCTCGGTCGTCTGCCGAGTGCGGTTGGTTATCAGCCAAACCTTCAGCAAGAAATGGGTATGCTCCAAGAGCGCATCACCTCGACCAAAAACGGTTCGATTACATCTGTCCAGGCTGTCTACGTGCCAGCTGATGACCTAACCGACCCAGCTCCAGCTACGACATTCGCTCACCTAGACGCGACTATAGTGATGAACCGTGCCTTGACCGAAATCGGTATCTATCCGGCTGTTGACGTGCTCGACAGTACATCGGCCAGCCTTGACCCAGAAGTGGTCGGTGACGAGCATTACCGAGTCGCTCGTGAAGTTCAGCGTGTCTTGCAGGAGTACAAAGACCTTCAAGATATCATCGCCATCCTAGGTATGGAAGAATTGTCAGATACTCAGAAGCAAACCGTTAATCGTGCTCGTCGCTTGCAGCGTTTCTTCGCTCAGCCATTCCACGTCGCCGAGCAGTTTACCGGCAACAAGGGAGTCTACATCAAGCTAGAAGACACCGTCAAAGACGCGGCCGATATCTTGAGCGGTAAGTATGACGACAAGCCTGAAAACTGGTTCTATATGGCACCAGGTCCACTATCCGAAAAGAAGGATTAGTCTATGAAGCTAGAATTGGTTACATTGTCGGGCATAAAGGTAGACAAAGATGTTTACGAGGTTATCTTGCCGACGGCCGATGGTGAGATCGCGGTCTTCCCTGGCCACGAGGCGCTTGTTGGTATGGCTGTAACTGGTGTTATTAGCGTGCGTTACAACAAGTCAGACAACAACGACAAGCTCGATTACTTCGCCATATCCGGTGGTGTTATCGAAGTTAGCCAGACAAAAGTTCGCGTCTTGGTAGACGAGGCTGATTCTGGCGAAGACATCTCTGAGTCGGAAAGCAAGGCTGCCCTAGAGCGCGCCCTCAAGCTACGCGAATCTGCCAAAGACCAGGTTGAGCTAGAGAAAGCCTCGCAACTAGTAGACCGTCATCAGGTACGTCTCAAGGTCGCTGGCCTACGCCGACGACATCGTAGATAGTCTATAGTTAAATATAGCTTCTAGAGAGCAAAGCACGGACTTCGTCTGTGTTTTTTGCGTGCATGAGCTGGTCGCGGAGCTCGGCGGCGCCTGGGAAGCTGTGTATATAGACCTTGAAGAAGCGCTTGAGTGGATCAAACTTGCGTGGGTGTTCGGCTGTATCCCACTCGTCGTGGATATCTAGGTGATATCGTAGCATCTCTAGTAAGGTCTCTTTGCTCGGCTCATCAGCATCGGCCACAAAGGCAAATGGATTGTGAAATATCCCCCGCCCTATCATGACACCATCAACTCCAGGATGCTGGGCTACGAGCTCAAGTCCGTGCGCATGATCTTTGATATCGCCGTTGATTGTCAGTAGTGTTTGTGGGGCTAGCTCGTCGCGCAGAGCCACTATTTCGTCGATTAGTTCGTAATGAGCCGGTACTTTGCTCATCTCTTTTTTGGTGCGTAGATGGATGGTTAGATTGACAATGTCTTGCCTCAGTAAAAAGCCGAGCCAGTCACGCCACTCGTCTACGCTAGAGTAGCCCAGGCGACACTTGACCGACACAGGTAGTCCAGACTTCTTGGCGGCAGCGATCATTTCGCCGGCGAGCTCTGGCGTACGGCACATGGCTGCCCCGCCACCACTCTTGATAGCGTGGCTGTCTGGACAGCCCATATTTATATCTATCCCGTCATAGCCGAGGCTGGCGCAATGAGTTGATAATTTCTCCATGGCGTCTGGCACACTCCCCCATAACTGAGCTACGATAGGGTTTTCGTCGTCTGTTTTGACGAGGCGCATGCCAATGGCACGATCGCCGGCCGCCGCCCAGCCAGTGGCGTTTGTAAACTCAGAGAAGAATATATCTGGCGCGCCAGCTCGGCGGACAACACTACGAAAAACCACGTCGGTGACCGCCTCCATTGGAGCAAGTATAAAAAACGGTCGCGGGAGATCTCGCCAAAGATTATTCATATCGCTAGGCGCTGTATGTCAGTCCGTCTGGCATGTCTATGGCTTGGCGGTCATTATCTTTGTCGAAGCCAAATTTGCCGACATGGTGCTTTGCTACGGCTACGCTACCGATAGCCTTGTCAAACTGGTCTGACCTGACGCCAGTTTCTATCTCTAGTAGTTCGTCTGCATCGATTTGAGATGCGAAGTCTTTGGATGATTCCATGAAGTACCTCTTTTATTTGAAAAGTATCGAGTCTTTATAATAGCATAAAATTGACAAAATAAAAAATCTCACTAGGCTCACGAAGTATTCATGAAACTAGTGAGACAGATAGAAAGCGCCTCGGGTGAAGGGTGGAGACCCTCCGGCGGCTACAGACTTCCCTCTGTAGACTTAGGCCGGAGGGTGATCGACAAAGTCTATTGTTGCTGGAAGGTGTAGCAACAAGCCTTTTGTCGATCGAGGTGTGGGTCAGACACCTCCTCCTGGTCGGAATGGTAGGAATCGAACCTACTTACCCCATCTCAATGCTTAGGATCGTGTCCATCGGCTAGAGATTTTGCGAGGTGCGTTCCAAACGCACATTCCGTGTGCCCTGTTGGGCGGTGACTGGCTAGTACGAGCCAGACTTTTGGCACGACTTAACCTCTGTCGTGCTTTTTTGCCTCGTGGTCTGCATTCCTGACGGACTGCAGATTTAGTCCACGAGAGACTAGCGAGGCCTGCTCCGGTGTCCTCTTTGACGGAGGAACCTTAGCGGCCGCGAGATATTCTCTCTCGGTTGCCATTTTTACTTCACCACCTCTCCGTCGCTAATCCTGCGACAGGGGCTGTGGGGCGCTTTCTATCTTAAAGAACGTTCCCTGTACTGGAACACTCTCGAGTTTGACTACTTCTATTCGTCAAACGAAAGCGCTCCCGTAGGAACTTTTACAAATATATCACTTTGTGTGCTATAAGTCAATACTCTCTATTAAGTCATCTTCAAAGGCCAACATGCCTTTGTAGGTCTTTGGGTAGTTCGAGATATCTGGAAAATCGAAATTGATGATTTTTTGCCAAACTGCCTGGATGAGTTTTTGGAATCGCTCCATCTCTTCCTCTGAGAAATCATAATCTAGAGTGATGACATCTCCGTTTACGGTAGGCTCGACCATCATCAGCGAGCCGGTATCTACAGTATATTTACTATAGTCGCGCGAATTTTCTACCAGTAGTTTATAAAACATCAGCTGCTGCTTGTAGCGATGTAGCTTCGGCGTGTTTCGGCCTTTGCCGAGTGCCCATTCGGCGAGAGGTTTGCCGGTCTTGTAGTCGATGACGTGGCACGATTTGTTTTCTTGATCGATATCTATGACGTCTAGTGAGCCTGTCAGCCTAGCCTCGCCGACGACCGAGTTTTGGTATTTAAAGTTGAGCTCGGCTGTCTGTGTAGTGGTGAAGCTGTCTGATTTTTTCTCCAAAAAGGCATTGAGGGCGAGTGCACCGCGTTCCTGTAGGCTCTCTTTGTCGCTGGCAGAGAGTCGGCTTTCGCTGATTATCTTACTAAACTCACCTATACAATCTTCTATTGGCCTGTCGGAATCGTGCTTCTTTTTGTGCTCTAGGGTGTGTCGCAGTACAGTATGGATGGCCGAGCCAAAGACGGATGATGGCGACATAGCGCTCGGAAAGTGTAAGATGTTCGACATCAAGAAATCTTGCGGACCGCCGTATATGATGTCCAGGAAACTCCCCAAGTGAGTGGCGCTGAGCTGATAGTGCGCCATTCGTGGCTGGAGTAACTCCTTCATAGACGGTGATATCGGCGATACGAGGCCGGCATACCAAGCTAGGCTAGATGACTCTATCTGCTGGGCGGTGTCTGGCGTTGATTTGTCTTCTATCTCATCTAGAGTTAGATTGATCAAGAAATCTGCGGGATGTGTCGGCTTGCTAGCCTTGTCGTGTTCGGCAAAGTTGATGACAAGTTGACGCTTGGCGCGGGTCATAGCTACAAAAAATAACCTCAGGCGCTCGTCATAATTGGCGCCGCTAGCCGATAGTGGTAAGTTTTCTGGGTAATTGATATTGCGGCTGCGCTTGCGCATAGTTCTACCCCATGACGAGTCGATGGCGTCCAATATATAGACGCTGTCAAACTCGAGACCTTTAGATTTGTGCGCCGTCATTAGATTGACAGAGTCAAGCCCCGAGCTATAGGTGCTACGCAGCTTGATGTTGGTATCGGTGCTGTCGTACAGCTCGACTATAGTTAGCCAATCGGCCAAAGTCTGGGCCGTGTCGTGACTGCGCATAGTGTCGCGGATGGCTCGGAGCGACTCCAGGTACTCAAGGTATTGCCTAGGGTCGTCTTGCCGCACATTTTCACCGAAATAATATTCAAAAAATGGCGATACAAAAGCAGCTTCTTGGTCGTGGCCGATTACCACGTCTAAGGCCTGCTCTAGCGGCAGATGTGCGGCTCGCTGAGAGGTCTCTATCAGCCAGTCGGCGATAGGTTTTAGCTCTGGCAATGTCAACATAGTTTCTAACCACAGACTTCTGTCTCGATACGATGACAGGCTTAGTTTCCAGAGTATTTCTGGCTCGATATTCCACATCGGATGACTCAATATCTCGGGTAGTATCGCGTTGGCCTCGTCGAGGCTCTGCTCGGCCAAAAGCACCACCAGATCGATCAGCTGATTTAGATATATGATAATCGGGTTTTGTAAGACATTGTTTTTGCGCTCATAGCTTATCGGTATGTTGGCCTCTGTAAAATAAGGCAAGATGTCGACGATAGTCTTGTGTCGATGCGCCAAGACAGCTATCTCGGACGGAGAGATGCCGCTAGCGATATCATCGGTGATGCTCTTGACTATGGCGTGGTACTCGTCGTGCGGCGTATTGTATTTGCGTAGCTCCGGCAGCTTGGCGCTCGGTCGATTAGCCGTGAGGGTTTTGTCTAGATTTTCGATATGGTTTGTTAGTCGGTCTGAGCCTTGCTCGATCAGCTGGCTGGCAGACTTGATTATTTCTGGGCTTGATCGGTAGTTTTGAGTCAGGGTGATATTGACTACGTCTCGGTATGACTGGCTGAAGTTTAGGATATTGCTGACCTCGGCTCCCTGAAATGAGTATATCGCTTGATCATCATCACCCACTACCATTATGTTCGGCCGACCTTCGTGGACTGCGCCAGATGTTAGATTGTGCAAGATACGAGCCTGCGCCATATTGGTGTCCTGGAACTCGTCGACCAATATATATTGATAGCGCTCCTGGAGATTGTAGCCAAGGTCTGGATTTGTTTCGATAGCGTGGACTACCTGGAGTATCATGTCGTCAAAGTCGAACAATTCGGCTTCTTGTAGTCTGGATATATAGGTGTCGTATAGGCCGACAGTTAGGCGTAGTTTGGCTTGTTTTTTGCGGCTCTTGAAGACTATTTTGTCTTGACTGTCTTTCTCGAACCAGCTGTTTTTCCAGGCTGTGATAGGCTTGGTAGAGTCTTCGGCTTGGGCCTGATCGACGGCATGAGCTAGTGATAAGGCTAAGGTGCTTGCAAATGACGAGACTCTACTCGAAGCGTCTTTGTCGGACAGCTCTGCTATCTTGTGCGCGACTGACACTAACAAAGCCAGGGTGGTTTTCGACACCCGACCAGCAAAAACCGCCTGAAAGTCTGACTCGATAGCGTCCATAGTCGCCTCGTTGTCATCTAGTATAGCTAGCAGCTCAGTACTCGTCATACCGCTTCGCTTTAGCTCGCCAAAGGTGGACTTGAGGTCTGAAAAGTGCGTATATTGACCATTCATCTTGCTAGTAAGAACGTGACCCGGCTCGAGCTCGTCCAGTATACTAGTGATAACTTCGCGCGTCGCTAGGTCATCGGCTGGCTTGAACTGGGCACCGTAGAAGAAATACTCGCTATTTTGATTGATAACTTCCATGCCAAAACTATGGAAAGTATTTATAGATACCTTGTAGGCCTGCTCGCCTATGATATCGCGCAGACGACTACGCATAGCATCGACACCACTGTCGGTAAATGTCAGACAAAGGATGTTTTCGGCTAGCGTATCGGTACTTTTCAAGATATTGGCGACACGCATGCTGAGAAGCTCAGTTTTGCCGGTACCAGGTCCGGCGATAACCATCAGTGGGCCATCGATAGTCTCGACAGCTTGTCGCTGTTCGGGGTTCAGTTTGTCAAAGCGAGTCTTGTAATCCATATTACAATTGTAACAGAGCTTGGTGTGTCTCTGGCTCTAGTCGGTGGTATAATGATTACGATGAAGACTGCTATATACGATGAGCTGGCTCTAGAGAGGATCGCCAAAGAGCATTTTCGAGTTGACGTTGAGATTGGTCAAGTCATCTTACATCGAGTCAAGGTTAGTCCGACCACTGAAGCGACTCTATTTTTGACCAAAAAGAAACAGCTACTGCTATATGTAGACGGTCAATCACGCCTAATTTTGTCTGATATCAAAAAGATTGTCTCAAAGATGGGTCTCGTGGCCGATGAATATCTACCACCCAAAGGTCAGTCTGATTATTTCGATAGCATCGGTCGAGAGAAATTCTCGGCAGTATTTCCCGGGCGAAGTCATATCAGCGACAAGGATATCGTTTTTTATCGCACTCTCGCGCCATATTCGCCGGCTCTTGTGCAGATAGCCGAGGTAAAAGACGGTCAGGTCTATCAGTATGATAGCGACAGCAAGACTAAGTGGCGACCAAGCGTCAAATTTACCTACAGACGCATAAAAACTAGCTAGCCACGACGGCTATTGACGGTCGTAGCGGTGCCGCTAACTTCTGGTACCCAGGTGATGGTGTAGCTGGTGCAACCACCATTGGCATTTGTTTGGCAGATGGCGGTATTTGGCAGGCCTGTATAGGTCGGTTGACTAGTCGCGGCTGGCGGTACTTTGCTAAACGAATTTGTAGTACTAGATGAAGAATGAGGCATCACCAGGACATTGACGTCTTCTAGCTTGAGCAGTGTACCGATAGAGCTGGCATTGCTACTGCGCATAGCGGCCACGCTTGGGTATTCTCCGTTGACTGCGTAGTAATTTTCTAGAGCTTCTACGACTACGGTTATCTTGGAGTTGCTTTCGCTGTCACGAGATTCCTTCTGTGTCGACAAGAAGCCGAGGGCTATCACGGTAGAAAGTATCGCCAAAACAGCCACTACGACAGTGAGCTCGACGATAGTAAAGCCGCTATTTCGGCTACGCTTATTCATATGGCTATCATACGACAATATCACCCTCAAGCACAAGTGTTATACCAAATCTAGTACTACGAGATTTTCGATATGAGGTGTGCGTGGAAAGAAATTGTAGGCTTGATGATGTCGGATCCCGTATTTGGTGGCGAGCTTGGCGACGTCTCTAGCTTGAGTGGCTGGATTGCAGCTCAGATAGACGATGCGAGCGGGTGCAGTTTCTAGTAGCTTGGCTATGACGTCGTCGTGTAAGCCGGCGCGCGGCGGGTCTACGATGATAATCGCCTCGCTATCTATATAATCTAGTGCTTTTTCGCTGGCCGCCAACACCGCCGTAGCTTGCCCTTCTCGCCCAAGCGCCTTGATGTTGCGTCGCATCTCGCGGACGGCGTGTTCATTTACTTCGACTAGCGTGACGTCATCGCCACCGATAGTTAGACCGATCGAGCCGACGCCGCTATACATATCGACGACTGATTTGCCGGGCTCTATCCACTGGCGCATATCCTTGAGAGCCTGCTCGTAGACGGCTAGATTGACCTGAAAAAACCCTTCTGTAGCATAGCGAAACGGCACACCTAGCACCGTGTCGGTCAAGACTATATCGCCGACCTCGGTCAATCTCTCTGTGATGACGCTAGCCGGACTGCGCGGGTCGCTATAGATAACTTCCCCGCCCTGAGCCGATAGCGGAGTCTTGATTAGCTCATCGGCAAACTCGCAAGGCCTATCTTTGACGTATAGCTGCCAGGTGGTATTGCCACGAGAATCGCAGCGAATCAAGAGCGTTTTTAGCTTGCGAGCATCGACGCTTAGTTCGCGTAATTTGTCACGAATCGCCACAGCGGTCTGCATGATAGATTCGGGCAAGAGCGCACTGTCATAGACTACGATCTTTCCCTTGCTACCCCGTCGAAAAAACGCTAGATCTAGCGTCTCGACACCATCTATAGTGTCGCCGTACCAGCTGAATTCTACCTTGTTGCGATAATGGTATTCCACATCGTCCGAGTAGACGCTGATCGGCTGCGGTAGGACGATATCATGTAGCTCAAAGGCTTCTTCTATTAGCGCTGCTTTGTAATGCTGCTCGCTGGCGAAATCCATTATCTGCCACGGGCTAGTCGATAAATAGCTCTCTGGGTCTCGCGGCAAGATACGCTGCTCGCTTGGCTCTAGTACTTTAATCACGATACCTTCTACATATGACGACTTTTTCTTTGTCAGCTGTATCTCGACGGTCTCACCTGGTAGGCCACCCCATACCATGGCTTTTTTGCCACTTTCTAGCTGACCAATGGCTTGGCCACCGTATATCATACGGTCGAGTTTGAGGGTTTCTACTACATTCTTCACTGATATATGATTATAGCAGTACTTTGTATATCTCGACCATCGCCAAGGTGTCTAGTCCGCAATACTTTATCAAATCATCGAGGATTTGTTCTTTGTCGTCGCGCGTGCCATCTAGTACGGCTTGGGTCCATAGTATCTGAGCCGCGCCACCGTTTTGGATGCCGAGTTCTTTGTAGCTGAGTGATGGAGCGACTATAGGTAGTACTTTTTTGATACTGGCAGAGCCTTCAAATCGCGGGTCGTTGTACCAGTCATTGCTTGGCTTAAAAGGTATCATTAGGTCGGTCACCCGGGTGTTTATAGCTTTCATAGTATCGGCGTATTCTGGATGTAGCTTTCCTAGCAAGGTATTGCATCTCATCTCAAAGCTCATATTCCAGGTGATTATCGATCCGCTCGTGCCGATATCTTCGACCAGATGCTGTGCGACCGATAGCGACGGGTCGGAATTGTCGCGATGCAGATATTCCTTGTGTCGTAGCTCTGCGTTCGGTGTGTCCAGTATGTGTAGCGAATACTGAAAAGGTATCTGCTGATATGGGCGATGACCATCAAAATACGGCACGGCAGGAGCCATCGTCTCGTAGTCGAGGAAATAGAGCGGAAACTTTAGTTTGCCTATAAACTTCGCTATTTCATCCTGCTGGATAACAGGCTTCGCGTCTGAATAATCCGGCTTGGGTGTGTCCATGAGTGTGTCATAAATCGCTTGCCAGTCTTTTTTGCTGCCGATCACACCGAGGTTTTCCGGATCTGGGTCTGGCATCGTGGTGCTGTGCATCACCTCGAGCGCTTTTGGCATGTGCTCTTTTGTAAATTCCGCTAGATTGTTGACATCTAGTGTTACATCTGTAACTTTCGTAAGCTCATAAGCATTTATATCACCACGGCGAACATATTGATTGTTGATATGTATCACGTATATCTTGCGCACGCGCAGACCATTGCCCTCTATCACGGCACGTTGAAAAGCCAGGTCGTACAGATGATCTTGTTTCACTCCGGTGCTAGATTTTATCTCGTACAGATTGATTTCGGTGTCGTTCACGACGTCCAGTATGTCTGGCAAGCAATTATACTCGCCCCACACAAATCGCGGCTGAAATATCGTCTTGGCGCCGCTCGCCAGTGCTTGCTGGGTGCGCTCCGTCAGTGTCCGATATTCGTCGTAGCTATCAAACCCCAGTGTCGCGCCACCCACAAAAAGCGCCTCGCCGTACCGCTCAAACGCATGCCCGGCATCAAACATCGCCTGCGTCGCCTCGTCTATCGGCGGCAGCTTATCCTTGTCGTGCTTCTTTAGCCACAACTGCGCCGGATGACGCAGATAGTCCATGTAGTCGGATTTGGAGAGTTGCATCATAAACTAATTATCTTCCAGCTCTTCTTTGAACCGTGCGGCTCGTGCGTAGCCTATTTTGAATCTTCGCTGTAGGTCGGAGGTGGAGATTTGCTTTTTGTTCGCGGCATACTCGACTACTTCGGTATATAGTTCGTCATCTGCGATGCTCGTGGTGCTATCGCAACATGCTGCGTAGGTCGCGTCACCGATCATCTCTATCGCCTCGGTTTTGTCTAGGAGCTTATTTGCATAGCCATCGAGGATAAGTTCTAGTAGTCGCTGTTTTTTGCTATCCATATTGACTCTAGTATATCAAACTAGAGTACTAAGCATTGCCGGTAAATTTACAGGCTTAAGATACAGAGTCTACGACTATCTAGTTTCTTTATGCTGCTTCTGTAGGTGTTGATCAATCAAGCTGTGTATCTGCTCGGTCGACGAGAGCGGCTCGCTATAAACTGGGCGAAATAAACTCTCGTCCGGATAGACATCGTCAATAAATTTACCGACAGGGGCTATGTAGTTGTTTTGATTGTAGACAGCAAAGGTGCCTAGCGGGATAGAGTATTCGTTTTTGAAGTTACCGCATACTCGGTGGACAAACTCGCCCATTTTTAGGTATTTTAATCTAGCTACGTCTGTCCAATTGAGATGTTTTCCACCTTCTAGCCAAAAG
Organism: uncultured Candidatus Saccharibacteria bacterium; assembly: GCA_937873745.1. Lineage (GTDB taxonomy): Bacteria > Patescibacteriota > Saccharimonadia > Saccharimonadales > Saccharimonadaceae > CALMYZ01. Next base: position 925 of record CALMYZ010000045.1, on the reverse strand, counting down.
TCACCGATATTTCCATGTCCGATGAGCGTGATGCCGGCAACTTCTTTACTCGACAGGTCCGTGGGGATATCTAGGCTGTAGGCTTTCCTTTTGATATCAACTGTATCGTAGGTTTTTTCGTAAAGCGACTTAAGCCAGTCTGCTTCATTATTAAAAGCATCTATCTGATCTTCGGCAGGGGTGGTGCTGTTGTGGTCAGCTTGACTAGAGACGATTATCACCATCCTTCCGGCTTCGGCGGGCAAAGAAACCCCCTCTCTATCTTGCGATTATAGCGATACAAGGCTTTTTCGAGGTCTTTATTGAGTGTTGTGTCTGGTTCCACCCTGTAGCAGGGTGGAACCTTGTAGGTCTTGTAGGTTGACTGACTGAGATACTAACGCTTGTTACTTTTTTTGAGTTTTTTTGCGCGGCATTCCGATTATAAATTGTGACACTCCTGTGACCAAGAAAGGTATACCAGATAGAGAGAAAAGCTGAACAGCCATCGTAACTGCTAAGCCTATTGAGTATAGATGCTCATCTGTAAGGGCTGCCGTGTTTTCGGCGCGAAGTAGAGAGTTACCCTCTACTAGATACCATGATGTTATCAGATGTGGGGATAGCCACATTGATAGTAGTAACACGCCAGTTATAATAAACCATATTCCTGTAATTTGCCTTTCGGTCATATTGTTTGTTTCCTTTTTAGTGATTAGCAGCTTCAGTATAGCATATAGCTAGGATAGAAACAAAAAACGCCCGAGACTTTAATATCTGAGGCGTATTTCTTGGCTCACTTATACGAGTTTGCTCGAACCCATTTTAGCACCAAATGCGAGAAATGATATTTTCGGCGGGTTGGGGGGGGGGTGAGGCGCCGCGGGGCGCCGCGCGGGGTTTTTTTTTTTTTTTTTTTAAAAATTTTTTTTTGTTTTTTTTTTTG
>CALMYZ010000044.1 GCA_937873745.1 uncultured Candidatus Saccharibacteria bacterium | reverse complement strand
TAAATAGGGGGTGGTAATATATGAACTATATGAAACATATGCGCAATGAAAACGGATTTACGCTCACAGAGGTATTGATAGTCATAATAGTCATCGCTATATTGGCGACAATATCAGTAGTAGCATATGTCGGTATAACAGACAGCGCGAGATCCGCTTCTATAAATTCTAGCGTGGACCAGTGGGACAAGGTGGTGAATCTGCAGCTTTCTCGGAAGACACCGTCCTCTACCTTCAACAGTAATTTTGGTAGAAGTTCATGTCTAGGTAGGGCTGCGACTGACTTTCCAGCCGAAGACGGCTTTGCGGCTGGGGCTTGTATAGACTTCTCTAATGTTCCAGGATATAGTGACGCAGACGTGGATACGGCTGTAGCTTCTATTACGACATACGACGATCTGTTTTTTACAGACGAATCTTGGTGGTCTAGCAAGAGAGGTGTTTTTAATGGTAAGATGCCTTCAAATAAGGTCAAGTTCAGTAATGGCATAGAGATGCGAATGCGTGGAGTGTACGCCGGTATAGAGCCGTGGGCGAACGGTTTTTGGGGCAGATCTACCGATCAGATACGGTTTCGCTGGATGGCATCAACATCAGACAGCGAATCTTGCGGCAAGGGTGACAATGCTAGTGCGTGGGCAGAGGGTATGGCCGCTGCCTTTGGTAACCCCACTATAGTATCTGGCCGTGTCTGCGAGATGGTTATCGTTTACGGCGAACATTGAGTCTAAACGGTCGTTTATTAGACAAAACCACCTCAATTTGCTATAATAACCCCTGATATCAACTCAGCTTGTATGAAGTGCAGGCATCCATAAGGATTCCAAAGGAGGAAACTATATGAAGGAATACGAACTAACGGTTCTTATCCACCCAGATCTGGAAGCAGATCTAGAGACGCCACTAGCCAAGGTACGTGAGATTATCACGTCTGCCGGTGGTGAAATCATCAAAGAAGATAACTGGGGCAAGAAAAAGCTAGCTTATCGCATCAAGCGCGAAGACTTCGCTGTCTATGTGTATTTCGATGTCAAGCTGCCGGCCGACGCGCCACTTAAGATCTCGAACACATTTAACATCACCGAAGAAGTGCTACGCTACTTGCTAGCAACAGTCGACGAAAAAGGTCGCCGCGCACTAGAGGAAGCAAAAGCTAAGTCACCAGAGGGTGGCAAAGAAGAGGAGTAGTCTATGGCTCGATCTATCAATCAAGTAATTTTGCTCGGTCGCTTGACTCGTGACCCAGAGTCACGCACCACGCCGAGTGGCAAGACAGTAGTCAGCTTCAGCCTAGCGGTTGATAGAGTCGGCCAAGACGATGCAGCTGATTTCTTCGACATAACAGCCTGGGAGAAGCTCGGTGACCTGGTGATGCAATATGTGTCAAAGGGTCGTCGCGTGCTCGTGCAAGGACGCCTGCGCCAGGACAGCTGGGATGACAAAGAAACCGGCAAAAAACGCTCACGTGTAGAGGTAACAGCAACCGACGTTACTTTCCTAGATGGACCATCTGGAGATAGTGGAGCTACTTCATCTGCGCCAGCAGCTAGCAAGAAATCAAACGACGTCGTGATCGAAGATATCGACGACAAACCAATCGATCTCAGTGAGATACCATTTTAATAATTTTTGAAAGGAGAGTCTCTGTGGCGAGCGCTACTTGCCGCGGAGCAAACCATTATGGCTTTTAACAAACGAACCAAACGAGATACACCAGCTTATTTTGACTACAAAGACGTCAAAACTCTACAGCGCTACATCAACATGTACGGACAGATCGAGCCGATCAGCAAGACCGGACTAAGTGCCAAGCAGCAGCGTCAACTAGCAGTTGCTATCAAGCGTGCTCGTCACCTTGCTTTGCTACCATTTGTCACACAGGGGTAGATAGATGTATCAGCCGACAGATCTAAAGAAGGGTACGGTTTGCCAGCTAGACGGTAAACCTTATCGAGTGATAGAGTACGGTCAAAAGGTCATGGGGCGTGGCGGTAGTATCGTCAACGTAAAGCTCAAAAACCTTGTCGACGGCAGTGTTATCCCGAAGACCTTTAAGGGTCAAGACAAGATAGAGCCGGCCGAGGTGAGCAACAAAAGTGTTCAGTACCTCTATAGCGATGGCGATATCTACTACTTTATGGACCCAGAGAGCTTCGAGCAATTCGAACTGAATACCGAGACGGTAGACAGCGCTGTGAATTACCTCAAAGAGGGCGAGATGCTCAATCTACAGTTCTTTGAGACGACAATCATCAATGTCGAGCTGCCAAAGAATATCTTCCTAGAAGTGACTTATGCCGAAGATGTGGTAAAGGGTGACACGTCTGGTCCTGTGCTAAAGGACGCTACTGTCGAGACTGGCCTGACTGTCAAAGTACCGGCTTTTATAAAGGTCGGTGATGTTATATCGGTCGATACTTCAACTGGCGAATATCGCGAACGAAAGAAGTAGTGTGAGGCAGCGACTCGACGCATATCTGGTAAAAGCCGGCTTGGCGCCGACTCGTTCTCAGGCTGAGTCGACTATAAAGATGGGCGATGTAACTGTAAATGGTCAGGTTATCAAAAAACCTGGCTATTTTGTTGGTGATAATTCCACGGTCAAGCTAGCCGAAAAGCAACGCTATGTCAGTAGGGCAGGACTCAAGCTGGCCAGTGTAGCCGAGCTACTGCGACTCGACTTTCGAGACAAGGTGGTGCTAGATGTCGGTAGTAGTACGGGTGGCTTCACGGACTATAGTCTGCGACACGGAGCGTCGAAGGTGCTAGCGGTAGACGTCGGCACCGACCAGCTACACCCGAGCCTGCGCGCCGATAGGCGAGTGGAGCTACACGAAAAGACCGATATCCGTGATTTTATACCATCTATAGCACTAGATATCATCGTGATAGACGTCAGTTTCATCAGCCTGCGAGATATTTTGCCACACTTGGCAAAGATAGCCAGCAAAGAGACACAGGTAGTAGCCATGCTCAAGCCTCAGTTTGAAGCCGGTCGCGAGCAGGTCAACAAAGGTGTGATAAAAAATGACTCAGTCCGGCGCCAGATACTAAAGGACTTTGAGGTCTGGGCTAAGCAGTTATTTGTGATAGTCGACAAGCGTGACAGTGACGTGGCGGGTGCCAAGGGTAATCAAGAGCGATTTTATTTGTTGCGCAAGAGTAGGTAGTTGTAGGTTGATAAAGCCTATGCTTTATATATAGGTGATTATGTGGTAGAGTAAGTTCAATCAATCGAGTGATTGATTGCGTTTACGTAGCCGCTGAGACAAAAACTGTCTCGGTGTTGCCGTAGACAATTAACAATTCAGTTTCTACAAAGACGTTCTATTTGCACCTGAGGAGGTGTTTTGGATGAAAAAGATAGCAATAGTGATTGCTATGGCGCTAGCAGTCTCGCTTAGCTCGGCTCTACCAGCATCTGCCGACGACAAGATAACCTTGGATTTTGTCCTCAACGATGTTGACATGTGCCTCGATGATAAGGACACATTGATCAACAACGATAGGATGCGCTTCGAGAGTAAGGAGCCGGCTCCGGAAATCTTCTCGGTTTATCTAAAGGATAGTGCCGACAGCTTGGCGGACGAGAATGGCTTCAGGCCGATCTTTGAAACATTTGAAGAACAGTCTTACTCTATAGAGAGGGATCTGGCTGGTCGGAGTTTTACGGCGGGTCAAGACTACTTCTTGAATTTGGTGGTCTACCTGGATAGTCGATACAGTGCATCTGATATAGAAAATATCGATGAATACGACTACGAAGCTTTGTCGTCCGGAGATGTTCTCATTAAGTTAAAGCTAACCAATGAAATACCTGCGAATCCGGTAAATTGTTGGGGTGATGATCTGTATATTCCAGTAAGACCCGCTCAAGACGGATATACTCTCACGATACCAGAGAGGAACCCGTGGTACTTCCATGGAAGATATTGGCTGTGGTACGACCCAGAAGGTTGGGGTGGACCTGCGTACGGTGGTGCAGAGCTGAAGCCATCCTCGAAGGTTACTATCATAGATGGTGCTGACGCCTACGTTTGCTTGGACCCAGTCTTTAGCGATCGTGGCGAAGAGTTTGAGTCTCTGGACGGAGCTTTAGAGATAAACGGCGAGGCTTGCTGGAGGTATAACAGGTCTTGGCCGGCAGATTACAACAAATTCAGCCTACCTTATGGAAGGCTGAATACTAAGAAAGCTACAGCATCACTGTCCTTTAAGGTTAGGGCCGCAGGGTCTGTTAAGTTGTCTGGGGTGGGTATTAAAACTCAAACTAAGGCAGTTTACTCATCCGGCCAGGCTGCATTGACTGTAACGCCAGACAGCAAGACTCTTAAGTCTATGAAGAAAAAACTTAAGAAGAAGCGGTCTGTCAGTAAGTATGTCAAGGTTAAGGCGGTGTACTACCCAGCCAAAAGTACAGACTGGAGAATCAACTCCGGTAAACCTTACACGGTATACAAGACCTATAAACTCACGCTGAAGCGCAAGTGAGTTTGTAAGTCAACAGGGCATGTAGAAACTGAAAATGTCCAAGCCCCTTTCGCTACGAAGCCATCGTAGCGAAAGGGGCTGTTTTAATCTCTAGACATTGAACCGAAATTCGACGACGTCGCCGGGCTGCATGACATAGTCCTTGCCATCTGTGCGTACTTTGCCGGCGGCTTTGGCGGCAGCCTCTGAGCCAGCTGCTACTAGGTCGTCGAAATCGACTATCTGCGCCGCGATGAAGCCACGCTCGAAGTCGGTATGGATGACCCCGGCGGCTTGTGGCGCAGTGGCGCCTTGCTTTATGGTCCAGGCGCGGACTTCTTTTGGTCCGGCTGTCAGGTAGCTCTGTAGGCCAAGTGTGTCGTAGGCGGCGTGGATCATCTGCTGGAGGCCTGTCTCGGTCACGCCGTAGCTTTCGAGTAGTTCGTGTGCGTCGGCTTGGTCGAGACCCTTGAGTTCCTCCTCTAGTTTGGCGCAGACGAATAGGCTGCGGGCGGGTGCGACGAGCGCCGACAATGCTTGCTTCTTGGGTTCATCTATCAGAGTTGTCTCATCGACATTAAATGCGTAGATGACAGGCTTGGCTGTCAAAAGGTGTAGATCGGCGATGTGTTCGTGGTCGAGACTTGGCAGGGCAGAGAGCGGCGTGCCTGCTTGGAGGTGGCGGAGTAGTGACTCTAGATAGCCGAGCTGTTCGCGGGCAGCTGGCTTGGCCTTGGATTCTTTTTGGAGACGAGGCAAGCGACCCTCGATAGTCTGGATGTCGGCCAGGATAAGCTCGGTATTGATAATCTCGATATCGGACTGTGGATCGACCGGTCCGTTGTCGTGGCGGATGATATCGCTCGAGTCAAAAGCGCGGACGATGTGGACGATGGCGTCACACTGACGGATATTCGCCAGGAATTTATTACCTAAACCTTCACCCCTCGATGCACCAGCCACTAGCCCGGCGATATCTACGAAAGTGACGGTGGCGGGGAGGAGTTTTTGCGAACCGTAGATGTCAGCGAGCTTCTGCAAACGCTCGTCTGGCACCGGTACGATGCCGGTATTTGGCTCGATGGTGGCGAAAGGATAGTTGGCCGCCAAGATATCGCTATCTGTGAGCGCATTAAAAAGTGTCGACTT
>CALMYZ010000043.1 GCA_937873745.1 uncultured Candidatus Saccharibacteria bacterium | reverse complement strand
GGTAGCATCTTCTTGACCCCGTAGTTACTGATATTCATAGCTACGAGTTCCTGCCTGTCATTTGAGCGTATATTATCAACATAAACACCAGCACAAAGGCGATATTGGCTATGTCTCGAAAGTTTTTCCAGGCCCTCTCAGTAGCTGGATTGGTTATTACGTTTGGGTCTATACGGAGTAATTGATCGAGAGCCCCAAACGCAAGATCATTCCATTTAGCTAAAGCATTCATCACTGGGCAAATGATCCAGCCGATGCCGTCAATGTTGCAGGAGGAGGTTTCCTCAGTATTATCGTCACCATAACGATCATCCCCGCCGGGCGGGATTGTTTCACCACTAGACTTTTCGTTTATATATTTGGCGTACGCACCTGCAGTACCTCTAGCCTTCTCCGCTGCCTGAGAGCAGGTGATACGATTGGCCGAAGAGAAATTATACCAATTAGCGCTATAAGATGTCGCAGCTGCAAGTGCTACGGAACCATCCATTTCGTTGCTAGACTCAACCCCTACACCCTTCATCATCTTTACTTCATACGTACCATCATCACCTTGGACTACCGTGGGAACTTGGTATTTATTACTAGCGGCACCAAAACCTGCTTCATAGGGGCCTTGGAGTTGGACCTTGCATTGCTGTATCAAGCTAGAGTACGCACGCATATACTCCATAGGGGGTGTGAGCGAGGGTACTTTATCTTTCACGAGGTCTCTAAATGACTTTGCTGTATCTTTCGGTGAAACTCGGCCATTATCCCAGCCCTTACGATTGACATTAACATTATTATTAGCCCCAATGCCGGCTACACAGGTTGCGTAATCTGTATTACCGTCAAACTCAGCACCCCTAAGGGAGCAGAATGCCTCTCGTGGATTAGTGTAGCCTAGCCTATTGAAGGCATTTTTTACGACAGCACCACCACGACATTCACGGGTAGACTTATCTCCCTGCCCCCACATGCTACCCAGTACTGATTGATACCCACTACCTTCATCTCCGTAGCGGTTAAAGAAATCCCATTTAGACATTTCATCGTCCGGGATATGGTCTATATCCTTTTCCTCGAAACAGTAATTTAGCCAGTAATAATGCTGCCTGGTGCTTAGTTGGTCGTATAATTTTTGATTAAACGGCAAACTACCGACACCCTTTGTATCTGCGCTGACAGGTGTGGTTTGGAATATACTTGTAGCAGGTAGCGCTATAGCAAAGAGTAGTAGGATTGTACTCTTAAGTTTAAACTTAAGCTTGTTCATATAAACAATAATACCACCTATATTAACAAATAGCACCCGGTAGAGTGCTATTTATCGTTGATACCCCTAGGTCTATTATGATGTCGAGTTTATATCTATTGCGCGCCAGAACCCATCTTCATTGGTAATCGTCACAGTGAGGGGTATGCCGTCAGATGCAAACTCATCCCATCCATCGATCTCCTTAACGCTATCTCTCTCTATGTCATCGAAGTTTGTAACCACCCTACTCCATCCAGTTGCAACCCAAGTGTTATCGGAGATCTTTTTTATGTTATCTATATCCCAGACGTTCTGATATGTTGCAGTCTTTTTGGGGTAGACCGCCTTCATATATTCAAATGTCTGAAGTAGCCAGATTCGATAAGAATTTTCATCCTCGAAGTGCCCAACCCCGTTATCTGTAAATATAGCTGATCTTATAGAGTCACGGATATCCCTAGATTCAGGAGATTCATCCGACTCCAACCACCCACTATCATCTTGGAAAGAGGCGCTATTTTTCAACACATTAAGGCGCCTACCTATCTCAATTGCGCCTTCTTCTGGGCTAAGAGAACCGGGTACCGGCTGCTTAGCTTGCTCGACAACCTCTGGGGGTGCTTGCACATTGAGACCAGCGAATGAATTGTTTGCGATACCGACATAATCCTCTGGTGTCTGGGGGTTACTTTGTTTTTCTTGGTTGGCAGTCGCAGTCGCCACCGGCTTGTCGTTTGACGCTTCGGTTGTTTCGTTGTTGCCGCAGGCTGAGAGTGGGTATAGAGCGGCAGTTGCAGTTAATCCTGCTATTATCTTCTTCCATCTTGGAACTTTAATATCATCTCTAGACCTATACAATTCACGGTTTGACATACGATTCATATTCTCCTGCACGCTTCTATGGGCGAATTAGATTGATTGTGATATATACTATACACCAAATCGCAACAAAAAGCAATAGCTAGCTCGCTTGAAGACCTATAGCTTTGGGAGAGGTACACCAGTCGCTTTGCTGACTTTTTGCGCCCAGATGAGCATATGCTCAAATTTCTTCGACAGTTCGCGTTGCTCTGCCGGCGTGAGGCCCTGTTCGGACTTTTTCTCAAGTGCGACGATACGATCGTAGATTTCTTTGATGTCGCTCTCGATGCCGTAGAGGCGATTGTCGATTCGCTCAAGCCAGTCGCGCATATCGTGCTGCTCTTTTCGGATCGCTGAGACTTCCGCTTCTAGTTGATCAAACCTCTGGTCTAGTTGATCAAACCTCTGGTCTATTTGATCAAACCTCTGGTCTATACTCTTGAATTGCTCATCTGTATCCTCGAACCTCTGGTCTATCTGTTCAAATCTGTCATCAACTCGCCCGAACTGCTCACCCACCATAGTGGCTAGGTCTGCAACTGCACCGAGTACATCGTCGATAGTGGCTTGAGGCTTCTTTGTCATGTGACTATTGTAGCATTTGTATGTAGGACTTACGGCATTTTCGTGCCAGGTGCTAGTCTGTTGAGTCTAATGAGTCTAAGATGACTTATACCTGTTTAGCACCTCAATAGTAGCTTCGTCTGCCTGTGCTCGTAATTCCCTATCATCAAGTATGCGCTTAGCGCTGTCTCGCAACGCTTGTGCTCGGTCTACAAACGCCTGTTGTTTGTCTGGGCTTAGTGCTGCGAAGTCACTAGCAAGACTTGGGTTTTGAGCGAGCTTAAACATACGCTCAAGAGCAGTCGATGATTGACTAGCCAGGACACTGTCTTTAATCTTACCTTCTCGTATATGGTAGAGTGCGGCGTTATAAAGGCTTGCGTCTCCCTTTATCCTACCCTGTGCAACATCATCTATAGTCTTTGACCCAAAGTACAAAGCCTTATTTGCTAGTCCATTACCAACGATAGCGGCGGATATTGTTGTTCGCCAGTTTTCATTTACTTCACCAATACCTGACGACATGATGATGTCTTCAATTTGACCAAATGAGCCGGCTTTGAGCTGCTCTTCGATCATAGCTTCGCGAGTATATTCGTCGTTCATGTCAAATACATAGGTAGATCCATCTTTTCTTCCAGTTACATTCCTGATACCCATAGCTAGTTCCTGGCGCTCGTCTGACGCAGGGTTGAAGTGCTTTATAAGCTGAGTCTTTTCTGCGACACGCTCTCCGTACTCCTTGCGAGATGCTGCTACAGCAGATGCTAATACAGACTCTGCGCCCTCGGTGCCGCGAATACCACCTGCGTATTCACGAACAGTCTGCCCATTTATGACGGTAGTATTTTTCAGTAATGTATCGGTTAGGCGTTTCTTCTTCTCTGTTTCGGCATTTGACTTGGCGTAACCTTCAATAGATATATGTTCGGTAACTTGTTTGATAGAGTTGGCAATACGAGCTTCGCCGGCATTGAGATTCGGCGCGGCGCTGCCGGCGGCTTCGATATTGGTGATGATAGTATTCCACTGCTCTTCGGCTAGTTTGGCAGACTGAGAGGCTTCGTAGGTATTGAGTTTTTGCTGACGAATGACCGGATCGGTATTGGATAAGTGCGACCAGTGCGCATCGGCACGAGACTGGACGTCTGCCTGTGCGGTTTCGGCGCGCTTGTTGAATTCATTTGTTTGAACTGCCATATTACGCAGGGCGCGACTAGCTAGGACTTCACCGTCAAATACCATCTTAGCTTCCGCCTCCATGTTGGATGCTTGGAATTTAGCGTGAGCACTGTCGACATCTGCCTGAATCTTCATGTTTCGAAGCGCTGGCGTGTTATTTATATGCGTCTGCAGATCGCGCTCGGCGTGACTAGTAGCACGGTCTGTAATTAGTTTTGACTCACCAGCATGCATGTGTGCGGCGTGATGCAGCCCTGCCCTGTGTGAGTGTCGCATACCATTGACCCCGTACACTTGTCGGTTCCAGTCGAGTCCGCTAGCTTCTTCGGCGGCGTGACTACGTAGCTTTGCGTCTTTATTGCGGTGGTGTACTTGCCTGCCGCGATCCGTCTCGGCGAATTGAGCCTCGGCCTTGGACTCATGAGCGGCTGTCATCTGTTCGCGATAGAGTCGGCGATTGTTGACACGTTGAGCCAGAGATGTCGGCCTGAGGTTGCCCCTCCTGGTAGCAGGAGGTCTCTTGGACAATCCCCTTTGCTGATGTAGCTTGCGGTTGCCATCAGCCCAATTTTTGGCACGGTCGAATACACCCCTACCCTTGTCATTGGTCATGCCGGCGATAGTGCCGAGGACACCACTACTAAACTTGATGAGTAGTGGTGTCAAGAAGAGTGGTACTACCTGGACAGTGAGACCGAGTAGGGCTACTGAGATGTCACGAGCGTTCTGGATGATGATATTGCCGATAAGCTGAGAGCCACCAAATATAGCCGAGAATAACGGGAACATAATCAGTAAAGTTAGAAACGCTTTGCGCCATTTATCAAACCACTCCTCTGTGTTTGGCAATATAAAGGCTACGAAAGCTAATGGCGAGATGATAACAAGTAGCGTAATGATAGCTTGCCGGGCGGCCAATATAGCTACAGCGACCAGCGCCGCGAAAATAGCCGGAATAAGGGCACCTAATAGTAGAAAAGCTAATCCACCTACGGTACCACCTATAGAGACCAGAAGTACTGCTCCGCCGATCGTTAAGCCTGTGCCAGATAGTATGGCAGCAGTAACATCACCCCAGAGAGGTAGGTCGACCGTATTGGCTGCACCGACTCCGGCGAGGCTGTTTTTGAAGATGTTCTGTACAGATACACCTAGGATATTTGAGATATCTATGGCGATTGCCGATATCCAGAAGGAGGCGTTGACAAGGATGGCGGCGATAAATATACGCGGCAATATTCGTTTGACGGTGTAGTTGCTAAAGCCTCCACCAGACAACTGAGAATAAATTACCAAGATAAAAGCGATAATAAAGGCCAGATTGGCAATATTTCGCACCACACTCCAGAGCTGGTAGATCGAGCTTGTCGATCCAGAGGTGGTTAGAGGTTCAAACATCAAAAACTTAGCAATGATACCGTAGAGATAGTCGACTCCTTCGGCTATCCATTTCGACATACTACAGACTATCCAGCCGACACCATCGATTTTACAACTAGACTCTGTTTCCGTGGTTTCGCTATCCGAGTCACTAGCGGTGCCTACTGTTATTGTTTTTGGCGGTGATAGATTGCTGAAGCGGCCACTACTACTGACGTCGGCTTCCTGTAGTGTAGCTGTAGTGGCGTCAGCTGGCTGTTTGTTTAGAGGTAGCAATAGAAGAGTTGCCCTAGTTGGGTCACCTGCTTTTGGCGTGCTGAAATATTTTATGTCTTTGGCTATACCTTTGGGGTTCGCACCGTCGGCCGTGAACGGTCCAGAAAATGTCTGGCCGTCATAGGTCATGGTCCCGTTTTTGAATTCGGCATCAGCGGCGCTAGCCGTAGGCGCGCTGGCGATAAGATACACAAAAGATATCACGATCAGCGTCGTGACAAAAGTGAATAATCGCCACAGAGATGAACTACCCCGCGGACGTTGTATTAACGATTCCCACATATACATCCACAGTTTAACATTTTATAGAGGAAAAGTCAATAGTTTAAGAGATAAAATAAGCTTGCGCTGTGAGCCAAAATGTCGTATTTTATAAAGTAAGTATGAATATAAAACAAAAAATCACAAGTTATTTGGCGGCTGGAGTTTTTTTGGCTGGGATTGGTTTGTTTGCGGGGCTACCTGCGCAAGCTGCTAACTGTGGGGTTGAGACTGCGATAATAGACTGCCCAGGTGTCGATAACAAGAGTAAGGATATTGAGAAGAGCGGTGTTTGGGGCCTTTTACTATTAGCAATAAACATACTAACAGCCGGCGTCGGCATAGCGGCGGTCGGTGGCATAGTCTATGGCTCGGTGCTATACACTAGCGCCGGCGGTAATACCGAGCAGGTCAAGAAGGCTATCGCGGTGATACGCAATGTCATCATAGGCTTGATAATGTTTGTCGGCATGTATGCTTTCTTGCAGTTCATCATACCAGGAGGAGTGCTCTGATGCTAAAGCTACGGATGGTTGCGGCGGCTATGTTGTTTGCAGGTATCTTCGGTGGTGCCACTCTGACGCTAGCTACGCCGCAGACAGCCAGTGCGGCTGGCTGTACGAATAAGGTACTACTCTTCCCCACCTGGTATAGGGGCCTTGGCAAGGCTGAAGATGGCGGGTGTAGTATAAAAAGCCCGACCGAAGCCGGTGGTATCCAGCAATTTATATTTATAATTGCATTAAATGTTATCGAGATTGTCTTGGTGGCGGTCGGCTATATTGCGGCTGGCTATATCATCTGGGGTGGCTTCCAATATATGCTCGTGGCAGCTAATCCAGAGCGCGTTACGATGGCGCGTAAAACCATACAAAATGCCGTCATAGGCCTGATAATATCGTTTTCATCGATTGCTATTATAAACATCACACTTAAGGGTGTTACTGGCGATACAGATGGCACCTTCGGTATGATTAAGATAGAAGCCGGCCAGCTGATACCAGCTATACTTAGTGCTGTTTACTGGGTGGCTGGTGTAGCTGCGGTGGTGACACTCATAGCCGGTGGTATTGGCTATATGATTTCAGATGGAAACCCACAAAAGATAACCAAGTCAAAGGATATAATCCTCTACTCCGTCATAGGGTTGGTGGTGATCTTGGTGGCGTTTACGATAACTAATTTTGTAATAGGACGGTTTTAATGAAGAATATATTACTAGTTTTTGGTTTGATGGTAGGGCTACTTTCGCCAGTGCTTCTGGCGAGTGGTACAGTGGGTGCAGTCAATGTTTTTGAGGAAGGCTGTAAGGGTGATGCTAGCAGCTCTGCTGTATGTAAAGGTAAGAATGAAGACGGCGACAAGCTAGTCAAGAATATAATAGACCTATTATTCTATGCAGCCGGAGTAGTGGCTGTTATCGCGATTATCTATGGCGGCATCAAGTTTATCGTAGCCGATGGCGATGCTAGCAAGATAAAAGGCGGTCGTGATACCATCATGTATGCCGTAGTAGGTCTAGTGGTGGCTATAATGGCCTATTCTATCGTAGGTTTTGTAATAGGTAGGTTTTAAGGAGGAGTATGAAAAGATTTAACAATGCATTATTAACAATTGGCTTAGCTCTAGGCGTGGTGTCGGGTGTAGCTGTGCTCGCGGGGCCTGCGGATCTGACCTATGCTGATGCAGCTAGTGAGATCAAGAAGGGTCAACAAGCTACCGGAGCGGGTAGTGATAAGAAAGGCTTTACGGAGATAGTACAGACAGTTATAAATATGCTACTGTTTATCATCGGCCTTGTGGCTGTAGTGGTTATTATTTATAGCGGCATCAAGTTTGTGTTATCTAGCGGTGATTCAAACGCCATCAAGGGCGCCAGAGATACCATGCTATATGCCGTCATAGGTCTAGTGGTGGCTATCATGGCCTATGCTGTGGTTGGCTGGGTGGTTAAGAGTTTTAGTAGCTAAGCTCTTAACAATAAGACGGTTTTCTGGTATAAAAGTAAGTAAAGCAAAGTATTGAAAGGAATAAAATGAAGAAATTTATAAAAAAACTTAGCCAAGGATTACTACTGGTACCGGCTATAGCCTTGATGGCTAGTGTGGTATTGCCAGTTACACCAGTTGCTATGGCTGCACCGGCTGGCTGTGATAGTGACAGCCTGAGTATTTCTAGTGGAGCTAACTGTGCTCAGGGAGAGGGTCAGCCTACAGATCTATTTGGAAGCAGTGGTATTTTTGAGACAATCGTAAATGTTCTACTATTTTTGATCGGTGCTATATCGGTGATCATGCTGATTTACGGTGGTATTCGCTACACTATCTCTGGTGGTGACTCAAACTCTGTGACAGCAGCCAAAAACACCATCATGTATGCCGTGATCGGTATAGTTGTAGCTATACTAGCCTATGCTATAGTCAACTTTGTTGTAGGTAGCCTGGTAAAGTCGTAGAAATCTACTACTAATATAAATAACACCCTATCGATAGGGTGTTATTTATATAATCAGGTGTATTTACTGAATAGTAATTTTCTTAGCCTGCTCGCTCTTGATCTTGGTGAAGCTGATGGTAAGGACACCGTCTTTTAGCATCGCCTCAACCTCTTCTTCTTTGACTGCCACAGGTAGTGCTACGGTGCGGCTAAATTCGCCCCAGTAACATTCCTGGATGTGCCAGTTTGTAGCACCAGAGTCGTCGCCACTAGACAATGTACCGCTGATAGTAAGGATACTATCCGAGATACTGACATCTAGGTCTTCTTTGTTGACGCCGGCAGTGCGAGCTTTGATGATTAGCTTGTCGTCTGTCTCGTAGACGTCGACTGCTAGCTGTCCAGGAAAGTCCTCTTCTGAGTCGTCCCATGAATCATCGGCAGTAGGTTCTGCTGGTGTTTCAGTTGCTGTTGATATTAGGTCTTCGTCGGTCAAAAATGCTGCCGCGAGTTCATCTTCCATAAGAAGATCGTCATTCTGTTTACGGGCCATGATTTCCTCCACTTCTATCTAGGCTCTATTGACAAATAGTCTCCTTCAGTATAGCCGTAATGTAATATATAATCAACACATAAGCACCCTGAAACGTAAAAATAACAATGATAGATAAACTACTCAAATATATAGCCCCCCACCCCTGTATTTCATGCGATGATTTAAACGGTCCACTTTGTGATAATTGTAAATATAACATCATTAATGAAGGTTTTGACGGCTGTGTAGCTTGCGGCAAGGGTCTTGGCCTGAAAGGCCTCTGCGGGCGCTGCCGGGTGCCCTATGAGCGAGCCTGGTGTGTGGGCCTGCGCGAAGCCGAGCTAGAGCTGCTTATCGACAGATATAAATTTCATCGCCTAAAGTCGGCTTCGGAGCCGCTAAATTCACTGCTAAGCGAGGTATTGCCAGACCTCCCTAGCGAGACCATGGTGGTGCCAGTGCCGACGATCCGTAAGCATATTCGTCAGCGTGGCTATGACCATGCCGCACTGCTAGCCAAAGGTGTCGCTACAGAAAAGGGCCTACACTACTACCCCGCCCTCCAGCGCTCGTCTCAGGCGGTCCAGCATCTGGCTAGTCGAAGAGATAGGATAAAACAAGCCAAGGAGGCTTTTAGTTGCGGCGTCGAGCTAGATCCGGAGATACCCTATCTACTAGTAGACGACATAGTTACCACTGGCTCGACTATAAGATATGCGGCCAAGGCTCTGCGAGAGTCTGGCGCTAGAACTATCTGGGTGGCGGTGATAGCGCGTCAGCCGACAGGCAAAACCGACAAAATGTGACTTGTATCTGTAAAAACGCAAAAACGTGCTATAATTATCAGAGTTTGGAAGGGTGACCGAGTGGTTGAAGGTACCGGTCTTGAAAACCGGCAAGGTGTAAAAGCCTTCGAGGGTTCGAATCCCTCCTCTTCCGCCAGCATAGCTAAACGAAAAATACGACCGTTGTGGTCGTATTTTTGTTATGGCGGAGGATGGGAGATAGCGCTTTGCTTCTCTGTTCGCTCGTGAAAATATGTAAACACATTCTCACTTCACTAACTCCACCGAACTTCGCGCTTGTTTTGCTCTAGGCAAAACTGCGGGAGTCCGGATCTCGCCCATCTATAACAAAAAAACGACCACAAGGGTCATTTCTTTGTTATGGCGGAGGATGGGAGATTCGAACTCCCGCTGCAGGTCTCCCCGCACTAACGATTTAGCAAACCGTCCCCTTCAGCCACTTGGGTAATCCTCCAAGTCGTTTGACTTATATGATTGTAGCACAAAACAGAGGCCGGTTATAGACTTTAACTAGACTTTTTGTTATATATAAATCAGGAGAACTACATGAAACTAAGATTATTTGCAGTTAGAAATCTATCAATCATCAGTCTAGTGCTAGCCTTAGCTATGGGCGCGCTTGTGTCGACACCGACTCTGGCGACAGACTTCAGTATCCAGGGTGGCGCTAATGCCGCCAAGGGTAACGATCAAGTCAGCGACCTATTTGGTACTACGGGTATATTTACTACTATCACCAATATAATGATGTTTATACTCGGTGCCGTGTCGGTGATTATGATCATCTTTGGCGGCCTGCGATATGTTATATCTGGCGGTGATTCCACCTCTGTAACGGCAGCCAAAAACACCATTCTCTATGCGGTAGTAGGTGTAATCATCGCGTTACTGGCCTATGCGATCGTAAACTTCGTAATCGGTAGTCTAGCGCCAGGCTCGGGCACCGGCGGAGCAAGCACAAGCGTCTAATCGGCGTGGTATAATACCTCTATGACACCAGAGGATTCAAGCACAACAAGCCAGCAAGAACCGGTCGACTATTTTGCACCCGACCAAGCGGAAGTAGTCCAGCCTCAAGATGAGCTGAGCTCTGAGTTTAACCCAGCAGCTGAGCACGAGGTCGTTAGTTGGCAGGCACCGGAATATGTCGCTCGCTACAAGTCACCGCTCTGGTATGTGGCCTTTGTAGCTGTAGTCATAGTACTTATGTTAGTGGCTGTCTTTGTGATTAAATCATGGTCTTTTGCTGTGCTGCTACCCGTAATGGCGGTGGCGCTATTTGCCTTCTCAGCTCGCCCACCACGTATGATCAACTATTCGCTGAGCGAAAAAGGTCTTTATATCAACGATACGCTTCATGGTATGTCGGAGTTCAAGGCTTTTGGCGTCCTTCACGAGCTAGACCACTACTCCCTGGAGCTTATACCGGTGCGCAGGTTTAGGCCGAAGCTGTCTGTCGGCTTCGACCAGGCGTCGGGCGAAGACATCGTCGATATCATGGGTACAAGACTACCTATGGAAGACGTCAAGTTGGACGCCTTTGATAAGATAGTTCGTTTCATCGGCCTCTAATCACTTGTGTAGGTGGGTGGTTTTGTGCTACAATAACCCCTGTTCGTTTGCTCCAGGTGGGCTGCGAAGGCACATTATAGTTATACGAACAGCGGGGTTGGATATGTTTACATGTCTGCCACCGCAGTTTTGCACCCGTAGCTCAGCTGGATAGAGCGTTGGCTTGCGGAGCCAAAGGTCATAGGTTCAAATCCTGTCGGGTGTACCATACTTGAATTAGAGACGCTATTGCGTCTTTTTTCATCTGTTCTGGATAGGTTTGGACCTTCAAGAACTGCTTTTCAAGAGATGGATACTTTTCAACTAGTGGAGTTAGATATTCTATAGGCTCAAACAGTAGTACGCCATCTTTCAGTAATAGGTTTTGACCAATAATGCTCAAGACTTCTTTCTTTTTTAAGTCATTATCACTTTCGAAGTCATATTTAGCATATCGTGCGAAATTAAAGTACTTCTCTAGCAGTTGACGTTGACGCTTGTTTGAGTTCTCCTGGTCATCAAATTGACCCCTCAATGTAATAAGCCTGTCTTCAAGCTCTTGCTTCTCGGATTTATAAAAAGTTTCGTCAATCATACCTTTATATAAAGCACGTTGTAGTTTGTTCACCTCAGCTTCTGTATTTTTAATAGCTTTCATCTGAGTCTCGATTACTTTTTCTTGCTTCTCTGCTTCATCTTCGTGGAACTCGTCTAAATACTCACAAGTCCATTTGAAGAAGTCTTCAATAATCGTATACTTGCTAATCTCATTTCGAATAGCTTTGGTTAAATCTTGTGGAGTTATCCTGCTAACGGTCATTGTCTGCGAGCATTCAGAGTACTTCTTTTTTCGAGTACAGTAACAGTATTCGTATGTATGTACGTTTCCATTCTTCTGTTTCTTGACTATTTTAGAATATGTAATCAGGCAACCGCATTCTCCACACTTAACTAGACCACGATATGGGAATGGGTCATCTAGGGCTATCTTTTCTTCTGGTCGAGGCTGGTTTGCCCGACCTATCATTCCTTGCACTTGTCGAAACTCCTCTGGTGTAATCATAGGCGAATGTTTACCTTCTGTGTGGTAGATTCCAGAGAAGCGAATAGCACCCATATAGAAAGGATTCTTAAACATTAAATACAGTCCAGATACTGACAGTGGTTTATTTCCAGATTTTTTACGTTTAGGAGTTTTAAGCCCCCACTCTTTATCAGCAATTCTTGCTATTTGACTAACAGAGTATTGACCCGTAAGGGCGTAGTCCCACATTCTTCGCACTAGTGCATATCTAGCGTCATCAATGACGATTACATTGACATCACTGAACTCGCTTTCTTTCGCATTCTTGTAGCCTATTGGAACTCTGCCAGGATAATAGCCATTTTTAGCCCTTTGCGACATTCGGTCTTTTACAATTATTGATAAATCACGACTAAACTGAGTATCTTGAGCTGCGTCTATGCTAAATATAAGGGCGTTATCTTCTGGAAGGTAGTTTTTATCCTTGGTAATAATAGCTTTAAGTTTGCCATCAAACATTAGCTGCTGGATAACTCCACTCTCTTTTGGATTACGAGCTAAGCGATTAGATTTATAGGTAAGAATAGCGTTTATATTACCTTTTTCTATTTGTTCGATAAGCTCATCAAACTTTATCCGCTGGTCTGGTATCTTTGCAGATTTAGATTCCTTATATATCGCTTTTTTGACGATACGATATTCTCTTGCTTCTGCAATTTCGGTCATTGTTTCTAGTTGGTCATCTAGTGACGCAATTTGTTTGTCTTCGCTTTCGTTAGACTTTCTTGCGTAAAGTCCGTATTTCAGTTGTTCTAAGTTCATAGTTTTCCTATCTATATTATATAACTTTATTAGTATTATGTTAAACAATTAGTTTATGTTTATAGAGGTGGTGGTCTACACTGTGGGATTAAGTGAGTGAAGCAAAAATGTATACACCTATAACTAATCATTTTTTGCGGCACTCGGCTCGTCAGAGGGTAAATAGTATTTATAAGAATTACGCCCACCAGGTAGTACTCTTACCATCTCTGTACGAGCTAGCTCATCTAGGCAGTCGCTAATCTTTTTATCACCACCTTTGAACCCATCTGTCTTAATTTGTGCTACAAGCTGCCTTTTAGATAATCCAGGATATAACCCTACTGCTTCTACAATTTCTTTCAGCTGTTCATTGTGTCGGTCTGCTGACGACTTTCCTTCGCCTACATATTCAAACTCTGTAGCATTCTCGTGAAACCTCAGTTCAAATGGGGCTGGCTCCCAAATATCTCTATTCTTGGTTTGTGTAAGTCTTACGAACTCGCTTTGACCAACACGGTTTACTGCAATGTGACAATCTGCGGCAGCTAAAATGTCGGAAGAACCACGCATTTCCATTGCTGGATTGCTTTGCCCTGCGACACCTTTTCGGTTGTGGTGCAGAATCAATACTGCAAGTCCTGTATCCGCCAACTGCCTATAGCAGTCCATAAGCGTAGCCATATCACCAGAAGCGTTTTCATCAGCATTATTGAAGCGGGTAAAGGAATCAAATATAACTAAGCCAATTTCTTTTTCTTTAGCTTCTTTTGCGATTGCGTCTACATATAAATGGTTCATCTTATAGCCAATTCTGGAAGTAAAATGAATCTCTGTATTTTCAGAAGCTCCCATTTGTTTGAACCGCTTTTGTAGTCTCTGTCGTCCACTCTCTTCATCAATAACCATTACCCCCATCTGTTTAGAAGGGAAATGTCCAAACACACTCTCACCCTGAGCAACTTTCACTGCCATCTCCATATATAGCCAAGTTTTGAAACTTCCAGGTGAGCCTGAGATGATTGTTACTCCCTCGGCTGGTATTAAGCCTTCTATAGCCCAAACTTCTGGCGGAAACTCCTCTAGCAACAAATCGCTCAATCGTTCAGTAGAGAGCCTTAGCTGGCCTGTCTGTGTACCTTTTTCCCAAAGCTCTTTGTATCGGTTGCGATTTGGAGAGGTCATTTCCTAGCTCCATAATTCGGTTGTGTTAAGTAGACTAGGCGTATCAAAGCCATTCCATCTACGATTGCTTTTTGTTTACTTATCTTCTTGCCGAAGTTTTTCTTGTAGAGTACTTGAAACTCTTTTATTTGCTTTTCTTTTAACTGCATATTTTTACCACCTGTTACTCTAATTTTTGACGCACTTAACCAGCCCAGTCGTGGATTGAATCCAACTAAGTTAAGGCAATTAGAATAGAATGCTTACAAAGTTATTCGTAAACGATTACTAATTATTATTTGTGACTGTTTTACTTCTTCTCTATATCTTTAAGATGTTTCTCCCTTTGTTTATTGGTTTTCTGTCGTTAGCTTTTCTTATGTGACTGCTGTTGAATCGTATATGTATGGTGATTCGTTAGTCGCTTGCTGAAAAACTAAGTTCCACTATAGGGAGGGGGCTGTTAGGACTTAGCAATAACTTGTTAGGATATGTTAGTAACAGATGTAAAAAACGAAAAAACCGCCGTATTACGGGCGGTATGTTCAAGTTCAGTTATATTAGTTTCGAGTGATTCTCAGACGATATTCGTCATTAACGGAAGTTCGTTCTTTACTGCGTTTGAATAAATCAGTTTTTAATCCAAGCTTCCTACCTTTATCATTTAAGCGTCGAACAGCTTGTTCTACGCCTCTTCGGGATTCTTTAAGTTTTGCAAGAGATACGGCATTATCTCTAGCTTCAAACACTGCATAGTCGTCAATATATTTATTAGGAGAGTTGAATGTTATTTTACATACATAGTGTTCAAGAGATTTTGGTTCAATTCTTATTTTATTATCGCCTGAATGGAGTTCGGTTTCTTTCAGGTCATACCAAATAGAGTTCTTCAAGAGAGACTTTGCGGCTATGTTATTCTTCCTTTTCTTATAAAGGATTGGTGCAAAATACCAAACCGCCATACCTAAAGCCATAAGGAAAAGAATTGCGTACACTACAAGAAAGATATTATTAAACTCAGGGTCTACTTCTATCTGCGGTGTATTGAATGCAAAGTATTTATTCATAGCTATTTATATTGTAAGCGATTTGGATATTCTGACGGTGATTTCGTTATATGTAAGAAATTGAAAAAGCTATTCTCTCTATAATAAGAGTAGAGATAAAACAAATATAAACAGGAGTTTTTATGGTTAATAAAAAACCAATAGGTAGACCACAAAAAGTTAATTATCAGATTATAAGTAAATTGGAGGACTCATTGCAGTACGGGTCTACTATTTCAGAAGCTTGTTACTACGCTGGAATTAGTAGGGATACATTTTACCGTTACTTCCGTGAAGATAGAATCTTTGCTGAAAAAATGGAACTTGCACGAAATAAGCTGCTAACAATCGCTAAATCAAATGTTAGTAGAGCGATAATAGAAGGTGATTATGAGAGCAGTTTATGGCTATTAGAAAAGGTCGTTACTCCCTCTCTAGCTATTGCTGACGAAGTGCCGAGGGTATAAATAATGGAAGAGTACGAGTTTTTCTATGCCGATAT
>CALMYZ010000042.1 GCA_937873745.1 uncultured Candidatus Saccharibacteria bacterium | reverse complement strand
TTAGGTAGTTTAGTTCCTTCGTATTTCATACTATCAATTATAGCATCTACTCTACGGAGAGTTTCATGGCAGCGACCTCAGTAAGAGGTATTAGTATGTCGCCACTATAATGCTGGAGATTGAAGTTGAGAGCCGTCGGGTCTATTACTATATATATGTCTATACGCTCATCTAAGTTCACGTCCGAGCCTAGCTGTAGCTCATAATGAGCAGCCGTTTCTTTGGTTGTAAATCCAAGCACAATACCCTCCACGCACAGACCATCCTCTATGGAATTATCGCTATGCTCAGCTACGCTACCGTCATTACTCTCGTGTAGGAGTAGTGTGTTCGTATTCACCTGCGCTACCATATAGTTTCCAGAGTCTGGGCTAGGCATCTTGTCGTTTATACGATCGACCGCCTGGCGTACAGCTTCCTCCCTGCGAACATCAACAGACCCCCCCATTAGCTTATCGACACTAGCCCCTAGTAAGGCCGCCTTCAACTGGTCAATCATATTAAAGACAGACTCACCGACATCCTTGCGGCTATCCTCGTCGGACCATTCACTGCCATCACCCAGGTACTGCATAGTAGCCTGACCAAATTCCACAAAGGTATGCAGCTCAGCTACTCCACCATATATCCCACCGCTCGTATGCATATCTCGATGCACTACGAACTCCATGCCTATTGCCGGACGATTGATGCCGTTTGTATCCGGCACAACTCTTATATTCAAGCCGGCGTATGTGGCTCTCTCAAAAACAGGCTGCCTAGTATAGGTAAGTTCATACTCATCACCGACCGTCGTTATATCAGGAAAGTGCCATTCTCCCATCAGCATGAAGTTTTCACCGAAAAAGTCATCTCTTTCCCGGAAAGATTCCAATGTGTCTTGTGAATAAATAACCGACTCATACTGATCTCTAGTCGCGATGCTTAGGATTGTCAGATTCGCAACCTCGGCATCGACAGCCAAGCTCTCCATCTGCTCGTCAAACCACTGCTGCTTGGTCGACAGCTCCTCTCTTGGCTTTGATGACGGTTCATGGTCTCTCATTGAGAGATATTGTAATGTTTTGCATCAAAAAAGCAAGCTTAAGCCATATAGTTTTGACCAGTAGCGCTACGCCAGCTCATCGATAGATACGCGCTTCTGCTTGGTCGTATCACGATCGCGAATCGTCACCGTACCATCACCTTCGATTGTCTCAAAGTCAATCACCACGCAATACGGCGTACCGATCTCGTCTTGGCGGCGATAGCGCTTACCGATATTACCATTGTCGTCCCACATCACGGCGCCGTGCTTTTTCTTGAGCAACTCGTAGACTTCGCGAGCCTTGGCGACGAGCTCTGGCTTGTTCTTGAGCAGTGGCGAGACTGCGTATTTGACAGGTGCCAGATGCTCTGGGAATTTCATAACGACGCGCTTTTCGCCGTTCACCTCGTCCTCGGTATACACCTCGGTAAGTACGGCCATGAGTGCGCGCTCGACACCAAAGCTCGGCTCGATGACATGTGGTATAAACTTATCGGTCGTACCTTTGACGGTGTACTCCATACCACGCCCACTGACGCGCTGGATATTACCGAGGTCGAAGTCGGTACGATAGGCAATTCCCATCAGCTCCTCTTTACCAATTGGGAAATCAAACTCTATATCAATTGTCTTTTTACTATAGTGAGCACGGTCTTCCTCTGGCACATCAAGTTCATGGACATGCTCCGGATTTAACCCTAGGTCACTCAAAAACTCGTGTGTACTCGCAAGCAGCTCGTCAAACGCCTCGCTCCATTTATCTGGATGTACGAAGTATTCGATCTCCATCTGTTCAAATTCACGGCTACGAAACACAAAGTCACGCGGGCTGATCTCGTTGCGAAATGCCTTGCCCTGCTGAGCGATACCAAATGGTAAATCCGGATAGAAATTATCGACAATATTTTTGTAATTAGTAAAAATACCTTGAGCCGTCTCTGGGCGTAAATAACTCACCGACGCCTCATCGTGTGCCGCGCCGACATGTGTCGTAAACATCATATTAAAGGTACGAGATTCACTCAGTAGATTGCCGTCCGGACTTTTGATACCATTCTCGACAATTGCCGTGTCCATCTGCGCCATCGTCATACCCTCAGTATCGATACCATTATCCTTCAGGATATGATCAGTGCGGTAACGACGCTTATTGACCGTATCTTCGCATAGTGGGTCGACAAATGTATCGACATGCCCACTCGCCTGCCAGACCTTTTGATTCATCAATATCGCCGCATCTACGCCATACATATCGTCACGCGCCTCGACAAAATGCCGCCACCACAGATTCATAATGTTTCGCTTCAGCGTGACGCCTAGTGGGCCATAATCCCAGGTGCCGGAGAGGCCGCCATAAACTTCTGAACCTTGATAAATAAAGCCTCGGCGCTTCGCCAAGCTAATAATTGCTTCCATCTTCTGATTTTTGTCTACTTTCATAATACCTACTAGTATACCATCTATTGCTATTAGTGGTATAAGGTGTTATGATAATCTCACTCATCGACCTAGTCGTCGACCAATAGGAGGTGGTTTGATGAGTGCTAAGCAAAAAGTAGATATCCGAAAGGCCGTGGATAGCATCACCGATGCTATCCGAAACGGTGATATCCACCAGGCCAAGGTAGGGATGGAAAAAATCGAAACCGACCCGCAGGCGATCTGCGACTCGAGTTTCTGGATTGCCAAGGCGGTCTTGCGACTTGTCGATCTATACGAGATAGATATCGTAAAGGGCTGTCTCGATGAGGCTGAGAACATCAGTCAAAACACAGGCAAGAATATTGGCGCTGAGCCGGTGGACTACTTCACAGCCCTGGCTCGTAGCTCTCTTTCCAACCTAGTCCAGAAAGAAAGCACGCAATTTTTTGGCTTACTCAAGAAGTCGGCCGAAAAAAACCGCCAACAGCGAGAGGAGCTACTGCAAGCCGTCCTGGCTACGTAGATAACCTCCTCGCCCAAGCCCACTTCGACAACGACGATCGAAGTGGGCATATTTTAATTTTGACGATAATTAATCTAGCGCAGCGTGCGCCCTAGCCACTCGCTCACAAGTGGCTATAACGTCACCGATACCACCGATTTGCCTGACGATATGTAGCGATTTAACGCTCGTCACCCGCAGCAGCTTGATATTATCCGAACCAATATCACCAGTCTCAGCCCGGCGTAATCCTCTTTCTGCTACGTCGTATACATACACGTCACCCTCTTCGATCTTTTGGCCATCTATATCTAGTCTCAATCCCAATTCATGGCCCAGCAAACTACTGTGTCGAATATAAAACCAAGTTCGTATCAAACGTATATCGACCGTCAAATCATCAAGTGCCGCGAGCACCTCATCGAGAACTTCATACCACTCCGGCTCATCAACCATCTCGCTAGCACGCGCGACTTGCTTGAGCACCTCGTAGCCAAACTCCATCCGTTCGTAGCTACTCAGTATATTTCGATAAAAAACCACCAGGCGTGCTGAGGTCAAAATATTCAAATCTCCCTTCCCTTTACCCAACACCACGTCGGACACAGCAAACAACTCCACGCCACCCGCTAGCTTAGATTTTTCTTTACGCACTCCGCGAGCCATCACTGCACGCCGACCGGTCGGTGTGATTAGCTGTAATATCCTATCCGCCTCGCCATAATTAGTCCGACGTAGCACGATAGCTCGAGTCGTCTGAGTCTTCAGGGCAATACCTTTCGCACGCTAGCAGGTAAATCATTTGGATGAATAGAAGTTTTGTCCAGTATCGCTCGCACTCCGTACGGACGCAGCGCATCGAGCGTTATGTCGTCGGCCAGACTAGTAATAGCTATGACAGGTATTTTAGATAAATCATCGTGAGACATCAGCTCATTCATTAGTGGCAAGGCGGTCGATCCTGTAAGTAATATGTCGGTCACGATCACATCGGGCCCGAAGCTATCCACTACGTCCATCACGCCGACTAGATGCTCGCAAGTTCTCACTTCAAAACCAGCACTGAGCAATGAGCGTTCAAAATGACGACCCAGCAGTATATCGTCCTCTATTAGCAAGACTCTACTCATATCAATTTCATCTGCCGTGACAAAGGTAGATCTACATAAAAAGTCGCGCCGTCACGATGCCGAATCAGCCCCACCTCGCTAGACATCGCCTCAGCAAATTTCTTGACGATAGACAGACCTAGGCCGCTACTGTGAGGCCTAGCTTTGACGACTTCTGCACGACTCAGCCTATTTTCTATATCGTCCAAAGTCTTGACGTCCAGCGCTGGACCATAGTCGCGAACTCCGAGTCTCAAAGTCGAATCACCGCACAATCTATAGCTCAGCTCCACTGGACTATCGGGTGAGCTGTATTGCAGCGCGTTGTCGGCAAAATTCAAAACTACCCTGCGCAGTAGGTCACGATTGGCTACAGCCAATAGAGATTGGCGTCGTGGCTTTGTCTCTATAGATCGACCACAGGCACGATATAGTGGCGCTAGCTCATCTACTACCTCGCGGCAGATCCCAGCTACACTTACTGGCTCCATTTCAAACAAAGCATCCTCTAACCGCTCAGCCTTAGTGATATCAGAAGTCAAGCGCAAGGCCCGCTCGCTCACCAGCTGCGCCTGATACGCCAACTGCTGACGGGTGGCGAGGTCTAGCGACTCGTCTTGTAGACCAAGACTTAGTTGCCTTAGCAAAATCAACGGTGTTTTTAGCTCGTGTGCAGCTATTACTACCGGTGTCAGCACCCTATCTTTTACACCCCTATCCATACTACATCTAGTGTAGCATCTGGGAGTCTAAGTGTTAAACTTAACCGTTTTGATAATCTTGTCGTATTCAGACTTGATGTCCGAGGTTGTAATATCTGTAAAAACACTCAGAGTCTTATCACGAACCTTGAATAATGCGACCGATCCACGTATATCCTTAGTGAACTCGCCGTCCAACCTAGTACCAGGCTGGCCATCAACTGTTACGCTCGATGATTTCAACTTGCCACTTCTGACTAAACTATCGTACTTAGATAGTGTTTTATCGTAATCTGTATCTTGAATCAAAATGCGTAGGGCAAATGGCTGATTAGACGAGACCGCTGGTACGACACCTGGATTGAGATATGCCTCAAAATCACCGGTATTACCGCTCACCGAATCCACATACGTGCTCCAAGTCTTTGGATACATAAACGTCACGCGACCATAATCATCTGGACCGACGAACTCTCGACGCGGCTCTTTCTCGCGCTCAGCGAACCTAGCCTCATCGTCGTCAGCTTGCTTCTTCTTGGCTTCGGATACTGCCAAAGCCACCTTGCCATCGACATCTGTCTTTTGCTCGTTATACAGCAAAAATAGCCAAAGCGATAGCCCAGCAAACAGAGCCATAAATATTCCTAATAAAATCGCCGTTACAGCAGCACCACTGATAGCACCGCGCTCATAAAAATGTACATTCTTCATACTATTATTATACTTATGCTGAGCAAAACTGTAAAGTCGCCTAGTCTCGGTCAAACTTCTGCTTCAAAACGACAATATCATTTTGGACGTCATTTAACCTCTGCTCGATATCGCCAGCCAGCAGCTCAGCCTGCCGGATCTTCTCAGCAGCCTTATCTATCGAGAAATCTTCACTCTGAAACCAATCGACAAGCTCATCGAATTCCGCCAACTTCTTGGCTATACTATCATTTGTTGTCATAACTTTTTACCTCCGCTTTTATTATAGCTTTCGCCGTTTCTATCTCTATATCACCCCCCACCGACAACTTACCACGCAGCAAAGCATAGCCTCGCTCCAAGATATCGGCCGGGTCATACGCCATTATCACAGACCGACTAGCCGCCAAATTGCGCCTATGTTCGTCAATCGACTCTAGTGACCTGTCACATATCGCGACGAGCTCTGCAGATAATGCACTACGGGCAGCCTCTACGCCATCTAGGCTACGGTTGATGATCGATTTTAGTTGGATGTTCTTCAGCCTGTAGAGTATTTCGGCTTTATCTGGCACCAATAATTGAGCTGCATTACTAGGGGTAGAAGCTGCCAGATCCGCCACCAAGTCAGCCAGACTTTCGTCAACTTCGTGGCCAATACCAGTCAGTACTGGCACGCGACTAACCGCTATCTCACGAACCAACTTCTCGTCATTAAAGGCACTCAAATCGTCAGCACTACCACCACCACGCACCAATACCAGCACTTCTGGCAACTCAGACTGCTCATTAAAATACCGAATAGCCCGTATTATCTGATCGGGCGCTGACTCACCTTGGACCTGTACATGTGCGGCCTCTAGGCCAATACCACCCCAGCGATCGTTCAATATCTTTATAAAGTCCTGATAGCCGGCCGCCTGAGTACTACTGACCACCGCAATTCGCTGCGGCATATCGGGCAGTGCTCGCTTGCGCTGTGGATCAAACAAACCTTCTTTGTCGAGCTTAGCCTTTAGCAGTTCAAAACTCTTCTTCAGACTACCCTCTCCGCTCGGCTTTACACTCTGGACAGTCAAGCTGAACTTACCCCAATTAGTCAGCTTCGGTACGGCCGTGACTATCACCTTCATACCGTCTTCGATCGGCACTCGCAGCTGAAACGCCATCATAAAACAGCCGACACTGGCATTGCCATCTTTTAGGTCAAAAAAGACAAATTTACCCTGATTTAACTTAAAGCTCGCCACTTCGCCCTCTATAAGCACCTGAGGATAGGCATATTCCAAAGTCTGATTGGTCAGCGCTATAAAGTCGCTAACCGCCAGAAGCGGCAAACTACTCGGCTTTTCCATACTTCAACAGTGCGTGCTGATAAAAAACATAGCCAAAGATAATCGTACCCATCAACAAAATAACTCGAGTCAGGACTATTCCGGCAATCGCCACACTACCAGCTACACCAGCCAACGCCAAGAAAGACACCATTATAGCCTCGTAAGCTCCCGCCCCGCCGGGAGTAACCATGAAAAACCCAGCCATCGCCGCCAAGCCATAAGCTATCAAGATAATCGCCGGATTTACTACCACCCCAAGCGCCCAAAAAGTAATCATAAACAAAGCTACATCGCTGATAGTAAACAGCAGACCCCATATAAACGGCTTCACCAGTACATGCCTTTCGTGTCGCAAAGCCATATAATCTTGGTGAATCTCGTCGAAGAACTTACCGACCTTGTCCCCATCTAACACTTTTTTATACTTACCAAAAGTCACGAATCCAGCAGCTCGATTGATATTTTGAGTCATCCAGTCGGAAAAAGTAGCCACTCTTGCCTTACTACTAAGTAGAAAAATACTCAGCAATAAGACAGCAATAGTCACACCCACCAGCAAAGCACTCAGCGACAACACCCAGCGATTCACACCCTGGTCTATCGTAACTATTACCACAGACACTAGTAGTAGTAATATAAAAGCTACGAAGCCAACCGCAAATCGCACTACCTGCGCCATAGTCGCCCGACTCAAAGGTATGCCGTACTTCTTAAGCCGCCAGTTCATATAAGACACGCCGCTAACACCGGCACTCGGCAAGATATGATTGACAAAGTTCATCTCGAGCGACATCCGCCCCAAGGTAAACGGCGTCAGATATCGAATAGATCCTTTTGAGCGTAGGTACGAAAAGACCATCTCACCCGCCGCAAAATAAACAAATATCTGCGCTGGCAGTAGTAGCGCCAAGATCCATAAATTTGCCTGACTCATCAAACCCCAGGCCTTGACTATCTCATCCCAGGTAAAAAATATTATCCCCGCGATCAGCGCAAATGTGACGATACTTAGTATTTTTCTAGCCGACATTACCTCAATTATACTACGTACGGTATACTAGAACTAATTATGTATATTTCTATCCTCGGACGACAACCCGCAATCGGCATGGCTGAACTAGAGCGTATCTATGGAGCTGACGCCACGGCTTGGCACGGTTCACATGCCGCTACAGTAAATTGCGATAAATTAAATATCAGCAATCTAGGTGGCAGCCTCAAAGCCGGCCTTGTCATCGCCGAAGCCAAGGGTGACTGGCAAACCGTCAGTCGACAAATCGTTCAATATTATACCGACAAATGGCAGCAGCACGACGGCAAAATAACCCTAGGCATTAGCGTCTATGACCTCACTGTCAATCCTCGCGAAGTCCAAAAAACCGGCATCGTTCTCAAGCAAAATCTCAAAAAACACGGAGTCAGCTTGCGACTCATCCCCAACAAAGAGCCAGCCCTTAACACCGCCGCATCGCACCATAATAAACTCGGTCTAAGCCCCAACAAAGTAGAGATACTGGTGGTAGCTGACCGCAAAAACATCATCGTAGCCGAAAGTGTCGGTGCGCAAAACATCTCCGCCTACGCCGCACGTGACCAAGAGAGACCAAAGCGCGACGCCTTCGTCGGCATGCTACCACCAAAACTCGCCCAGATAATGGTAAATCTAGCCACTCAAGGCAGTTCAGACCAGCTCACTGTCCTAGATCCATTTTGCGGCACCGGTGTCGTACTCCAAGAGGCCCTTATCGCCGGATACAACGTCTATGGTAGCGACCTGTCAGACAAAATGATAGATTACTCCAACATCAACATCGACTGGATCAAGCAAAAATACCGCCTAGAAGCCAGCAGTCGCATCCATCAAGGTGACGCTATGACTACCAAATGGCAAGCGCCCATCGACGCTATCGTCTGCGAAGGCTATCTAGGTCAACCCTTCAGTGCCCCACCTTCACCCGCCAAGCTGCGTGAAGTTCGCGGCAATTGCAATCACATCATCTCAAGTTTCCTCAAAAACCTAGCCCAGCAGATCTCCACCGACACACCAGTTTGCCTCGCCGTACCGGCTTGGCGCGACGCCAGTGGTCGCCTGTCTCATCTAGACCTTACTAGCCAGCTAGATTCGCTTGGCTATCAGAGAGTGGACTTACAGCACATCGACCAGCGCGATTTGGTTTATTTCCGCGAAGACCAAGTGGTCGCTCGCGAGCTTCTGATCCTACGCAAAAAATAACCTACCATATACCTTGACGCGTCGGGTCTTTTTGTGTACAATTGTAAAGATTGTTTTATAAACTTTAAGGAGTAAGCCATGTCAAAAGTTAAAGCTGGTGGTTCAAGTAAAAATATCCACAACAACGCCGGTCGCCGACTTGGTGTCAAACGCTACGGCGGTCAGAAGGTTTCTACCGGTGAAGTACTAGTTCGCCAGACCGGTAGCACCAAGATAGCTGGTCCAGGCACATTTGTCAGCAAGAACTTCACTATCCACGCCGAAAAAGACGGTATCGTGAGCTTCAGAAAAGTTCGCAAAACCCACTTCACAGGCAAGACAGTGCCTCGCACACAAGTTGTTGTAGAGTAAAATACTACCTCTTACCTAAAAATAACCTCACGCGTGGGGTTATTTTATTTATTCCTGAGGAATAATACGCACCTTACGGGGATGTGGGTCAACAGGCTCCTCTTCTACATTGTAACCTACCTCTATATTACCTCCAGTATTCATCGTATCAATCCTAGCAGCCACCCGTCCCAATGACTCCACACGAGCTCTCGTTTTTTCATCAATATACTTTTTATATCTATCGGGCGGCATCATGGTATATTCTCGCTTGGTTATATTGCCATCGTCATCTATGTCGACAGGTCGCTCCAGCAACACTCCATCGTCAGTCCTATCGACCACCAACCAACGCTCATTTTCATAGAATACTAGTTCAGTCTTCTTACTGTCTATATCTGTTTTCTCACTATCTATAGTTGGTGATTTTGGAGGTATCTCATTCATATTTTTATATTAATTCCTTATACTCCTATTTAAGCACAAGTACAACTAAAAGTCAATAGCCACCCTCTCGGATGGCTATTCTGTAAACACTTAGAGACTAAAGCCCGAGATGATGCTTCACGCGGTCGATAACATCGCCAATGACCACTTGAGATTTGACCAAGTAGTCGTCGACACCGAGGTCTTCGGCGCGCTCTTTGTTCTTCGGCTGGCTGAGAGCTGTCAGCATAACAACCTTCACATCGCCCACCTCTGGGGTATTGCGGATGATGTCTAGCACATCGAAGCCGCTAATCTTTGGCATCATGGCGTCTAGTACTATCAGGTCTGGGCGAAAGTCCATCACAGCAGAAAGTGCCTGCTCGCCGTCATTGACTTCCCTAACCTCAAAACCTTCGAGCTCCAGCCTAGAGTGATATACACCAGCTAGCGCTTCGTCGTCTTCTACTAATAGGATTTTCTTCTTTACGTCTTCCATACTACCTCTATGTTACAAATAATTATCGAAAAGCACAAGTGTTACTTAAATACAGCGAGCGCCGCATCTAACTGAGGGTCTTTACCGGCATTAACGTCCTCGGCGCTCAAGCCCACTTTCTTGTCCGGCTTGAGGCCGCCAGCTGATAGGTTTTTGCCATTTGGTGTATACCAACGAGCAACTGTAACCTTGAGTAAAGAGCCGGCATCTAGATCGACCATCTTTTGGACCGTACCCTTACCAAATGTCGTCACGCCGACCAGCTGAGCTACACCGTGGTCACGCAGCGCACCAGCTACTATCTCACTGGCACTAGCCGTCTCACCATCTACTAGTACGATAGTCTTCATACCCTGAAGGACAGTATCTCCACCCGAACGCAGGACATCTGTCTCTTTTCCGCCGACACGCTCCGATACCACTATCTTATTATCCAGCCAAACACCGGCTACTTCTTGTGCGGCTGTCAGAAATCCACCACCATTACCTCGTAGATCCAAGATCACGCCTTTGACAGGCTCCTTTTTGAGCTTCTCGGCAGCATTACGTACCAGTAGAGCCGTGTCTTCGTCAAAGCGCGACACCTTAATGATACCGATATTGTCTCTAGTCTCACTATATACGCTAGGATTAACCACCTTGGCTCTTGTGATATCAATAACCTTCTCGCTATCACCACGCACAACAGTCAGCTTGACGGTCGTGCCGACTTCACCGCGTATCTTGCTAGCCACCGTCGAAGTGTCGGCGTTTAATACGACGTCGTCGTTTACCTTGATGATAATATCGCCCGCTAGCACACCAGCTTTCTTGGCCGGATTGCCGTCCAGAAGCCGGATGACGGTAGGCTTATCGTCGCGCATACCTATCTCCACACCGATACCACCACCGATATCACCAGACAGGCTTTTATTGAACTCCTCAGCCTCTTTGGCGCTCATAAAGACCGTATACTTATCGCCAGCCGCCTCGACCATGCCACGATTGGCGCCGTCAACCAAAGCTTGCTTGTCTAGCTTTCCATCATAATTGACGTCCAGAGCCTGAAAGGTTCGCTGAACGCTTGCCAAGTTGAGTGTATCGGCACTCACCCTAATACCAAACATCGGACCAATAGCCGCATAGATCTCCTGGCTACGCGTACCAGCCGCAAAACCGATCATTAGCAGTATGGCAGCTACAAATATATTACTGACAGACACTCGTCGTCGCCGGCGCTGCTTCTCCCTGCTAACAACATCACTCGATTGAGTCACTTTCATCCCCCTATGCTTAAGTTCTACCTATTTATATAATTATAGCGCACTTTCGGCGCGCCATAATTATTATCGATGACTAAAGTTAGTCTTTAAAAGTATACGTAGGTCAAACCACTAGCTGAACGGTTATATATACGGTACAGTCCATCCCACTGTAGGTTGTAGTCGCTCACTGTGATAGTGCCGTCGCTATTGACCGACTCGACATACATAACGTGGCCGTAGTAGCCTATGTTCCAGACCGCCACAGAACCAGCCTTTGGTGTTGAGCCGCTTGGTATACCGTAGGCAGCTGCGGTTGACGGCCACTGATTGGCATTACCCCTACCACCAAAGTGCGGTACGTAGCGCCCAGTACTGTAAACTTTCCAGGCGGTATAGCTGACACATTCTCTGGTGTACAGACCCCACGGATCAACATAGGCATCTAGTGGAGCGTTCGCCCACTTACCAGGATAGCCACCACCGCCAGGCACACCGGCCGGCACGCCGCTGACACCGCTGTTTTGTAGAGCGGCAGCATTGGCGGCAGCCTGCTCTGCGCGTAGTTTTTCTACCTGGCTACTACGCTTCGACGACAGATTCTTGTAGGCAGACTCTTCACCCTTGGTCTCAGATATCAAATTGGCTCGTTCGGCTTCTTTGGCAGCTAACTGATCACGTTGTGACTTTTGGTCAAGCAAGACACGCTCTACTTCTTTCTTATCTTTCTCGAGTTTAGCTTGTAGCTTTTCGATTTCATCGATTTTGCTCAAAATATCTTCCTGAGCAGCCTCATCGGCTGCAATACCATCGAATACCTTGGCTAGATTGTCACTACCAGCCAGTCGGATAAACGGTGAAACATCACCCCTCAATGAATCATTGACGATAAGTTCACCCGAAACGCGTCGATTGTCCTCGATTCGCTTTTTGGTCTCGGCGATGTCTTTTACTAGCTTGTCGTACTGCTTCTGACTCAGGTCAACCTGTGCCTGAATCTGAGCCTTTTCGTTAGTCAGCTTATCTAGCTCACGCTGTAGGCTATCTGCCTTTTGAGACAGCTTACTAGCTTCGGCTTCATATTTACCGATCTCTACTTTTAGTGCGGCGATCTGCTCATCGTAGATATCAGCCTTGGCCTTCGGCATGAACTGTACCGGAGTCGCCACCAACATCAATACCGAAGCCGCTACGATAGACGCCCTCGTAGCAAAAGATTTGGAAACTGGTGTGGTGGACCTATGTTTCATTACATATAATGCTATCACAGCATAAGCGCTATGTCAACAATCTGCTTATGCTTAAATTTTGAGATATTTGTGAGTCGCCAATAGCGACGATATTACACCTATCACCGCACCGGCTACTATCATCGCCAGTAGTACTATCGGTGAATAAACTGTCATAATCCTGACCACCCCGTCGATAACTATGCCATAGCTTTCTAGCTTATCTTGAGCATTAAGCAAGACTACCGCCAATATTCCGGTTGCGATGATCGCCGCGATGAAGCCGTAGACGATAGCCTCGACGACGAAGGGACCGCGGATGAAGCTTCTATCGGCTCCGATGAGCTTCATCATCTGAATCTCCTCTTTGCGGTTAAATATCGCCATGCGGATGGTGTTGAAGACAATAAGAGATGAGATGACTACGAAAATCACACTGATAACGATACCAGACTTCTCAGCAAAACCAATCACCCGACCGACATTTTCGATAGCGGTTCTGGTCGGACCTTCAAATGACGGCTTGCGAGTCTCGTCTATATAGCGCTTGAGGGTTTCGTTCGTCTCGACAAACTTCTGAAGCTCTTCGAGATTGTCTATATCGGCAACATTGACCCTCATCGTACCTGGAAATGCGGTAATCGATTCTTTGAGGGCTTGGATAATGCGCGGATTGTCTTTGTTGGCCTCTATGTACTCTTCTCTCATCTGACTAGGTGTGATGTATTTTACAGCACGCACACTCTCAAGCTTCTTCAGTTCATCTGCTACGGACTGCGCCTGCTCGTCGGTCGTATCGCTCTCTAGGTATATAGACATGTCGACCTTGTCACGTATCGAAGCAACTGTGTCAGTCAACACCTGACGAGCAGCTACTGTAGTCAAGATAATCATCAAGGTTACGGTCATCACAGCGGTCGCAGCGATAGTCAGCCAGGCATTGCGGCTAAAATTATTGACACCATAGCGGATCATACGCACAAACGTCAGCCACTGACGGCGACGCTGTTTTTTGACAGTCAAAGCTTTTGAGTCTAGTTTTTTCTTCTTGCTCATTGCCTATAACTCCCTTGTGCTTGGTCGCTCGTGATAGTCCCGTGCTCCAATGTAACAACTCGACGTTTGAGTTTATTGACTATCTCCACATTGTGAGTGGTCAGTAGGACCGTTGTTCCGTATTTGTTAATCTTTTCTAGTAGGCGCACGATATCCCAGCTATGCTTCGGGTCGAGGTTACCGGTCGGCTCGTCGGCGATCAATATCTTCGGCTGGCGTACGATAGCACGAGCAATCGCAACTCGCTGACGCTCACCGCCAGATAGTTGATGCGGAAAGTTCTTCTCTTTGCCAGCTAGACCGACTAGCTCGATGACTTTCGGTACTGTATTTTTGATCTCGCGATTAGTCATACCAGCTATCTCGAGTGCAAATGCGACGTTTTCAAATACAGTTCGCTGCGGCAGTAGCTTGAAATCCTGGAAGACCACACCAATCTTGCGACGCAGCAACGGTATATGCTTATCCTTGAGGGTGTCGTAGTCGATACCACCGACAACTATCTTGCCACTAGAAGGCTTCTCTTCGCGAGTCAAAAGCTTGAGTAGAGTCGACTTGCCCGCTCCGCTTGTGCCGACCAGTATCACAAATTCACGCGGCTCTATGTGAAGGCTGACGCGACTAATCGCCGGCTTAGAACTATCCTTGCCGTAAACTTTTGTAACCCTATCTAGCAATATCATATCTGCTGCCTATTATAACATAAGCGCATCGCCAAAAAAGCTTACTTATTTAATATCGCGACCGCTATTCATCTCTAAGAACGCTTCTATAAAGCCATCGAGCTTACCATCCAGCACCTTTTGAGTATCCTTCTCTTCGTATTTTGTGCGTGTGTCTTTGACTAGTGTATACGGGTGAAGTACGTAATTACGAATCTGCGCACCCCAGCTAGCCGACTCACCGGCCTGCAGATCCGCCACCGAGGCAGCGTGCTGCTCGAGCTGGAGCTGCACTAGCTTGGAGCGCAAAATCTTGAGAGCAGTTTCCTTGTTCTGGAGCTGTGAACGTTCGTTTTGGATCGCTACCACCGTACCTGTCGGTAAATGCGTCACTCGCACAGCTGAATCTGTCGTATTGACACTTTGCCCACCATGTCCACCAGCCCTGTAGACATCGATTTTGAGATCTTTGTCGTCGAGCTGAACCTCATCTGGCGCGTCGATCTGCGGCAATATCTCGACCAGAGCGAAGCTAGTCTGCCTGAGATTATCGCTATTAAACGGACTCAGTCGCACCAGACGATGAACGCCATTTTCGCTGCGTAATTTACCATAGGCATAAGGCCCTACCACTTCTACAACAGAGGTCTTTAGGCCGGCCTCATCTCCGGTCGAGCGCTCGACTAGACTGGTGTTCATAGAGTTTTTCTCGGTCCAACGCAGATACATACGCTCTAGCATCTCGGCGAAATCCTGGGCGTCTGTGCCACCCACGCCGGCCGTAATACGCAAAATTGCGTTATGGTCATCATATTCACCGCCAAAAAGCAGCTCTTTCTTTCGCTCGGCTAACTCTTTTTCCATAGCAGCTATCTG
Organism: uncultured Candidatus Saccharibacteria bacterium; assembly: GCA_937873745.1. Lineage (GTDB taxonomy): Bacteria > Patescibacteriota > Saccharimonadia > Saccharimonadales > Saccharimonadaceae > CALMYZ01. Next base: position 6,486 of record CALMYZ010000042.1, on the reverse strand, counting down.
AGTATCAAACTCAGCCGCTAGCGACTCATCGCCAAGCTCCATCAACTCCTTGATATCACTAGCCTGTGCTCGCAGAGTAACCCAAGGGTCGACTAGTGATGACAAGGCCGCCAGTTTACGGCTCTGCTCGCTAGCATGATTCGGGTTATTCCAAATCTCCGGTCGGGCGACTTCAGCCTCCAGGAGGTCTCGTTGATTTATTTTTTCATCTATCCCGAGCTGGACATAGCCAGCCTCGATAGCCGAGCTCAGTTCGTTGACGCGCTTGATAAGTGGTTGCATTGCCTACTATTGTACCAAATCGCTCGCCCAAACCTGCGAGTCATACATATAGTCCATCTCGAAATCAGACGAGGGCACCTCAAATGGCAGTGGCGTGTAGCCATTTGCTACTGCCGCGTGATAAGCTCGGCGCAATTCCCCTATCTCACCGACACACTCGAACGGTTTCATAACACCATCTACACCCAGTAAACCCTTGAAGGTATCAAATAATTCCGGTTTGGCGAATAGTTCACCGCCTAGTCGAGCCTGGAGTGTGTTTTTGTCTATAAACGGTGCAAATAACAGGTACGAATTTGCACATTTTGGACAATTGCCGCACCAAGTCAGCTTTGAATTGTCGACACCCTGTTTGTAGTTGGCGAGATTACACGAACTAAATTCCTCACCGAAGCGTGGCCAAGCATAGCCGGCAAACAGCTGCGAAACCTTGAGCTCGCTGTAGCGGCGAAGTGGCGAGCCGACCCTGATATCTGGTGAGATGTAGCGCTGAACATACTCAGCGAAAAGCAATTCCGCCTGCCAGGTTTTCGACCATTGATGGTTCACAGGTAAATTACCTATCCAGCCATGCGGCTCTTCTCCTTCGTGGGCAATCGCCGCCAAGACGGTGTTTTTGCCGAGTAGTATCGCCTGAATAAGAGCATAGGACATAGCGATATACGTGACCGGCACATGGCCATTTTTGCCACCCAAGCGACTGGCTTGCTTCAAGCTGTCTTTATCTAGTTCGCGTCTGGCTAGCACCAAAGATTCTTTTAGGCCGTCCAGTATCGCCGGATAATCGTCTGATGAGCTGATATAGAACGGCGTGTAGTCAGTATTATTTTTGTCTAGCAGCGCCGCTACTAGTAGCGAATCTTTGCCACCACTCTGCATCGACACAATGCCCTGTCCACCATAAGCTACCGGAGGTAATGAAGCTTCCGCATTAGCTACAAATTGCGCCAAATCATCTCTTGTCAGTTCATTTTCATAAGCATACTGACTCAGCCCTTCTTGATAAACCTTGTTCAAAAAATCAGCCTGCCAAGCGTCGACACCCCCGTCCGTAAATTCCACTTCGTCCGTCGGAAAGGCTTTGTAATACGACGTACCCGCGATTAGATGCGCTAGGTCAAGCGCCCGCACTAAGGTCTCTTGGTTGTACGACGTGTCACCAGATTTGAACACGACTGTCTCAACATAAGACAGATTTTTGTCTGGAAATTGGTATTTAAACTTAGCTGTACTAGTAGCTACATCAAACTCGTAGCCGTCAAAAACAAACTTACTCATAGCTCGTTTACCACCTCTCGAAACCTATCTCCACGCTCATAGAAATTAGCAAACATATCGAAACTAGCGCAGCCCGGACTTAGTACCACTACGTCACCTTCACTAGCATAAGAGCTCGCTACTTTGACGATATCCTTCATATCCGTACTATCAAGAACATTCGTCGCCACGCCGTCGAACAGCACCGCTAGCTTGTGTCGGGTTTCACCTATCAAGACGACTTGTTTGATGTTTTCAGACTCCAGTAGTAGCTCTCGCAAATAACCGAAGTCAGTGCCCCTATCCACCCCGCCCATAATAAGCACCATAGGTTGATCAAACGAACGTACGGCAGCTACTGTGGCGGGTGGAGCCGACGAGAAGCTATCGTTGTAATATTTAACACCCTCGACTTCACGAACAAATTCTAGACGATGCGGCAAGCCTTCGCAACTATCAAGACCCTCCTTTACGTCAGACGCCTCTACACCCTGGCTCAAAGCTACAGTGATAGCCGCACAGGCGTTTTCTAGGTTATGCGGACCGATGAGCTTCAGCTCGCCTATTGAACAAATTATTTGCTCACCCTGCTTGAAATAGCCTCCATCTACATATACGCCGTTACCCTGCTCTACTCCGTAGCGAATAGGTACCGATACATCTGAACTATTCGCCAAGTCATACGAAGCTTGATTGGTCGGATGATAAATACACATATCGTCGGCCGTCTGGTATTTGCGAATGTTACGCTTCGCCATCAAGTAGTCATCCATGTCACCATGCACATCTAGATGATCGGGCTCGATGAGCAGCACCACCGCAACATGCGGTGAATACTCTAGGTCCCATAACTGAAAGCTACTCAATTCAAAAACCACAATATCATCTCTGGATATCTGCGGCAGAACTTCGATCGCTGGTACACCAATATTTCCTACCAGATGAACTGTCCGTCCAGCAGCGCGCATCAGCGAGGCGATAAGCGTACTAGTAGTGCCCTTACCCTTGGTACCGGTCACGCCGATGATAGGTGCTGGGCATTTAGCAAAAAACTCATTGGTAGCAGACCAAATTTTGCCATTGGTATTGATTTTACTAGGTGCCAGACTAGCCGTGCGCACCACCATATCGTAGCCGTCTAAGTCCGAAAAAGAACCCTCACCGAGCTTAAGCTTCGCCCCAACCGGCAAGTCGCAACTCAAAGCCGCCGCTTCATCGACAATAGTCAGCTCATTATCCGGAGTATCCCAGTAGCGATAGTTAGCTTCACCTTCGACTCCATAGCCAGCAATAGCAATCTTCATAAGGCTTATTATACCTCACCAGCCCTGTAGCTCATAGGTAGCTAGTCTTTATCGAAGAGATTAGCTACTTTAGAGTTTAGCTCAACAAGTCCTTCCTTGTCGCCACAACTGACGCCAGCTAGCACCCAAGTATCGGCCTCGATAAACTGCTTGGCCGTCTCGATGATCAAATCGCGCGAAATAGCATTGATAGAGCTCGGTATTTTGTCATAATCTCGTATAAAACCATCAGCGAAGTAGCGATTTTGATAAAAACTGGCTATCTGAGATACAGTCTGAGCACCCATCTGATGCCTGCCTAGACTATAAGATTTAGCAGCTTCGACTTCAGACTCTTTGACATCACCCGCTAGGACGGCTTTTATTTCACGATTGATGATGTCAAAAAGCTGCGGCGCAGTCTCTAAGTTTACCTGACCACCAAAATCCCAGCTACTCTCATGGAAGCCAACTGAAGTATCAGAGAACATACCATAAGCTAACCCATGCTGACGAGCCGCTCCAAAGATACGTGAGTGCATAGTACCGGTCAAGATATGGTCAAGCACGCCCATAGCGTCATTTTCAGCATCTTTTAGTTCACGTGGCAGTATGAGCGACCAGCCAAAAGTTAGATTGGAGGCCTCTTTGCGTCGTATCAAGACTGGATTTGCTTTGCTCAGCTCATCGCGTGGTATCTCGAATCGCTCACCTCGCTCCAGGCTCCAATCTTCGAGCTGACGTTTGATCTCGCTCTTGCGACCATGAAGCTTGCCCGAGATAACAAAGCGCATGTTTTCAGATGTATGAGTTCGCGCGTGATGCTCCTTGATATCAGACAACTTAACAGCTGAGATAGTACCGATACGCTTGCGAAATCCGTATATATCCTCGCCGAGAGCTACCTGGATACGCGGCCAGAGCAAACGATTGTGATTATTGAGATACCCAGTCAACTCACTGCGCACATTGCCCTTTTCGGCTTCTAGAGACTCGTTGGTGAAGCGCGGCTCACATATCGCCAGGCGCTGTAGGTCCAGTATCCTATCCCATTCGAAGTCTGCACATTCCGCCACGTAACCCATAGCAAATTCACTAGTATAGGCGTTGTGATAGGCGCCGTTCTTGGTGAATTCCGCTTCGTATTCGTGCTCGCTTTTGTACTTGGAGTTGGCGCCAAACGCCATATGCTCCATGATGTGAGCAGTCTCGTAGACGTCTTTTGAGCGCACATAACGATTACCAGCCCGGAAATGAAACTGAAAACTCATCACCGTAGCACCCGGCACATCTATCAGTAGGCCCCGGGCGCCGCTTTTTAATCTAACTTCTTCGACAGTGTGTTTCATCGCTAATACAGGACTTTCTAGACTTAAGGGTTATTTACGGTTATTTTTGCGGTTTTGTCGCTGACTTTTCTTCTTTTTGCGAGCATCGTTACGTTTTTTATTAGCAGTCTGCACACTTGTAGCCTTCTTAGCCTTGAAATCATCATCGCGATTTTCTTCACCATTTCCAAGCTCATTGACACCACGCTCTACAGCACTCTCGGCTAGGCGAGTTAGTTCGGTGTCATGATCGTCGTCGGCCCTTGTGACTGCATCGTGTCGGTGGACATTCATTATTACCCGTAGCACCTCATCTCGGAGCATCGACTGTAGACTCTCAAACAGCTTTTGCGACTCAGAGCGATATTCTACCAGTGGGTCACGCTGACCAAGGCTGCGCCAATGAATTCCTTCGCGTAGATGCTGCATATTCTCTAGGTGCTGCATCCATAGGGTATCGAGTACCTGGATATAAACTTCACGCTCAACTCGGCGCAAGACATCCGCCTCTAGTTCCTTTTCTTTGGTGTCGTAGATCTTGAGGGCTTCTTCGACTGCCATATCGTAGCGAGCCTTGTCTTTCTTTTCGGCACCGATTTTATCTAAAATCTTGTCGTCAACCGGGAAGATAGACTTAAAATCAGCCGCAAAGTTCTTGTTGTTTTTGGCCGGCAGTAGCGTAACCTCACGCATCTTCTCGCCAATCAAGCGCTCGATCTCTGGACGAATATCATCACCATCTAGGATCTTGCGCCGCATCACATAAACGACACGTCGGTGACGATTGATGACGTTGTCATACTGAACAACATTTTTTCGAGTATCGAAGTTGTAGCCTTCGACTCGCTTTTGTGCGGCTTCGAGAGTTTTTGAGACGGCTTTGTTCTGAATCGGTGTTTCTTCGTCTACACCGAGCCTGTCCATTAGTCCGGCGATACGCTCACCCTGGAAGATGCGCATCAAATCATCTTCGGTAGATACGAAGAATTGAGTCTCGCCAGGATCGCCCTGTCGCCCACCGCGACCGCGCAACTGATTGTCGATACGTCGAGATTCGTGACGCTCCGAGCCTATCACCACTAGGCCGCCAAGCTCTTTGACACCCTTACCTAGCTTGATGTCGGTACCACGACCGGCGATATTGGTAGCCAGTGTGATAGCGCCTTTTTGACCAGCCTGCTCGATGATGGCAGCCTCACGCTCGTTATTCTTGGCATTCAATATCTCGTATTTTACACCTTGCTTATCTAGAAACGCTGCGATAAGCTCATTTTTGGCGATAGAAGCCGAGCCAACCAACACCGGGCGACCAGCCTTGTGATGCTCCTGTATAACATCTGCCACAGCTTTAAGCTTACCCTTCTCGGTCTTGAAGATAAGGTCTTCTTTGTCGACACGAGCGATCGGGCGATTTGGCGGTACCACCACGACATCAAGGCTATAAATCTGCTGGAACTCTTCGGCCTCAGTAAAGGCCGTACCGGTCATACCGCTAAGCTTGGCATACATACGGAAATAATTCTGGAAAGATATGGTCGCAAGCGTCATACTCTCCTCCTGGACGGTCACATTCTCCTTGGCCTCGATAGCCTGATGAAGACCTTCGTTGTAGCGGCGACCTTGCATCAAGCGACCAGTATGCTCGTCGACTATAATCACTTCACCAGCGACAGTCACGACATAATCTTTGTCACGCTTAAATAGCGTTTGGGCGCGCAGAGCTTGATCCATATGATAAACCGAACGCACATAATCCGGAGTGTAGAGATTTTTGATACCAAGCATCTTTTGTACTTTATCTACACCCGAGTCGCTCAAGCTAACGCTACGTCGCTTCTCATCTAGTATATAGTCCTCCGAATTTAGCTTGGCAGCAATCTTCGCAAACTGAAGATAGCTCTCTGGGTTGTCAGCGGCTGGCGCACTAATAATGAGTGGCGTTCGAGCCTCGTCGATCAAGATAGAGTCAACTTCGTCGACGATCGCAAAGTTTAGTTCGCGCTGACGCAAATGCTCGGCGTCGTCGATCATGTTGTCTCGCAGGTAGTCAAAACCAAACTCGTTATTTGTACCGTAAGTAATATCTACAGCATACGACTCCTTGCGGGTAGCCGGGCGCAGCTTGCGCATACGTGAATCGTCGTGATTTTCATTGTCATAGTCCTTGTCAAATACAAAAGAAGCGTCGGCGATAATCACGCCCACACTCAGACCCAGAAAATCAAACAACTCACCATTCCAGCCGGCGTCACGCTGAGCTAGGTAATCATTGACTGTGACGATATGAACACCCTTGCCCTCAAGCGCATTTAGATAAGCCGCGAGAGTCGCCATCA
>CALMYZ010000041.1 GCA_937873745.1 uncultured Candidatus Saccharibacteria bacterium | reverse complement strand
AATATATCTGCCTTCCAAGCAAATGATGCGAGTTCGATTCTCGCCGCCCGCACCAATAAAACACCCTCACCTTCGTGGGGTTATTTTATTGGGCTAAGCGCTGCCACATCAAGAAGCTTCTGGATCGTCCGACTTGGTCTGATGGACTGTACCATGCTCGTGCTCTGCTGGTGCGTATATAGAGTACAACTTGAGCGGCTCTGACCCTGCGTTTATGATATTGTGCCACTTGCCGGCCGGCACAAAAATAGCGTCGTCGTCCTCTGCTCGATGCTCAAAATCAAGATCGTCTTTTGTATCGCCCATCTTTACGAGCGCTTGGCCCTGCTCAATACGCAAAAACTGATCGTGATCGTCGTGCGCTTCTAGGCCGACATCGTCACCCGGCTGTATACTCATCACCGTAAGCTGCAGGTTAACACCTGTCCACAGTGCAGTTCTAAATGTTTCATTTTGTAATGTAGCCTCTTCTATATTTACTACATACGGCTTTGGTCCATTATCATTCATAAAGACTCCTTCACATCTATTATACATCTTTGTTATAATCTTATATGTAGTACATAGCACGCCCTGGTAGCTCAGCTGGATAGAGCAGAGGACTTCTAAGCCTAAGGTCGCAGGTTCGAACCCTGCCCGGGGTACCAAATTACTTGTGTTAGTGTATCCTTAATATCATAGTACTACGCAAGATGATTGAAATTATATAATACTCGAAACGAACGGCTTAGATATTATTGATCTTAAAAATAAATCTTCGGGTGAGATTTTAGAACTTATTCATTTATAGATAAGTCTCTGTATACCTGTCACCTAATGTGGCGATAGGTAGCAATCTACACGCTATCGTCTTGAATAGCCTGTGCTTGTTCAGCCTTGCCCATGGTGTCTTCTACTTGACTGGCTGTGATGGTGATGGTCGCGCCGGACTGGATGGACCCAGATAAGATAGCTTTGGCGACATTGTTTTCGACGACTCTCTGGATAACTCGTCGCATCGGGCGAGCACCTAGTCGTGGGTCATAGCCCTTTTCTACCAGTAGCAGCTTGGCTGTGTCGTCCACCACGACAGTGATTTTTTGCGAGGCTAGGGTCTTGTTGACACCATCTAGCATAAGATCCACTACCTGTAGTAGCTCACTTCTGCCTAGCGGCGTGAAGGTAACTATCTCGTCAAAGCGATTGAGAAATTCTGGCTTGAACTGACCAGAGTCTATCAGCTCATCGACGAATTTCTCTTCAAAAGCCTCTAGCTTGTAGCCACGCTCGATGTATTCGCGGATCCTGTCGGCACCGGCATTGCTCGTAGCTATGACGATAGCATCACGGAAGCTGACTTCACGGTTTTTGATATCGCGCAAGATACCTTCGTCTAGTAGCTGCAAGAGTGTAGTCAAGACATTTGGGTGGGCTTTTTCTATCTCGTCGAGCAGAACCACACTAAAAGGTTGTTTCATCACTTGAGCCGTCAGGCTGCTCGGATCATCCGCACCATCGGCGATAAGCCTAGAAACATCTTCGTTGCGCACAAATTCATTGAGATCCAGTCGAACAATCCGATCCTCGCCACCGAAATAGACATCCGCTAGAGCCTTGGCTAGCTCCGTCTTTCCCACTCCAGTTGGACCAAGGAAAAGAAAGGTGCCGATCGGCCTATCTTGATTGCGCACACCAGCCCTAGCGCGACGCAAGGCATCACTCACCACACCGACAGCTCTAGTCTGATTGATCATGCGACGATGAATCAACTGCTCTAAGTTTAGTAGAGTTTCTTTCTCTTGCTCACCTGTCGCGACGCCGACCTTAATATCCATAGTCTGCTCGATAGCGTCGCGTACTGAGTTCATTGTCACCAAACCACCCTGACTGTAACTAGCAGCCGAAACCAGTAACTTGATGGCTCGCCCTGGCATGGCAATGTCGTGTACATAGCGCTCGCTCAAGGTGTATGCCTCGCCCAAGGCTTGATACGAATAAGTAACCTTCTTTTGAAACTCGGTGACTATCAGCGAGTCTTGCATGACGCGCATCGTGTCTTGCTTGTTCGTCGGCTTAACAATTATACGATTAAGGGCATTGACCAGAGCTGGATTGCGCTGGGATATCTGAAGCAATCTCTGCTCGTCCATCGTCAAGATCATGCGCAGATTGCCAGCCTCTAGGATAGGTAGCAGGACATTTGTCAAATCAACCGAACCTACACCCTCTTCAAAAAACAGCTGAGCGTTATCTAGGCAGATAATAATATTTTTGGCACCATAAGCTTCTGACAAAATCTCCATCACCAAATTCTCCAGCTGGCCCCTACCTGGAGCCGCCGATACAAGTGCAGCTGCGTCCAGTATAAACACTTGTCTGAACTTCAGGCTATCTGGCAGCTTACTCGTGGCGTCAAGTAGCCGTTCGGCGAAACTCTGGATGATCGTCCGCTTGCCAACACCAGCCTGACCAACCAAGACGGCATTTTGTTGGCCGGAATTGCCAAAAGTCTGGATAAGCTTGTCTATGACTTCATCGTGGACCTCCAGGCCAGTAGTAAGTAGTCCACTGTGTGATATCTGCTCGCTGATATTTTGACCAAAGTGTCGCAGCTTAGGCGTATAGCCAAACGAAAAGTCGCGAGCGATACCGCCAGTGCGACGCGGTATACTGTAGCTCTTGGAGATATCGAAAATGTTATTTTGCCAGCGCACACCGTTTTCTATATCTGCCAAGTCTATATGTAGCTGAGCTAGTAGCATTTCGTGATCTGGGTAGTTTTTTACCAGACTATATATCAAGATACCGGGCGTAATCTCGTCTCGGTCTAACTTGTCGGCTAGCTTGACAGCCGTCTGCCAAACAGCCTGACTATCGTTCTGATTATCACTAGTGATGTTTGACATTAAATTGGCTGTCAGCCCAAAGCGAGCCGCAAAGAACTGCCCGCCCACCACGCTCTCGGCAGCTGAGGCAATCATTTTCGGTGTCGGATTGTCGCTCAGTCTGCCCAATATATCACCGCTTAGGCGATCACCGATCTTGTCACTGCCCTTTATTACAGGTACCCGCTTCAGCTCACCCTCATACCAGCGCTCGAGCATAAACGGTAACGCCGCCAGGCTCATCACTAGCCAGCCGAGTGGCCAGTTTATCAAAATTAAACAAATACCGATGGCTATGAGTATCCAGATAGATAGCTTGACAAACAAAAGCCAAAAACCAGCCAAACTCGCACCCAAGCGAGCTTTGACTACTCGCATATTATGAGTATCTAGTTCTAATTCCATACCGCAGGCACCCAGCCGCTTATATAAAGCAATAATCCGATTATCGGCGTCAATGGCACCAAAGCCCACAATACGACCAGTAAGGCTCCGACTATAGCCTGGATGATCAACCACACCACACCTATAAGCACTAAAATCATACGAACAATCGAACCTATCAGTCGCGAGATCAGCCTATCGACAAAAGCACGCCACTTAACCCCGAGAGACCCCTGCACTCGACCAGCACCGATCTGTCGATACGGCGCAAATAAGGTCTTTAGCAGCAAGTCTATAGAGAAGTAATCCAGCGTCTTGGCCATCTTCTCACGAAAAAACAGCACCTGGTCCAACCAACCTCTGCCATACCACCACGAGAGCATACCCACTATAAACATAGCCTTATTGTACTCGAAAACCCTCAAGTTTGCCACGCATAATTACAGATATAGTCTATAATGAATCTATATGCCAAAAGCTATAACTACTATCTTCGGAAAGGCCGTTCGCCAAGTTGCGCTCCTACGCGGTGGCGGATCCGCCTTGCCGGGCTTGTTTGTCGAAAAGATCGACTCTAGTTTCGTACCAGACACCCTGAGTCAGCTACCCCGGGGTGTAGTCTTGGTGAGCGGCACCAATGGCAAGACGACGACGACCAAGATGGTGGTGGAACTGCTCAAAGGTCAGGGATTGAAGGTATTCACCAATCGCACTGGTAGTAACTTCGTGCGAGGCGTGGCAGCTGCCCTGCTCGGCGAGGTCAATCTAAAGGGCGAGCTAGATGCGGATATTGCCGTGTTGGAGCTTGACGAGGCTCACGCTGTTAAGTTTGTAGAGATTATCAAACCGCGCTATTCACTTCTCCTTAATGTCATGCGTGATCAGCTAGATCGTTTCGGTGAAATCGACACTACAGCGCGCATGCTCAGAGCTATTGCCGAAAATACCACCGAAACAGTTATCGTAAATCGCGAGGATCCTCGCCTGCGCGCCATCGGTGAAGGTATTGCAGGCAAAGATGTCAGCTATTTTGGGCTTAGTGCTGAACTGCTGAAGGAGTTTCCGAGCGACGATGATATGCGTAGCGGTAGACCGGCGAGCGAGAATAGCCTACCGGCGACAGTTACCTTGAATTCCATAGATGACGATACGGCTGAATTTGAAATAAATAACAAAAAATATCAAACAAGCCTCCAGCTAAGAGGTGTCTATAATATATACAATGCAGCGGCAGCCATGGCGACAACTCTAGCCATACAGAAAGACGAGCTGAATACCGACAAGCTAATGGAGAGCCTGGCGCAAGTAAGGCCGGCTTTTGGTAGAGGTGAAAGCCTGACTGTAAATGGTCAACCGCTCGAGCTTGTATTGGTTAAAAATCCAGCCGGCTTTCGACTCAGTTTATCTTCGTTCGACCCAAAAGGCTACGCTACCATGATAGCTGTCAACGATAATTACGCCGATGGTCGAGACATGAGCTGGCTATGGGATGTTGATTTCGACAGTCTTCGGGAAAACGGCGCCTCGCATATCACCGGTGTACGAGCCTACGATATGGCATTGCGACTGTATTATGAGGAGGTTACCGTGGCGTCTATCGAACCGTCCCTTGGCCTAGCTTTGAGCGATTTTATCAAGCAAAACCAAGACCTGCCTAAGCGTATATATTGTACATATACGGCCATGCTAGCCCTGAGGCGCGAGCTAAGTAAAATTACAGATGTCGAGGCTATATCATGAGTCATAAAAAAGAACTAATAATACTTCAACTATACCCGCGTGATATGAATATCTACGGCGACTGGGGCAATACGCTAGTCTTGAAAAAACGCGCCGAGCAGCACGGCTATCAAGTGAGGCTACTCGAACACAATCCTGGCGATAAATTCCCAGAGCAAGTCGACATAGTAGTCGGTGGTGGTGGACAAGATAGCGGCCAACTAGCCATCCAGGACGACCTGGCAAGTATAGGACCAGACTTGATAGAACTAGCCGAGCGAGGCACTTCGATGCTGGTGATCTGTGGTCTTTATCAGTTGTTTGGTAAGTTCTTCAAGACAATCGATGGAACTGTGATTCCTGGCATAGGCCTACTCGACATAGAGACAGTCGGTGGACAAGAAAGATTGATTGGAAATATAACAACCTATAGCGATGAGTTTGGTGAGATCATCGGCTACGAAAACCACAGCGGGCTCACTACGTTGGGGCGTGGAGTGAAGCCGCTCGGAGTCGTTCGCAAAGGTGCTGGCAATAACGGGCAAGATGATGGCGAGGGTGTACATTGGCGCAATGTCATAGGCACCTATCTGCACGGCTCACTTTTGCCGAAAAATCCAAAGATTGCCGACTACCTGATAGCTGAAGCCGCCGCCAAACGCTATGGCTCATTTACACCTGCTGATATAGACGACAGCCTAGCCGAGCAAGCCCGACGGGTGGCGATTAATAGGCCTCGTTAACCCAAGGAGTGAATATGAAAAAATATCTTAAAATAACAAATCAACTAGCGACAAAATTTATCGATCAGGTAGTGAAGATACCTATCAGATGGTATTTGGCTGGCGTAGTCTTGACTGGAGCTATCCTGAGATTCGCCGTCGTCACAGCTAGCGACATCTGGCACGACGAAGGCTACACGATGATGCTAATCGACTTTAGCCCACTAGAAATAATAGCCCGTACCGCTAGAGATGTTCATCCGCCACTATATTACCTACTAGTTCATGGTTGGCAGCATATATTTGGGGGTAGCGACTTGGCAATCCGGTCTTTCAGTATCCTGACCGGACTAGCTATCATCCTACTGGCCTACTTCTTGACCAGAAAGATATTCTCCGAGGGTGCCGCCCGCCTAGCCGCCCTACTAGTTGCCTTTGGACCATTCTTGATTCGCTATAGCGTCGAAGCTCGCATGTACAGCCTGTCGGCATTATTAGTTCTCGCTAGCACCTACTCGCTAGTACTGGCTTTACAGAGTAAAAAAGCCAACTACAAACTCTGGATAGCCTACGGACTACTACTTGCTGCGGGATTATACACACAGTACTACACTATACTGATCGTACCAGCCCATCTACTCTATGTATTGTGGCACACTGGTGGTCTAAAAAAAGCTCTTCAGCTCAAGCCCTACTGGCTAGCCAATATAGTAGCTGCTCTGCTATTTATACCTTGGCTACCGGTATTGATAGGCCAGTTCACTAGAGTGCAGTCCGGCTTCTGGATACCACCGGTGAATATCCACACCATACCCAATACCCTTTCTCAACTATTCTTCAATCTACCGGCTTTTACAAATAGCAAATGGGTCGGCTGGATAGTACTATTGTCGGTAATCGCTATATCAATATACCTCTACATACGTCTACATAAGCTCCAGAAAAAACACATCATACTACTATCAGCCTGGTTGTTTTTACCACTCATACTAGTGCTACTGGTTAGTTTATATAGGCCCGTATACTACGATAGATACTTCTTGTTTTGTGCGGCGGCCCTACATATATTGACCGCTGTTGCCGTGGTGTATACGAAATTCCTACGTACCAGACCACCGATTCAAATCTTGCTAGCTGCAGCCATCTGTATACCCGTGGCTATCGGCATATTTTCAATCTGGAATAGCCCACGAAGTGGTCATCGCATGAGTGAAGTGGCTCAAACTGTAAACGATGGTTTTCGTACCGGGGACAAAATTGTATCAGCCGAGCTATATACCTTCTTCGACTTTAGTCACTACAACCAAACCCGGCAAACTGTACATTTATTGAGCGAAGGTGAGCTAAGCGGCCATGGTGAAACCAGCCTGATATACGACAGACAGCAAGAGATTGTCTATCATTCACTTGCAGATATTCAAGCCAAGAGAGTCTGGCTAGTCGGGAAAGTCGGTGAAAAAGATTACTTCACTACACAGACGCCCAATAATTGGCAGCTAGTTTCCACAAAAGAAGCCGGCGATAGTGCCGTTCGGCTGTACTACCTTAAGTAAGTCTACCTATTTCACCCTCAATATATTGTCTTCGTAGTAATTAGAGCGCTTTTCTAATTCCGTGTTTAGAGACTCGATGCTGCCATACTTCTCCAGTAATGTTGGTTGCTCTGAAAATAAGTTCACACCCAGACCCAATTTATCGCCCGGTATAGTCACACCCATAGCAGCTAGAGTGGTTGGGTACATGTCTAGTGTCGAAAATGTTCGACTATTAGATTTTATCGGGGCGATAACCGAGTTTATGATGGCATTATATATAGTGCGCTGATACTGGCTATCTGCGATCAAATCTTCGTAGTAAGGAGCCTGCATACCCAGGTGATCGCCCGTTAGCACTATAGTGGTATTATCACCAAAAGGCTGCTCCTTCAGCCACTGAACAAACTCCGCCACCATAGCCGACGAACAGGCATGAACATTGTCATACTTGCCAGTGAATTTAGTCTGACACGACGAGTCTAGGTAGCCATCGGTGAAATGCGTGTCCGCTGTAAGCATCTGCAGATTGAATGGCTTACCTTCACCGGCTAGTCGCGTAGCCTCCTTCTTCGCAAATTCAAACAACTTCTTGTCCTCATACCCCCACCAGACACCATAATCTTTTGGTAAAGACCCATTAGACTTCATCTTTTCATAGTCCAGAACATTGTAGTTGCCATGCTGCTTGAGCATAGAATCTCTACCACCAAAACTTGCTACCGACCCCATCAGAAATGACTGATTATAGCCCTCTCGCTCCAGCATCTGGCCCAAACTACCAGCCCCTGGTAAAAATTCTTTGTACGACCTATCTAGCGACCCGTTATCGGTATTAAATAAGCTATGCTTTAACGGCACACCGGTAGACTGAGCCACCATACCTGCCACCGTCCAGGTAGTGCCAGACACCGGTAACGCCCCACCCAGGCCATTATCTAGATTTGAAAAAGATACATTCTTATTGTCTAAAGCTATCTCCTCAAGCTCGGGTATGCGAGACTTATCCGCTCGCCCACCATGTGCTTTTGAGACGACGGTGTTTTCCATCGACTCCATGTATATATATACTAGATTACGTTTCTTTTCGGGAAACTTTAGGGCTACTTTTTTCGGGTCGACATAGTTTTTTTCGTAGATATCACTCACCTGAGTCAGCGAACGGATGTATTCTACGGCATGAAAACTACTCATCAACACCCAAAGAGAGATCAAAAATGCAACCATGGCGTAGGTTAGTTTATACTTTATCGGCATGTGCGACGGATTAAACTTCAGACGACGATTATTACCAAAAATTTCTAGATTGATATTTATGCGAACGCGATTGCGATAAAAATCTATCACAGGCAGAAGCAATAGAAAAAACAAGATACCACAAAGTAAAAGATTATCCCTAGCCGCCTCTACGAAACTAAGCGCCTGGCCATCGGCCAGCCCATTGGTCATATAAAATATTATCTCGTCGAGCTGCGAATCACCAAATTGCTTACGCTTATACACACTAGCTGTGTATAAAATCGCCGAGGCTAGTAGCAGACTATACGTAATCGATAAGCCAAGGATCTTGCGACCTTTGGCTTTACTTTTTTGTAATATTACGCCGAACATCAATAGAGATAGTCGTCTCGATAAGGTT
>CALMYZ010000040.1 GCA_937873745.1 uncultured Candidatus Saccharibacteria bacterium | reverse complement strand
CCTCTGCTTTAGCAGAGGCGTTTTTAATTTTTGCTAAAATAGGGAGTGAATTGGTTACTGAACGTATGTTCACGGATATGCGTCACCGATTCCGTGTTTTGAAACTGACAGAATTGGTTTGTCCACGGACACACCAAGCGCGCAGGCAAAATATCGAGCACTCCGTGCAATCCACTAGAGATATGTATCTCGTATAAAATACAGAGTTTGGATGCGTCTGGACTCAGTGGCACCGGAAGGTGGATTGCGCTATACCGACTGGTCGAACGTTCCGTACCTCAACCGGTGGGACGACGACCGCCAGCTGAAGCTGAACGCCAACTGGGCTGACAATGCCAACGACAACTGGTCGTCGCCGTCGGTCAGGGACTGCTCGTGATAGATTTTAGCCAGCCTCCCAGCATGCGTCCGATCTCACTACAAGTGGAATCGAGCTGCTGGTAGGCCTGGTTAGAAACGCATTTACAGTCTTTGCACAAATTGAGGAGCAAGCGGAGGCTATCGAGCCGTACGGACGCTTCGTTTATGTAAGCGGCCTTATCTGACGACTTAAAGCTACTTATCCTGAGTATGATATAAAACTGCTCACTTTTAATTGACTTTTTGGTCTATAATATAAACTATATGGAAATACAAAGGAACGACCGGAAGGAATTTGCGCGTCAGATTATTAATATTGCCGAACGCGATCCATCCCCAGAGACACTCTCGTCACTCAATAAGGTTACGTCGTTGTTGGTATCTTGGGCTGGCAAAGAAAACAGTGTTGCTGTTAATTTATCTGAATACGTCGGTGAACTTGAAAGAAAGATTAGGGGTGATGATACCGGGTGGTCTGACGAGTTCAAGAAAATTCTAACCGATGACTTGTCTAGGGAGTAGTGAGGGTAGTCTACTGTCGCGCCTAGGACGCGTCAGTTATTGATTAACCTCCGACAATCCCATACCCCCTGACGCCGCCAACTAAGTCTCTTTTGGATGTCTGGTGTATAATTAATTCAATGAACAAAACAGATAGAGTTCACTTTAGGTTCAATGCGTATCATCCACTGCTACTAGCCGGTGTCACAGGCAATAGGCTACTACTACCATACGAGTTTGTTGCGAAGGGAAATCTAGCTCAATGATTTCTTCGGATTATCAAGCTAAGTACGTCGTTCATGAGCTGGAGCGCGTTCACGCCAACGATGATGTTGCCAAACTTTCTGGTCTGATGTTCGACGCGCAGATTATGCCTACACCACACCAAGTCGATGCGGCGCTTTTTGCGCTTAATTCACCAAACACCAAGGGTATCATCATGGCCGACGAAGTTGGTCTTGGCAAGACAATCGAGGCCGGCATTGTCGTCATGCAATTCTGGGCTGAGCGCAAACGCAAGATTTTGGTGGTGTCGCCATCGAGCCTACGACAACAATGGTCGCAGGAGCTTTCCGAGAAGTTTAATTTGCCATCGACCGTCGTAGACTCTAGCTGGATCAAAATACATAAGAGCTTCGATAAGCCGGGAATCTACATCTGCTCATACGAGTTTGCAAATCGCAATATCCAAAAATTATCTGCCGGGTGGGACTTGATGATCCTAGACGAGGCGCACAAGCTTCGAAACTACTACACAAATAAAAAGGGTATCGCTAGCTCGATTGCTGATATCGCTAAGTGGACAAATAAGGTCCTATTGCTCACGGCGACGCCTCTGCAAAACAAGCTCGAAGAACTGTACGGTATCGTATCGGTATTTGATAAAAACTACTTCCACTCACTCGATGTTTTCAGGCAGCGATACATCAAGTCTAACCACCCGTATGCACTCGAAGATTTACGTGACCGTATGTCCAAGATTGCCAAACGTACCTTGCGCAAGGACGCCGAGCGATACATCAAATACACCAATCGTGTCGCGCAAACAGTGCAATTCACGCCATCTGGCGACGAACTCAAGCTATACAATCTCGTTGATGATTACCTGCACCGCGAAAAATTATGGGCATTCGCCTCGTCACAGCGACACTTGTCAGCACTCATCTTGCGCAAACGCCTTGGCTCGTCTACCTTTGCCGTCGCCAGCACCCTAAAACGAATTGTTGCTCGCATGGAAGACGAATACTCCGCAGGTAAAGTTCGCGACAATCGCGGTGGCTTAGTTGAGTTCGACGCTCGTAATGCCAGGCGCCATTGCGCTTGGGTTGTATAATATCGGTAACATCCTGGTTATAACTGGCCGGTATTACAAACACGGGTCAAATCACACGCTCTCATTGGTCCGCACGGATGGTACATTATTAGCTGTCGCTATGACTATCCTCATCTATGCTTCCTGGTCGGAGCCGTTCACACTTGCTCGCTGGTGCTTGATTATAGCCGCAGCTGTAGTCATGATATCTATACCAATCAGATTGGTTTTGTTGGCTCGCAAATCTCAAAAATCCTGAACGTGATCAAATCTACTGACATTAATCAAACTCTACTTCAAAATCCTTCCGTATATAGCTGCGATAGCCACAGAGGATGGCGGGTCGTGCTTGGCGTATTCTGCTAGCATGAGGGCTGTGACTTCTTCGGATGAGGATGCGTCTGGGAATAGTCTGCGCTCGACGATACTTCGACCGGCGGCTTCGGCTGTCTTTATGCCGTATTCCATACCACGACTAGTACCATAGTCCGTATAGACGGCGGTCTGTTCGGCGTGATGACATATAGTTAGTCCGGCGTCCATCCCGAGTTGTCGCTCACTCTGAAGGTTATCGTCTAGCATCTGCGTATAAAAAAGATGTGAGGCGTAGGGTGCTTCACCTCGACTCAAGCTGTCTCTGGTGGCTAGCATAGTGTATTTAACATTACGCACGATCCCGTCTATATCCGGGGCACTAAATGGACTTTCTATGACAGTAAATGGTTTTTCAGTAATTGGCATTGCTTACTATCATACAGTACACAGCTACGGAAGAGTGTTTGCTAAGACTACACAGTAATGCTATACTACGTATAGTAATATATTTTAATAAACACTTCGAAAGGTTAGATATACGATGAAAGTATTGATAGTAGTGGGTAGCGCAAGGCAAGGTCGAGTGGCCGACAAGGTAGCTGATTATGTAGCGAGCGCTTTGGGTGACCGAGATGGCGTAGAGATAGAGACCGTAGATCTGGCTGGCCTGGGTTTGCCGTTTTTTGACAATCAGACCTTACCGGCTATGGAAGGGTATGTGCCGAATACTCAGGCAGGCCTAGACTGGCAGGCAGCGGTCGCGGGCGCCGACAGGGTTATCATGACGGTTGCTGAGTATAACCACAGCTACACACCGGTGCTCAAAAACGCGCTAGATCATCTATATAAAGAATGGTCTGGTAAGCCAGTGGCGCTGGTCGGCTATGGTAGTGTAGGTGGCGCTAGGGCTATCGCCGCTCTCGAGCCCGTCATCGGTAATGTCGGCATAGAGCTGAGGTCTGACGAAGCCCGGCTGGTATTTGGCGAGCATCTGTCTTATTCTGGTGAGATTATCGACCAAGAAGCTGCCGCGAAACTCATCGACAATACACTAGATAAACTACTAGTTTAGAGGTTTGTACGGTTAGATTTATTGGGGGTTGTTTGTTTTTTGACAACAAGGGGAGTATAATCATAGGTACACATAGTGGAGGTGCGAGATGGATAAGCTAAAATCTATTAACCCTTACCAGCAGCTTGTACGGCAGAGCCGTAAATTGGGCGAGATAGCCTCGAAGTCATACGGTCAGACCGTAAACTTCTTGACTAGCGACATAGCCTCGATTCGCCCACCCTGGCTACAGCCAGATGCCGGTCAGGAGCGCTTAGATAGCATGCTTCACTATTCGCGTGATATCTTGGCCAGGGCGCAGACTGTTATATTGCCGAATAACCTCTTCCCGGATACGATAGTCGTCGACCGAACCAAAATAACCATCACACAGATGACGTTTTTTTGGTCATACAATACCTTGTCGATTCGCTTCGAAGACCTCTTGAATATCGAGACTAGCCTCGGGCCGTTCTTTGGTTCGCTCAAAATATCTAGTCGCGTCATGAACTCGACAGATCACTACGACATCAACTTCTTTTGGCGCAAAGACGCCATCTACCTCAAGCACATCATCCAGGGTTATATGGCAATAGTACACAACAAGATAGATGTCTCTAATATGGACAAAGATGAGCTGCTGTCTCATATACTAGAGTTGGGCCACGATCCGGACGCATAGCATTCGCGTCATATTTTTGCTATAATGCCAATTATGAAACAGTTGAGTTTGTCTGAATCGCACGCTATTATCTTGGTCGGTATACCGGGCAGTGGCAAGACTACCTTTGCCGCCAAATTTAGTGACACCTTCAAGGTACCACAGATACACATGGAAGCACTACAAGGTCTCGCCAGTAGCAAGAAAGCGGCTATCCAGATAGCTACACTTCAGCTAGCCGAGCTAGCCAAGACTGACAGATCAATAGTGCTCGACCTCGATATCTATAGCAAGGCAGAACGCACAGCTCTTGCTAAGCAGCTAGATACTCTAGGCTACAAGACGGTCTTTGTATGGGTGCAGACAGATACGCAGACAGCTCAAGCGCGCAACAAGAGCAAGCATACGGAAACCCAGTACGACACTATCGTCAAGAAGTTTGACCCCTTAGATCCAACCGAAAAAGCTATCGTCATAAGTGGCAAACATACCTACGCTACTCAGGCAAAAGCCGTGCTCATTCGACTAGTAGGTAAGCGCGACACGCAAGGTACATCTGTGCCGAAGCGCTCGTTTATAAGCATTCGCCGAGACGGCTAGGGCTAGCACGATGCCGACGCTAGTAGATGATGAGTTCGGCGAGATGATTATACAAAAGAGCTTGCGTGCTTCGTCTATTCGTATACGCGTCCAGCCAAACGGCAAGCTAAAGATATCGGCACCTCGTTACACGCCAAATCTCGTTATCAAAAAAATGCTCAACAAATCACGAGAGGAGCTACGAGAGCTAGTCTCGACTCATCAAGATCAGGCACCCGACTATCATGACGGCGCACAGATAGGCAAGAGCCACTCGCTCACCGTTGTGCGAGGTAGCCAAAATACAGTCGTGCGCGACAAACAGCGCATCATCATCACCTTGACCGACAGCTCGTCTATATCAGACCCAGAAATAATCCGTATGATCCGACCAATCGTCGAAGCCGCCCTCAGGCGCGAAGCCAAAAGTTATCTGCCGAAGAGACTACAGTATCTAGCGGATCAGCACGGCTACGACTATAGCTCCGTACAATTCTCTCACGCCGGTAGTCGATGGGGGAGCTGTAGTAGCAACGGCACTATCAGCCTAAATATAGCCCTCATGAATCTACCATTTGAACTGATCGATTATGTCATATACCACGAACTGGCGCACACTCGGCACATGAATCATAGTCCGGAATTTTGGTCAGAAGTGGCGGCTTGCGACCCAAGCTACCTCAAGCACAAGCAGCTTCTCAAAAAAGAATCACCAGCTATCTAGTCGACTCCACAAAAACAAGGTATAATTACAAGTAGTATGAAAAAAGGTGGGAAGCGTCGTACAGTCGAGGAAGCGCCAGTAGCTATCCGTATAGGGGCTGTTTTGGTGCCTATCGCCCTGACTGCCTATGGTTTACTGATCCAATACGGTTTCGTTCATTCTATAGCATACACTTCGGATGTACTTTTCTATGCGCTGATGATGATCTGGATTGTTTTCGGTACATTTATATTTTTAGACCCGCCGGTAGACAAGCGAAAAGTCGCCATGCAGCTCATAGCTTATCACTTACTGTCTGCTGCCTTCATCCTGCTAGTGGCAGGCTTTACGATGACCTTTGTTATCTGTTGGGTTCTTCTCCTTATCATCTCTCAGCTCCAGTTTGGCGATAAAGGCTTCCGCCTCAGCGTAGCGGCTTTAGTTACATTAGCTATAGTCGACACCTTACTCTACCTAGATAGAGGCGCTTCTATAATAGAAAACGCCTTCGCACTGATATCCGTGATACTGGTCGGGTCTATCACTGTGCTATACACTAAGTCTCAGCACACAGACAAAGCCGATCTAGCCAGCGCCAAGAAAGAAAAAAATCTCCAGCGAGACAGGATATTAGCGCTTATCAACAACTTAGCCGAGGCTGTAGTGAGCGTCGACCAAAGGGGCATCGTGCGAGTCTACAATGCTGCCGTCTTAGGTTTGCTCGACACCAACGATAGTATAAATGGTAAGCATATCGATGATATATTGAAGCTGTACGAAGACCGAAAAGTCGTCAGGCTATCTAAGTTACTCCAGGACTCTCACGGGGTTATCCGCGATGATTCGTATCACATCTCACTAGGGGGCGAAGATATCAGGCTCGAGATTACTCACTCACCGATCCGTGGCGACAATATGAACGAGAGCCTAGGGCATATAATTATCTTGCGCGATATCACCAAGTCTAAGTCTCTAGAAGAGGAGCGTGATGAGTTCATAAGCGTCGTCAGCCACGAGCTACGCACGCCGATAACCATCGCCGAGGGCTCTATCAGCAATGCTCAGCTGCTATTTGAGCGTAAGGATTCTAGAGCAAATCTAATAGGCGAAGGTTTGGCGTCTGCGCACGAGCAGGTTATATTTCTGTCAAAGATGGTCAACGATCTAAGCACCCTGTCGCGCGCGGAGCGTGGTGTGGCCGACGAAGCCGAAGTTATCGACGTCGACGAGCTAGCCCATACGCTCTTCAATGAATACAGCCCAGAGGCCAGCAAAAAAGACCTTGTGCTCAACCTAGATATTCACGGCAAGCTCGGAAACGTAAAGGCCAGTCGACTATACCTACACGAATTACTCCAAAACTTCATCACAAACGCTATCAAATACACCAAAGAGGGGACTGTCACTCTCAAGGTATCTAAAAAAGACGGCCAGGTGCTGTTTAGTGTCAAAGACTCAGGTATCGGTATCAGCAAGGCTGATCAGATCAAGATATTTGATAAGTTTTATCGCTCCGAAGATTATCGTACACGCGAAACCGGTGGTACTGGACTCGGCCTATATGTGTCGACCAAGCTAGCCAAGAAGCTAGGTTGCCAGATAGAGTTAACTAGCCGACTAAACCACGGCTCGACCTTCAGCTTCAGCCTGCCATCTAGCAAAGAAAAAGCCGATTAGAGTTTAACCCTACGACCTTTCCAGTCGACATGACCAACAGCGTGACGATAATAACTCATACTTAGCAGATAAGCCTCGTGTAGCACCACAAACGGGCCGACGAATAGCGAGTACCAATGCCTAGACGACCACTGCAGTTTGTAAAATAGATCTAACTGAACCCAAGCCAAAGTAATAGCCAGTGCGGTCACTATAGCTAGATACCATCCAGACGCCAAAACAGACCACACCAATACTACGGGCAGTGCTGCCGTCAGCAGCAGACCTAACCAGACGAAAATACCATAGCCAGCTAGCAGCGGCTTTAGCAAGCGAATACCAGTATCAGCTTGAGATGACAGGCGCTTCTCAAACGACACACCGAGATCAAAGGAATCTACCAGCATACCCATACCTAGCGTAGACTGTAGTGACATCTCTGGATAACTATCTAGACGATATTTCACTAGGCCGTCCATCTCGAGTAAGCTACGGCGGTTCACCACCCAAAATGAACTACTAGCCGGCGTCACTTCGTTGACAGCAAACAGTAAAGTCCAGAAGTAGCGCAGAGTGCCAAATATAGTACTCAGTCGACCAGTATCACTCCTGTGTGGCAAACTAGACAGTAGATGCGACGAAGAGCCCTCCATGGTAGCAATAGCCTTTGAGATAGTCTGGTAATCAATTCTGGTATCGACATCCATAAAGACCACGTATTCACCGCTAGCCGAGCGCAGCAGGCAGTCTAGAGCGAAGTTTTTGCCGAGCCAATCTTTTGGTAGTTTTTGGCCTGGTATAAACCTAACCCCAGCGTGAGCATATGACTTAATGAGTAGAGAGGTATCGTCATCTGACTCGTCGTCTAGCACCAAAATCTCGAGCTTTGGATAATCACTCTGTAGTACTCTATCTAGGCAACCAGACAAGGTGTACATCTCGTTGCGAGCCGGTATACATACGCTGACTGTCGGCAAATCTTTAATGTCAGCCAGCTCAGCAGTCTGTGCAGGCGCCTGGATCAGTCGAATCTTATGGGCGTATCTCACGAGCAGTCCCGCCAGCGAAACTGCCAGTAGGCTATATATCACGGTCAAAATAATCATAATCACTACCATCAATAATAGCATGGCTTGACAGTTTTATACCGGAGCTCTATAGTAGTACTTGACAGTTTGCCTAGGCAAACTATTTTTAATGGGAGAAAATAATGGCAGCAAAAAAAGAATCTGATTCGAAAGTCACTCGTATCAAAGCCTCTTCGTCCAAGTCTAGTTCGAAGACCAGCACCAAAACCAAAACAGTCAGTAAATCTACGGTAGCTAAAAAGCCAGCCGAGACTACACGGGCAGCGGAAACTAAGGTTAGTAAAAAGAGAAGTCCTATCGAGGCTAAGGGTGTAGCCGCCAAGCTACTGACACCTTTTACGGCGTTTATTCGCTACATCAAGGGCTCATGGGCAGAGCTTCGCCAAGTGCATTGGCCAACTCGTAGTGCTACCTGGGGTTTGACTGGCGCCATGCTGCTCTTTACTGCGTTTTTTACTCTCCTAATACTTCTTCTAGATGCTGCATTTAAATATTTATTCCAACTAATGATTGGCTAAGAAAGGAAAATCACAATGTCAAAAAATCGTTACGACTCAAGCAGGCAATGGTATGCCATCCACACTTATAGCGGCTACGAAGAAAAAGTAGGCGACAGTATCCGTCAGCGTATCAATGCCGTCGACATGGCTGACAAAATCTTCGACGTTATGGTACCGAAGGAAAAGCAGATCCAGATCAAAAACGGTAAGCGCAAGGTTATCGAGGCAAAAATATTCCAAGGCTACGTACTTGTCGAGATGAAGCTAACCGATGAGACTTGGTATATCGTCCGAAACACCCCAGGTGTAACCGGCTTTGTCGGTAGCGGCACCGAGCCAACTCCAGTCTCAGACAAAGAAATCAGCAAGATCAAGAAGCGCATGGGCGTCGAAGACCCAAAGCACCAGATCAATTTCTCCGAAGGCGAAGTTGTTTCTATCACCGACGGTCCGTTCAAGGGCTTCGATGGTACTATCTCTGAAATAGATACAGTCAAGGGCAAGATCAAGGTCATGGTCAGTATGTTTGGCCGCGACACACCTGTCGAGCTAGACGCACTACAGGTAAACAAAGTCTAGTTAAGACAAATCTACCAAACCTTAGCGAGCGGCAATTTGTGCCGCTTTGCTAGTCTATGATGTATGTAGACAAGGG
>CALMYZ010000039.1 GCA_937873745.1 uncultured Candidatus Saccharibacteria bacterium | reverse complement strand
ACCAGTCACTCCTCCGGTGACACCACCAACTACACCGGAGACTCCTGCGGAGCTTCCAAAGACTGGTCCAGCTGAAGCAATCCTATCGATTGTCGGACTAGGCGCTATGATAGCAAGTATCAACTACTATCTAGCTAGCCGCCGCGCCCTACTTGGTCGCTAAACGAGACTGACCGCTCATCTACAAAAGCTGAGAAGTCGGCTCGAGAAATACCCCTGTATACGCAGGGGTATTTTCTTTTCCCGCCACCACCAAGCTATACTACAAGGTTCCACCCTGCTACAGGGTGGAACCTTGTAGGATAGAAAAGTCAAGGGCGGACACGGGCGTGTGATATAAGAGGTCAAGTTCAGGGGCGGGAGTGGATATATTGTGAGCTTATGTAGACGCGAGTATCTTCTTCAGGTGATTGAGGTCGGCACGCATCTCCTTGTAATCGGCTACAAAACGAATATAGTCATCGCGCTCTTTACTAGTCTCCACCAAACGTTCTTCATGTAGCCATTTAGCCTGCTTGTCGCCCTTATAATAATCGATACTCGAGTAGGGATAGCTTGTAAAATCCTCTCCGATATCAATAGGATTTAGGTGAATATAGCGACTCACGTGCCATAAATAATAGTCGCTGGTGATGAGCGAAGCTAGGAATACACCCTGAAACAAGCCGCCAACTCGCTTATATTTCTTGTTGAAATACATCACGTAGGCTGTCATAACGCTACGCATCATCAGAGCCAGGCCGTCTGGCTCGTGTAAATACACAAGCATATGATAGTGATTTGGCATCAGACAGAAAGCCGAAAGTTCGATCTTGTCGCTATAGTCAGGCACCTTGCGACCATACTTATCTGTCGAGATTTCAGGCGAGAGATGTCGCTTCATCAGGCTCAAAAAATACCAGTAGTCATCGGCTTCTAGAAATATGTTTTGCTTATTTACGCCTCTGTTATAAACGTGATAGTACTCACGCTCACCGTATTGCTTGATCACATTTCTAGCCGGCATAAGTCCACTATACTCCAAAAAACACCCGCCCACAACATCTACAAGGTTCCACCCTGTAGCAGGGTGGAACCTTGTAGAATTGGAAAGTCAAGGGTGATAAGGGTGTTGGCGAAAGCAGAAGTAGCGATGTTGTATAATAACAACTATGGTAAAGCAGAAAAAGAAACGTAATAAGCAGTACAAAGGCGGTGGGGCGGCGGCGACGCGTCCGTCTATCACGCGCATCGAGGCGGTTCATCGCAACAAACCTCAGCAGTGGTGGCACGACAACAAGCGTATCGTCAAGCCGATACTTATCACCGGCTTAGTAGCGACCGCGGTCATAGTAATCATCTACGAGCTATTTAGGCTCTTCGCCTGAAGCCTCGACGATAGTCTTGCCGTTCAGCGGTAGCCAGAAGCCAAAGGTACTGCCCTCGCCTTCGACCGACTCAAATATCACATCGCCGCCATGCTCGGTGACGACTTTTTTGGCCAAATAAATACCGACTCCGGTGCCGTCTGGTCGCTGCGTGCGTGCGTTTGAAGCCCTATAGAACTTACCAAACAACTGCGCCTGCTCAGACTTCGGCACACCGATACCACTGTCGATAACCCGTAGCTCCAGCCTGTCGTCTATCTTTTTGAGAGTTATCTCCACCGGACGAGTCAAGTCACGCGAATAATACAGAGCATTATCTACATAGTTCATCACCACCTGACGCAGCTTGGTCTCGTCTGCCATCAGCTGCGGGATACCGT
>CALMYZ010000038.1 GCA_937873745.1 uncultured Candidatus Saccharibacteria bacterium | reverse complement strand
GGAGGCTGCAGCGATCATCTTGCAAGATTATTTGGAGCAGAATTATGGATAATCAATCGTCACCTGGTTCTGATTTACCACAGAGACCTCGGCATCCAGAGGTTTTGAGTAGCATTGATATCAGTAGCGATAGTTTACCTGTATCTTCTGATCTGACAGGCAAAAAGCCTAAGGGTCGTAAGATAGCACTAGCTACACTATCTGTAGTATTGGTGATAATTATGGCAGTGGGTGCGGCGATTGGTTGGTACTACTTTAGTTTAAGCCCAGTCTCTAGTGACCAAAAATCTACTGTGAATGTAGAGATAGACTCAGGTCAAACACCTACTCAAATAGCTAAAAAACTAGAAGAAAAGCAGGTCATTCGTAGCGCTTTGGCTTTTAGGGTTTATGCGAAGTTATCGGATAAAGAAAATTCACTACAGGCCGGCAGCTATAAACTGTCACCCGCTAGCACCACGCAGGAGATAGTGTCGCAGCTAAATACGGGCAGCACGGATGATCTGGTGGTAACTTTTTTGCCCGGGGCGACACTACGAGAAAATCGCGATAGTCTCATTAAGCTTGGCTATGCCGCCACTGAGGTTGATGCGGCACTGTCTGCCGACTACGATCACCCGCTGCTAAGAGATAAGCCTGCTGGAGCGAATCTAGAAGGTTATATATATGGTGAAACCTACCACTTCTCTAAGGGGGTTGGTGTAGTTGAGATACTGAAAACCAGCTTCGATCTTTATCAGTCGACTCTAGAGAAGAACAATATTGAGGCTGGATTTAGGGCGCAGAATTTGTCTATACATCAGGGTATAATCATGGCTTCGATTGTCCAGCGTGAGGTGCCCGGCGCTTCGGATCAGAGACAGGTTGCTCAGGTCTTTTTGAGTAGACATAAGATAGGGATGCAGCTAGGCTCGGATATAACAGCCTATTATGGGGCTGACTTGGCTGGCAAGAAGCGAGCGGTCTCAACCGATACGCCGTATAATACTCGTAAGCACGTTGGTTTGCCGCCGGGTCCGATTGCCTCCCCTGGCACTAGTGCGCTGAAGGCGGTAGCTAATCCGGCACCCGGGGACTATCTGTATTTTCTGAGTGGCGATGATGAGATCACGTATTTTGCTCGCAGTGGCGCCGAACATGACGCTAATATACTGAAGCATTGCCGAGTTAAATGTGATATGGAGTAGGGTTTGACAGTTTTGTAGTTTTATAAAATAAATTGACCACAAAAGCAATGCCAGGTATAATAAGTACCAGCACATTTATAAATCTGACCACCAACTGATTCATCAGACTGCGAGTGGGGCTAGGATGTATAAATGCGCCTACCGACAAATGTCGAAACGGGTACTGAACTAAGAACTTTTTAAAAAATCGAAATATCAATTAATAAAATGGTCGAC
>CALMYZ010000037.1 GCA_937873745.1 uncultured Candidatus Saccharibacteria bacterium | reverse complement strand
TACTGAGTGATGGTCAAATCGTCAAGGTTAAACTGACCGGTATCGACGAGCGCGGGCGACTTAGTTTGAGTATCAAAGACGTCGAGTAGGCCTTGATGAACGTTGTTGTCCTTGATTCTAAACATTGGCCAGATGTCGACCGTCGTGGTGTTAAAAAGGAAGAGGTGAAAAAGGTGGCTCGGGCTGCTGCGAAAGAGGTGTCCGGACTTATTTCATTCCTACCGAGCTATGTCAACTTGGTCGTGTATCCTAGTAATCCGAGCAACGTCATCCCTGAGACGGGCGATATGGGCATGACATATAGCGATGAATGCGCGTCAGTATATTTTGACCACACAATTCCGTACGGTAAAGATAAACTACTACAGGGAATTCGCACGACAACATTTCATGAGCTAGTACACGCAGCATCATTCAGTCATGATCCGTGGCAACCGAGTGTACTGTACGGTGTCGTAACTGAGGGTCTGGCGACTGTATTTGAGCGTGATTATGCAGATAGTAAGCCGTTGTGGGGTAGGTACGAAGATGAGCAAACGATGCGTATGTGGCTAAGTGAGCTCAAGGAATTGCCCGATACGGGCGAGAAGAATCACGATTATTTCATCAGTCATCCTGACGGCCGAAAATGGATAGTTTACAAGACGGGTGTGTGGGTTATCGATAGACTGCTGACGTCTGGCGAGGACCTGTTTGAATTGATGAAGCTCGGACATGAGGACCTGTTGGCAAAGTTTGACGCACTGTAGTAGCCGCTATATGTGATAATAGTGATATGAATAAACCTCTCCTTGTAGTCTTTCTTGGCTTTCCTGGCTCTGGTAAGACGTATTTTGCTACTAGACTTGCCGGTAAGATTCATGCGGTGACGCTGAATAGCGACGCCCTGAGGATATCTATGTTTGGTAGCTCAGAGAATATCGAGAATATCCGTAAGTCGGACAATCAGAGACTGTACGTAGATGTTTTTGGTGCCATGGATTATGCGGCCAAGCAGACACTACGAGCGGGTCACTCGGTGATTTACGACGCTCAGCAGACTAAGCGTGAAAACCGGAAGAATATCGAGAATCTTGCTAAAGAAGCCGACGCCTTGCCAGTTCTTGTTTGGATAAAAACCAATCCTGATGTAGCCTTACTGCGAGGCCAGGAGCGAGAGGCGCGCGATGATAGCCATCAATACGACAAGGAGAAGATGCGGTATTTGATTGATCGTTTTGAGAGTGTGACTGACCTGCCCGAGCAAGGCGAAAACACTATCAAGATTAGTGGTGAATTGTCATTTGGGGAGCAGTACGCTGTTTTCGAGAAAGAGCTAGCAGTAATTCGACGTAAGTAGATAGGTTGCGTGTTGTACTTTTGGGTATATTTACATTACACTTATGGTAAGTCGCTATAAAATCCAAGGGAGATATTAGATGGATCCAGTAAATCAAGATCAGCAACCAATTACGCCACCGGAGCCGCAAGCTGCGCCACCAGCACCACAGCCGATGCCTATTACACCGGTTGAACCGGTCACCCCGCCAAAACAGCCAGTCCCGCCTGCGCCGCAGCCACAATATCCTGTCACCAATACAGCTATGGGTGGGGCAGCTCCAGTTCAGCCTGGCGGCAAGAAGTCAAAAACCGGCCTTATAATCGGTCTGGTCGCTGGTGGTATTGGTCTGGTGGTGCTCGTTATTATCGCAATCGTAGTCGTTGTATCGATGCTTAGCGTATCGAAAAAAGACTACTTGTCGGCATACAACCAGTACAGCGAACTCCGAAAGGCGAGCTTCTCGGTGGATACCGGCCTTATAACAGTAGGTTCATTTAGCAGTGGTACAGATACTAGCTTCAAGAACGCTTCGGACGAGGTCAAGGAATCTCTTGGTAAGATGGAGGCTGAAAACAAGAAGTTGAGTGGACTCAAGGCTGTAAAGACCGGCGAGGGTAAGGAGCTTTACACCAAACTCAATACCAAGCTGTCGAGTTACATGAAGTACGCGGGCGACAAGGTAGTCTCGATGGAGAAGTTTCGTCCAGCCTACAGTAAGTGTGACGAGATGAGTAGTACAGATAGGGACACTGCTGCCGTCAAAACTGCGCTAGCCGGATGTGTCGCAGCTCTGAAGTCAATCTCTGATGTGCCGGATGCCGACCTGAAGTCATTCATAGAGACTTTAGCGGAGCAGCAAGAAAAACTTCTGGCTATAACTGAAAAGATTGAAGCTATCAAAAATCCATACGGCAGCCAGTATGATGAGTATTCGGCGCTAAGGAAGCAGGTGTATGAGATTAGTTCTGCAGTATCGGATGCGGGTACTGATTTCAGGTCAAATTCTAATAAAAAAGCTAAAGACGTTGACTTTAGAGACGAGGCTAAAGCTCTAAGTGATTTCTTGTCCAGTAAAGCAATTGGGCGTTAGACACGCGTAGTATGAGTCAAAGCTAACCCCGCACTAGCGGGGTTTTTGCTATACTGAAGACATGACAAAAGCCAGCAAGCTAAAGGACCTAGAAGCTGAGATATTAGCAAAAGACATCTGTGCTGAGCTAGCTGCTAGTGCTACCCAGCTCGTGATGGGCAGCGGCAATCTAGATGCTAAGATTTTATTCATCGGCGAAGCGCCCGGTAAAACAGAAGACGAGCAGGGCCTGCCTTTTATCGGTGCTAGCGGCAAATTTCTAGATACCATGCTAGAGGCCGCCGGCATGAAGAGAGATGACGTCTATATCACCAATATCGTCAAATATCGCCCACCAAACAATCGCGATCCTAGCAAGACAGAGATCGCTGAGTTTTGGCCGTATCTCCTCCGGCAGATACAGATAATCCAGCCACAAGTTGTCATTACGCTAGGTCGCTTCAGTATGAATTGCTTCTTGCCAGATGCCAAGATCAGCCAGCAGCACGGCCAGATGGTAGAATACAGCGACAGCGGTACTAGTTTTCGTTTGATACCGCTATATCACCCGGCCGCCGCACTATATAACGGCTCCATGCGGCAGAC
>CALMYZ010000036.1 GCA_937873745.1 uncultured Candidatus Saccharibacteria bacterium | reverse complement strand
GCGTAGCCAAATACCAGACGCCGACTTCGTACTTTCACGTTTCAGCAGAGGGGAATACGACAGCCTCCAAGATACAATAGCTCCGAAAACTTCCGAGCTAATAAGCTCATTCATCTCTGGATCTTACGAGATCACCAGCCATAAACTCATCGACGGGCTACAATAAACTCCAAATAAAAAAGCGCTAGGTAAGGGTGGGCATCACCTAGCGCCGTTTTACCCTTCAACCCACCCCAGACGAAGCACTCGGACCAAACTCCACGGATGGCGGCGCCTGACAAGTCACTACTTTATAGTCGTCTTTGAACGGGACCTGCTCTCGGGGGAGAGCAGGGGTTAAAGGGATTAGTATGCAAGCAATGTTTTTGTGCCAGCTAGTGGAGGGGAGAATACTCGCTGACCATTGCTTACAACCTAACATAAGTTAGAATAGGGGGTATAAGGTGCATTTGGTTGAACTCGCAGAACTCAACCAATCGTTTACCATATTAGCACGTATTTGACATTACGTCAATACTTTTTGACACAATTACTATGAAAATCAATAGAATATCACCAGAGAAGCATCCGTATCTACAGATACTGACCAATATTGCCAAACCTCCGAAAAGGTTACATTTTATAGGTAGCCTGCCAAGCGAGCGACGACCATCCGTCGCAATCATCGGTACGCGCAAGCCGACTACCTATGGCAAAGAAGTTACCCACCAGCTGTCATATGAGCTCGCTAGACGCGGTGTAATCGTCGTAAGTGGACTTGCCCTGGGTGTGGACGCTATCGCCCACAGAGGAGCCCTAGAAGCCGGCGGCATGACACTGGCCGTACTCGCAAATGGACTACCTGGCATATATCCCAGCACCAATCGCCAACTAGGCGAGCAGATAATAGCAGACAGCGGCGCCTTGATCAGCGAATATGAACCGCACACGCCAGCCGCCCAATATCGCTTCCTAGAACGCAATCGTATCGTCAGTGGTCTAGCTGACGCCGTAGTCATCACCGAAGCTGCCGCCCGCTCTGGCACCATGAGCACGGCTACACACGCCCTAGAGCAGGGCAAAGAAGTCTTTGTGGTGCCGGGCAATATCACCAGTCCGATGAGCAGTGGCTGCAACGCTCTACTCAAACAAGGGGCGAGCCCCGTGACCAGCTATCAAGATATCTTGGACGTCATAGCACCCAATCTAGAGCAGCAGCAAAGTTCGCTAGCGCTCGGCAACAATCCACTCGAGACAAAGATACTCGAGCTACTAGCCAGTGGCATTCGCGACGGCGGTCATATACAGCAGATAACCGAAGTCGACATCACCACCATATCGACCACGCTAACCATGCTAGAAATATCTGGCACTATCCGATCACTCGGGTCTAATCAGTGGACTATACGTTAATATCACCCTAAGCAGCGTGCTTGGGCGGAAATATCGCTAGCTCGTCTGAGCTAGCGAAACGCACCGCCGTACCACCGAGCTCGACGACGACACCGTCTATCTTAAACTCTTTGTTGTCTTTTTCTGGATTTATCCAGACAGTGTGCTCGAGAGCAACTTGATTGACTATATCCGCCAAGCGTTGCCTGTTTTCCTCTGTCAAAGGTTGCCGATCGTGATTTACAAAAACTTCGCCGATTTTACTCGGACTAATTGGTGCTTCCATGTACATATGTTGCTCCTTTTTGTTTATTTTGTATTCACGCCTTTTATAGATAGGTGTGTGGAATCTTACATCTATACTACTCTTATATAATTAATTTACAAGCCTATTTAAGATGTATCTGCTCTAGAATATAATTGACATACACACACTACTATTGTATATTACGCAGCGTGGCTACTCCAAATGGGAAGAGTTTGGCGATGGTGTGCGTGGCCATCATCGCAGTCGTAGGTGCTATCGTGGTTACTGTACTTTATAGCAACCACGCAAAGGCGGGCGAGCCCGTCGCAGTCTACCCCGAAAGGGGAGATGTAAATTCTGTCGTAGCAGTCGACGGAATCTACAAATGCGACGAGTCAAAATCTCGCCAAGTACTGCTGGCTGATGACGGCGGCAAAATCTCCTTCAACAGTGTCATTGTCTCCAATAAGTGGAGCAAGGATTCCGTTGCAGTGAAATTTGCTGCCGACGACAAGTTGCCGTTTGACTCTGGCTTTATCGTCGGAGTCGAGGCAACTGAGCCTTTCAACATCACAAAAGATGCCAGAAAGACTCGCCAGCTGAACTTCAGCACCAAAGACTTCTCGGAGGCCGGTTCGTTTAACGAAATCGTCCTCTGCGCAGCCAAAAAATAGGGAGCCCTGAAATGAACTCCCGTGGCCGAGCACCCACCGTGCTCACGGGGCTATTTACCTAGTTGTAAATAGCCCCCTTTAATTTTTGTGAGTTTTTATTTTACAAAAACGAAATAATTGCGTAGTATAGTCAGTTGTGCTTCACTAACATAAGCACAGGTAATAAATTATGAGCAAAAATTTAGTTATAGTAGAGAGCCCGGCCAAAGCCAAGACTATCGAG
>CALMYZ010000035.1 GCA_937873745.1 uncultured Candidatus Saccharibacteria bacterium | reverse complement strand
CGTTGTTTGTACCGAGTAGAGGGAGAGATTCTGCGCTCGGGCGTATTATTTGCCAACAAAAAAGCGTCTCTATCGTACTGGTACAAACATTTCGCCTTAGTAGACGAACGCTTATCCCTAGAGCGATATAGACGCTTCTTGGCTTGGGCATTCTCATTTTCGGTGACAAGTAGGAACACTGTATGTCCTTGCTCGTCAATCGTTTTTTCGAACGATCGTATTTACACTATAGCAAACTTTATTAGTTTTGTCAATAGCTGAAATTAATTAATTTGTTAGCGGAAGTTTCCAAACTGTAGCGGGAAGTCAAAATCTGTTGATTTGAGGAGTTGGATTGCCTTTTGGAGGTCGTCCTTGCTACCGCTGGTGACTCGGATTTCTTCACCCTGTATCTGGGCTTTGACCTTTGGCAGGTCATCGCGGAGTTGTTTGGTGATTTTTTTGGCATCATCTTGCTTGAGGCCGGACTTGAACGGTACTTCTAGGGTCGCCTTGAGATTGGCTTCGACAGGCTCACGGCTAAGGTCGAGTACTTTGCTGCTCTGCTCTCTGGAGGCTAGTTTTTTGCGAATAATGTCTAGGATGGCATCTAGTTGCCAGCTATTGCTGCCGGTGAGTTTGAAGCCTTTTTTGTCGTCGAGCCAATCGATGGCAGCTGGCGTCCCCTTGAAGTCATAACGTCCGCTCATCTCGCGCTCAACGCCACTAAAGACGTTGTTCATCTCGGCTTTGTCGTAGTCTGATGTGATGTCAAATGAAAATGTAGGCATATCTATATTATACCATCACCTACCGCAGAGGTGATACACTAGTCTATGTGAATGATGGATTTGGTTTTGATATAAAAACTCGCCTCGACGGTGCCTTGGCGCGGACTGGTGTATTGAAGACGCCTCATGGTGAGATACAGACGCCGGCCTTTATACCTGTCGGCACCAAGGCAACACTCAAGAGTCTGACGCCAGAGCAGCTAGATGCCACTGGCGCGCAAGCGGTGCTAGTCAATGCCTATCATCTATATTTGCGGCCCGGACACGAGCTAATAGACAAAGCTGGTGGTGTGCAAGATTTTATGCGCTGGCATAAGCCGACTTTTTCTGACAGCGGCGGCTTCCAGGTGATGAGTTTGGGTGCCGGCTTCAAAAAAGTGGTCGATATGAGTGGAGATAGTCACGAAAAGCCACTTGCCAAAAAAGATAAACTAGCCTGGGTGTCGGACGACGGCGTGAAGTTTAAGTCACATCTCGACGGTAGTCTACACCTCTTTACGCCAGAACTTTCGATGGAAATCCAGCATAGTATAGGGGCGGACATCACCTTCGCCTTCGACGAACTGACGACCTTGTATGACCCATATGAATATCAGGTGGAGTCGCTTGAGCGCCGAACTCATCCGTGGGCGGTGCGTAGTCTAGCACGACACCAGGAACTAAATATGGAGCGGTTACATCGCCCGCCGCAAGCTTTGTTTGGGGTGATTCAGGGTGCCGACTTCGAAGACCTACGCCGACATTGTGCGCAGACTCTTGGCGCGATGGATTTCGATGGCTATGGCCTGGGTGGCGCGCTGCGCAAGGATAATATAGGCAATAATGTCCGCTGGATGTGTGAGGAATTGCCCGAGGATAAGCCACGACATATGCTCGGCATATCGGAGCCGGACGATATCTTTGACTGTATCGAAAACGGCGCTGATACTTTCGACTGCGTCTCGCCGGCTCGTGTCGGTCGCAATGGTGCGCTATATACGCACTTTGGGCGCAAAAACATCACTCATTCTCGCTACAGAGAGCAATTCTCGGCCTTTGACGAAGATTGCGACTGCTATACTTGCCAGAATTTTTCAGCTGCCTATCTACATCATCTGTTTCGTAGTAAGGAGTTGTTAGCGAATACCTTAGCGACGATTCACAATGAGCGTTTCATCGTGCGTCTAGTCGATGATATACGCCGTAGTATCGACGACGGTAGTTTCTATGAGCACAAGCAGCGCTTTTTGGCAGATTACTACTAAATAGTGGTACAATTGGCAATATGAAAGTTATCATCGACTCAGACACTCGAACATTTGTAAGATTTTGGCTGGTACCGCTTGGTATAGTCTTGGTTGGACTCGCCTTGTATAGCATGCAGACGGCGTTACTACTTATAGGTGTGGCTTTATTTTTGGCCCTGATTATCAACACGCCGGTGTCTTTTTTGTCTAAATACATACCTGGAAATCATCGCGGCATCAGTATCGCCTTATCTTTCATACTCATTATCAGTTTTGTGGCGACTCTTGTTACGGTGATGGCGCCGCCTATCTTGCAGCAATTGATTCGCTTTGTAGATAATCTACCGAGTTTCGTCGATAGGATTGCTGATCAGTATCAAGTCCTCTCGGTGCTGATAGACAAATATGGACTAGAGTCGCAAGTTGACCAAGCGGTGGTAGCGATGAAAGATTCGCTCGGCTCTTGGCTAGCTGGTTTTGGCTCTAATATTATCGGTGGCGTTGGCTCGGCTATCGGTGGTGTGTTTATGGGCTTCTTGGTATTAGTTCTAGCTTTCTTGATGCTACTAGAAGGTCCGAAATTAGTTCGCGGCGCCTGGACCCTATACACAGATGAAGCCAAGATGAAATATCATCGCCAGATGGTAGAGCGGATGTATCGAGTTGTGACTGGCTATGTGATTGGTCAGTTGACTATCGCTGCTATCGGTGCGGTCATCACCGGATTTATCGTGTTTATAATCAGCCTGATTTTCCATGAGATACCAGCCAACCTAGCTGTGCCGTCAGCTGCTATATACTTCTTGTTTACACTGATCCCGATGTTTGGTTCGACTATAGCTGCCATCATTATCTCGGTACTCCTCATAGTTACTAGCCTGCCGGCCATGATTACGTTCGTGATCGTCTTCCTTATCTACCAGCAGATTGAAAACAACGTCATTTCACCAGCTATCCAGTCGAAGCATATGGAGTTGTCTGCCCTACTGATACTAATCGCCATCACAATCGGTATCTACGCCTTTGGCTTGTTCGGTGCGATTATATCTATCCCGATTGCTGGCTGCTTGAAGATATTGTTCGATGAGTATATGAAATACAGCCGCGCGAAAGCAGAGCCTAGCGCTGAAAAGCCGGGTGTTATCGCCAAGCTAGTTAAGTCCAAAAAATAGAACTATTCACTACCCGACTATAGCGCCTAAGGCTTGGGCGTCTATTTCCAGATCCAGACAGGACCACTCGGCGTATCTCGAATAGCTACACCTAGTTCGTCGAGTTCGTCGCGCAGTTCGTCTGAGCGCTGCCAGTCTTGGCTATTGCGAGCAGCTTGGCGCTCAAGAATTAGTCTCTTGGCGTCGTCGGAGATGTCTGGTGTGCTAGATATCAAGTCTATACCGAGTAGCTCGTCTATCGTCTCGAGTAGCGCCACTAGAGAGTAGCGATGAATCTTGACGCTCGCCTGAGATTCTATCTGGCTAAAGGCTTCGTCTACGATACGTAACACTTCTGGTGAATTTAGGTCGTTCGATAGGGCCTGGATGATATTATCGCGCACGGAGCTAGACTCTTGATTAGCCTTGTCATCATCGTCTGTCAGAGTGTCGTGCGTCTGGTGTCGCAAGGTCGCAACGTCGCGCCAGTGGGTTAGACGATTGGCTGAGGCCTCGAGAATTTCCCAGGTGAAATTACCCTCGGTGCGATAATGTTTTGACAGGACTAGCAACTTGAAAGCCTCAAGAGGGTGACCTTTTTCTTGAATGTCTTGAAGAGTGACGATATTGCCGATTGATTTACTCATCTTTTGACCGTCAACCTTGATGTGATTGGCGTGAACCCAAAATTGACTGAACTGCTTGCCCGTAGCTGCTTCTGTCTGGGCGATCTCGTTAGTATGATGTACCGGTATGTGGTCGATGCCGCCGGTATGGATGTCTATCTGATCGCCGAGGATATCGCGAGCCATTGCCGAGCATTCGAGGTGCCAGCCTGGGAAGCCCTTGCCCCACGGCGAATCCCATTCCATGTCACGCTTTTGATCGACTGGTGAGAATTTCCATAGTGCGAAATCGGTTGGGTTTTTCTTGCCGCTATCGGCGACACGAGCGCCAAACTCGAGACCATCGATATCTAGTCTTGCCATCTCTCCATAGTCGGCGAACTTACTGGTGTCGAAATAAACACCATCGTCGATTATGTAGGTATAGCCCTTGCCTTCTAGTTGACTGACAAGCTTGATTTGCTGTGCGATATAGTTGGTGGCGCGTGGCATATGAGCTGGCTTGATGAGCTTGAGCTGATCATAGGCTTCGTGATTGGCGATGTCTATGTATTTGTCGGCGACGTCCCAGGCGGTCTTGCCTTCCTTGAGTGCCCCTTTTTGCATCTTGTCTTCGCCGGCGTCGCCGTCGTCTGTCAGGTGGCCGACATCTGTGATGTTTTGGACTCGGATGACGTCGTAGCCGCTAGCGACGAGTGTGCGCTGCAGGAGATCCCAATAGATATAAGCGACCCAGTTGCCGATGTGTGGCTGGCTGTATACTGTCAGCCCGCAGCTATATAGCTTGACAGTGTTTCCGTCGAGCGGCTGTAATACCTCTAATTTATTTCCCAGAGTATTATGCAGCTTCATGGTAATCTTTCAGCGCCTTATCTACGGCAGTTAGCAGCTCGGCTAGGACGGTGTCGTAGCTGTCGTATACACGAAAGCCACTAGCGTAGGCATGTCCGCCACCACCGAAAAAGCCAGCTACTTGCTCGGCGATAGGTAGATTGCTGCGGATTTTGCCGGTAAGTTTTCCGTCTGGGTAAGTCTTGATGCCGATAGCTATCTCGACACCCTCGACAAGTCGGATTTCATCCATCACCAGCATGGTTGGGTTGTATTTGTCGCTATAGGCTTCAATTTCGTCGAAAGGAATGTTAATGAGGCCTAGTTGGCCGTCTAGAAAATACTCGATGCGCTCTATCAGTCGAGCCTTGTAGAGTAATATATCGGCTGGTTTTTTCATAAATTCACGTCGCCTAGATTCTATAGTGGAGACGTGAGCGCCAAGCTCGGTCAGCTTGGAGGCTATCTGATAGCTAGCCGGGCTGACGCTAGACGTCGACAAGCCCAAAGTGTCCGATAAGAGCGAGCCTAGCAGGTGCTCGGCTGCTTGAGGTGATATTTTCCAGTCGGAGGCTTCGGCCTGTCGATAAATTATCTCGCTAGTGGCAGCAGCGTCTTCGAATAGCTCTATGACATCAAAGCTCAGCGAACTAGCTGTGGTGTGGTGATCGATGACGACAACCGGGTGGGTCTCTAGATAATGTCTGACACCGGGTGTACTGAGTACCTTGCTGAGTAATACATCGGCACTGGTGTCGACGATAATCGCAAGGTCGGACCCTGTAGGAAAGTCAGAAGTCACCCTGTCCCAGCCCGGGAAATAGCGTAGGTATTTGGGTATGTCGACAGGACAATATAACGACACTTGCTTGCCGAGGTCACCGAGGATTTCTTCTAGCGCCAGGGCACTTCCTAAGCTGTCACCGTCTGGATTCTCGGCCTGGATGACTACGATGCTAGTAGCTTTTTCTATGGTTTTTTGGATATCGCTGTACATT
>CALMYZ010000034.1 GCA_937873745.1 uncultured Candidatus Saccharibacteria bacterium | reverse complement strand
ACAGGGTAGACTGGGCCTGGGAACTGCCCTGGCTTGATCTTTTTGATGTGCTTGATCTGGGCCTTGCCTGAGCTAGACCCGGTGACCTTAAGCACACCTGCCGAATACCAGGTGGCGCGGTTGCCATAACCATCCCATGTTTTCACCGGGATGACTATAACCGGCTGCTCACCATCGCAGTATCCCCACATGTCCCGCTCTTCAAAGAACAGGGACTTGTCGAAGGCTGCGATTTCGTCGAGCAAGCTGTTTCCAAGCTTGCCGTGAAGCGCCTTTGTCATAGCATGCTCGCCGGTGAAGCGGCAGGTTTCGACGCTGCCTTCACCAGGCCAGAAGGCCACTCCGTAGAGCGGTTGCTTCTTGCGACCGTCACGGATGGCCGTCCATCCTTCTCTCTCACCGTAGGTATAGGTGAGCGTGTCGAGTAGCAACTGGTTGCCACTGTCCGACGCCGAGGTCCGCTTCATGACGGTCTTGGCACCTGTCGCTGAGGCGACGCGAGGCTCCCAGGCTTGGGAAAATTCACCCTCCTGGATATACTGAGCATTCAACCATTTCAGGTTGGTGCTGAGCTGCCCCTTGTCTGACACGACATAGGCCGTGTCGGAGGCGTAGCTCTGCGCGCGATCGTCTCGGCTGACCACCCAGACGCCAACTGACGACGCCACGAGCACGGCAGCCATGGATCCGGAGATCCAGACTGACCTACTCGTACGGTAGTTGCCTTGGTTGCGATTTTTTTCGTTGATCGCGACGGCAACCGCAGCCGCCCCAAGCCCGACGAGCAGAAACGCCCATGGACTTGCGCCTAAGACATTCCAGTCGTTCGGCCAAAGGCCTTGACCCCACAGCGACTCGGTGAGCCACTGCCACGTTCGAGCGTCCTTGTCGAGCCAATAGCCTACAATAGCCCAAAATAGGGCGCCGATGACGGCCAGCACCACCCCGACCGTGATGACGGTGGGCATGGCATTCTTGATCTTTGACCTCATCTTGAGATCACCTTCCTTTCAGTAGAAGTTTTTTTGATTGTGAACGTGCTAGAGTTTTTGTGATAAAAACTCCTGGAGTTGTAGATTGGACGGGCCGAGCTACACTACCAGCAACTTTTATTCCCAGTCTTCTTCTGGTTGAGCTGCGAGCATTTCTGAGTATCGTTGCATTATTAAGCTAGCAGCCATCGCGTAGATGACCCTCTTGTAGTTGTGAAATGTATCGCCGAATGCTTCCATGACACCGATACCTACAGGCGATGACTGGCATATATCTACCATTGTGGCGAGAGGCTCTTGGTATAGGTAATCATTGAGCTTTCCAGATATAAATCCACCTCCGTCGTCCTGGCCGTTGTATTTATCCATGAGCCAACTTGCCCAGCCCTGGATATAGTCTGGTTGTATTTTTTCGGGTGTTTGTTGTGGTAGTTCCATAAACTTATTTCCTCGGTTATTGTTACCAAAAAGCAAGGTGCGTTGTTTGTACCGAGTAGAGGGAGAGATTCTGCGCTCGGGCGTATTATTTGCCA
>CALMYZ010000033.1 GCA_937873745.1 uncultured Candidatus Saccharibacteria bacterium | reverse complement strand
AGCGCCAAGTCACCCTTTAGGTAATAAAACTTCGCTCCAGCCACCTTGGCGCCACGCTCGAAGTCCACCCAATCGCGACTAGTAGCGTAGTCTAGATGATCGACTGCACCAGTCTTTTTCTCACCCCAAGCCTTTATCTCGACACTATCCTCTTCGCCACCGACAGGTACGTCGTCAAAGATTATATTTGGTACAGAGTTGATAGATTCGTTAAATTCACGCTCGGCAGTCGCCAGGTAGCCTTCACGCTCAGCAAGCTCAATCTTGATCTGCTTACCCTCGTCGATAAGCGATTGCTCCGGCTTGCCACCTTTCATCTTGGCGGCGTTGTTGTTGCGCTTTTCGCGTAGTTCATCGACTTGCTGTTGTAAACCGCGGCGCTCGTCATCGAGCCTGAGGAGTTCTGATATCGAAACATCGTAGCCTTTATCTTTGGCGGCTTGCTGGACCTGGTCTGGGTTTTCTCTGATGAATCGGATATCTAACATGTAGTCTATTGTATCAGATTACTCGTAGCGCAAAGCGTCGATTGGGTTTTGCTTAGACGCTCGTCGTGCTGGCAGCGTACCCGCAAGATATGCGATAGTCATAATCGCCACCATAATAACAGCAATGTATAGCGCCGGAAATTGCACCAACACAAAGCCAGTCAGATCTTTCAGAAAAGTATCTTCAGCTACACTATTTATCACCTGCCCTACACCAAAGGCAGTGATTATACCCACTAGCGAACCCCAAAAACCTATCAACAGAGCCTCGACACTAAACAGCGTAAAGACACTTCGACTGCTCATACCCATAGCTTTCATGAGGCCAATCTCGCGCGTACGCTCCTGGACCGCCATATATAGCGTATTCGCGACACCAAACACAGCCGCAATTAGCGCGATAGCACCAAAGCCAATTAACGCAATAGTGACAGCGTTTATAACAGATGATATGACACCGATTCGATCATCTACCGTAAACGCCTCGTAGCGCTTGTCGTTGAGTTTGTTTATGTCAGCCTTAGTTTGCGCCACAGCTTCTTCGCTAGTGTCGTCTAGTACGGCGACAGCTGCTAGGAACCTATCTCGAGTAGCTGAGTCTACGCCATCGGTCGATATATCGTGTATGGCTGTATTTAGAGAGTTGCTCACTAGCGCGCCACTCTGCGACATGAGCGAGTTGTTCATCGTACCGACTATAGTAGCGGTCACGGTCTTTTCTATGCCCAATGGAGTCGTGGCAGTCATCCGAAGCTTCTCGCCAATAGCATCGGCGTCACTTTTAAAACCTAGCGGCACAGCATAGCCGTGCTGTAGGGCGATTTCATAGTCTTTTGACGATTGCCTTGGAGCCCGACCTTCGGCTATATCTATATTTATACCGTCTATCATCTGGCTGGTGGTCATCTTGAACTTTTTATCATTAGATCCTTGGACAAATGTCGGGCTAGCCACGACGGCCGGCATGACTTCTTTGACGTTTTTTACCTTGGCTATATCGCCTATGTCACTGGGCGTCAACATGGTTAGATTCACACCAAAAGCATCTCCACTCACCGCCACATCCGGCTTGTATTCAGCCGGACCACCAGACGGCATGCCGGTACCAGATTCTTGGCGCGCCATCACCTCGAGTATACCGTCACCACCCATGCCACCGAGCTGGCGATCGATATAATCATTGACGCCAGCATTGACGCCAGCTGTCAGCGCTATAGTAAACGCGCCGATGAATACCGCAATCACAGTTAGTGCGGTTCGCATCTTGTTACGGCGCAGATTGCGATTGGCCGACAGTATCGTATCTAAAAGTCTCATGCCACCTCCTTTACTATCTTGCCATCCTTGACTCTGATTCTACGATCACACTTCTTGGCTAAGTCAGCATCGTGTGTCACGATTATCAGCGTGGCGCCTTTTTTCTCGTGCAGATCAAATAGTAACTTCTCAACCGCCTCGCCTGTCACCGAGTCGAGATTGCCCGTCGGCTCATCGGCAAATATAACAGACGGGTTATTGACCAAGGCTCGAGCTATACAGACTCGCTGCTTTTGACCACCACTCAAATCATTGGCTTTTGACTTCACCTTATCCTCTAGGCCGACGGCTTTTAGCGCCCTCAAGGCCTGTTTGGACCTCTCGCTGCTAGACACGCCAGCGATACCGAGCGGCAGAGCCACATTACTTAGTACCGTCTCGTGAGCGTTCATGAAGAACTGCTGAAACACGAAGCCAAATTCTTGATTTCGCAGTCGCCCAAGCTCTGCTTCGTGCATCTTGCTAGTATCTTTGCCGTTTATTTTGATGCTTCCGTCCGTCGGCTGATCTAGTAGTGCTAACAGATGCATCAACGTAGACTTACCGCTACCCGATTTACCGATTATAGCGACGCTTTCGCCCTTTTTTATCTTTAGAGAAATATCTTCTAGCGCCGTGAAGGCGCTGTCTTTTTTTCCGTATATTTTAGTTAAACCCTCTACCTCTATCATATAAGCATTATACCAGTTTTACTGGCCGATTTGGACATATCTAGTACAGATAGTGCAAAGTTCTTATTTACGTAGCGAGATAGCAGTGGCTAAAGACACGCCAGATACGATTATCAGCAGTGCTGACGCGATAGCTGCTAGCAAGGTGTCAAACTCGATAGGCTGGATAGTGCTGATAATTATCATGAACGTAAAAGTCATAGCCAGCAGAGCTATCACGAAGTGGGCGCGTCGCAATTCGGCAATAGCCGTCTTGATATTAGTAGACTTAGGTTTAGTATTAGCTTGCTTGGTTTTCTTGGTAGTACTAGCGTTTTTCTTCATACAGATAGTATACTCTAGTATCCAGACAAAGCCAAAAATCGCTTATATTTAACTACTGACCCTTAGATAATTCCTGCTCAAAGACCAAGCTCTGGGTAGATAGACTTGGTCGTCTCGTCGACCTCACGCCTTAGCTGTGGAAATGGTATACCTTCACGAGCCGTGATACCTTCTAGGCTCCAAAATATTCGCTCGCTATAGCCAAGTCCACAGGCTGGCGGCATACCGTATTCGAGCGCTTCTACATAGTCGATGTCGAGCATTTGAGCCTCGTCATCACCCGCATCGCGCAGTTTCTGCTGTTCGTTGAAGCGGTCCAGTTGATCAATTGGGTCATTGAGTTCAGAAAATGCCTTACACATCTCACTGCCGCCAAAGACTAGATTGAACTGCTCGGTCAGGCGCGGATCTTCGCGGCTCACCTTGGCGAGCGGCTGCATAAACACCGGTATGCCGACCAAAAAGACTGGTCCGGCAATAGTCTTGCGATACTTCTTCCAGAGTTTATCGAGACTACGGATGCGATTATCCACATCTTCGACTTCTAGTCCGTTTTCGCGCAGCTTAGACTGGATATCTTCCATCGACGACTCAAAGACGTCTATATCATACTGCTCTTTCAGGACATCGACGAAGCTGATACGTTCGAAATGCTGACCGTCTTCTCCGAAGTCAACCTCTTGGCCATTTGACAATGTAAACTGCCGCCGGCCCCAAGTCTGATCGCAGATATAGCGAATCATCCGCTCGGTCAACTCCATACCCTGCTCCCAATCAGCGTAGGCCCAATACCATTCCATAGCGTTATGCTCAGGCAGATGCTCCTCGGTGTAATTTTCGTTTCGGAAACGCGGACCAAGGTCAAAAACCTTTTCAAAACCAGCCACCAATAGCCGCTTAAGTGGTAGCTCGTGCGAGATGCGCAGGTAGAAATCTTGGTCTAGTGCGTCCATGTGCGACACAAAAGGATTGGCATCGGCGCCACCGGCCGTCGCTTCAAGCACTGTATTGTTGACTTCGACAAAACCTTCGTCTTCCAAAAAGCGACGCGTAGCCTTCCAGAAATTTGAGCGACGCACGAAACGCTCGCGCACCTCTTGGTTAACATTCATATCTACATAACGGCGACGGAAGCGCTCTTCTTTGTTTTCGAGCTTTTCTGGCATC
Organism: uncultured Candidatus Saccharibacteria bacterium; assembly: GCA_937873745.1. Taxonomy (GTDB): domain Bacteria; phylum Patescibacteriota; class Saccharimonadia; order Saccharimonadales; family Saccharimonadaceae; genus CALMYZ01. The sequence goes on along the minus strand of CALMYZ010000033.1, from coordinate 2,822 downwards.
GGACGGAGAGCTTTTGTCAGTAGCCTCAGCTCTCGCACACCAACCGATATCTCACCGGTTTTTGTCTTTATAACTTCTCCGCTAGCCTCGACAAAATCACCGGTGTCGAGCAGCGGTAATTGCTTCATCCCCAAAACGCCACGCGCGGCGTCTAGCTCGGCGACATTGTCAGTGTGCAAAAACAACTGCACTTGCCCAGACTGGTCTCGCAGCACTATAAATGCCAGCTTGCCAAACTTACGGATACCGACTACGCGGCCGGCTACAACAACAGTTTGCCCTTCTAGGTTGTCGAAATCATCAGTAATAGACGATGTGCTGTGCGTACGCCTGCTATCTGCCGGATAAGCCTGTACGCCCAGCTCCTGGAGCTCCTCTAGTTTTCGTAATCGTTCGTCTCTGTAGTCTTTTAGTGTCGCCATATCTGTTACAGTATAGCATACCTACCACCGATTAAGCATCGCGCTATAACTCTTGTGTTTTAACGCAAATAGTGATATAATCCATAATACAATACATCAAACATAAACATACGCAGGTTAGTTATGTCACTACTAGAAGCAATACCTTTTATAAAATCAAATCCCGAAACTACCCCCGAGATAGTAGAGCGCAATACCCATGATGATACGACCGAATTAAACCTAAATGAGTTGCGCGCATACTCAAACAATGACACAGATAGCAAAAATAATCTCTCCGAAACAACCCTAGGACTACACGGGGTACTTGAGGCTATACGTATAGCTGAGCAGGATCCATCAAATAAAGCCAAGCATTACCTGGCTATCATAGCAATAGAAAATGCCCCTCCTATCTCTAGGGCATCTATAGAAGATGCTTACAGCGAATTCAAAACCAATGGAGTCTCCACAGAGGATACCCTAAAAGAACAAAGCGATCAGCGCTACAACTGGCTATACGAAAAAACAGATCAATAAGTATTTAGTTGATGGACACGATTTCGTAGTCTATCTCACCCTTTGGCGTAGTCACAGTGGCCTTTTCGCCAACTTTCTTGCCAAACAGTGCGACACCTATCGGTGATTCGTTACTCACCTTTCCCTCTAGAGGATTAGCCTCTACAGGACCTACTACGGTGTAGACCGCCTTCTTGGTGCCGTTTTTTAGTTCTACCTTGCTACCTAGTCCGACCTTGCTTTTGCCGCTAGACTTGATGATTTCTGCGTTGAGCAAAATGTCTTCTATCTCAGAGACACGGCTCTCGACTAGACCTTGCTCGCTTCGAGCCGCGTCGTATTCAGCATTTTCCGACAAATCACCGAAATCACGAGCTTCTGCTATCTTGTCAGCTATCACGCCGCGACGGCTCTTGAGCTGCTCTAGCTCCTGCTCTAACTCTTTCTTACCGTCTAATGTAATCTTGTATAATTTATTCATAATCTTTCCTAATCTAACATATATATGGTTATTGGTCAATAATAAAACGCTATATGTAGTGTTTTTGCCTACTAAGTAGCGTCAGTCAAACTAGTTTATCAAGCAAGTCTTGGGGTGTCAACAGCTCGGTCTCGCCGGTCTGTCGACTGGTCAGCTCGTACTTGCCAGCTTCTATGCCGCGGTCGCTGACAGTCACGCGATACGGAATCCCCATCAGCTCGGCATCGGCAAACTTAGCTCCAGGTCGTTCATTACGATCGTCGTATAGCACCTCAATATCTTGTTCGCACAATTGTTGATACAGTTCATCCGCCTTCTCAGAGCCTCGCTCGCCAATGCTTACCAAGTACACTTGGTACGGAGCAACTTTTTCCGGCCACACTAGCCCCTTCCCGTCGCTCATCATCTCGACGATAACGCCCATAACCCTTGTTATGCCAACACCGTAGCTTGCAAGATATATAGGCTTCTGTTCGCCGTTTTCGTCAGTAAAATAGATGCCCATCTTGTCTGATTTCTCGGTTCCAAACTTAAATATATTACCCACTTCGGCACTTTTTACGGGCTTAAGTTCGTCTTTGCTAATACCAAGTTCGTTCGCCGCATCTTCGAGCACTTCTTCATTCACAGCGACTGTATTATCTTTATTACAATACAATATGTCTTCGCCCGCATCACAGATGGTCTGGAATTCATGACTAAATTTTGTAAACGAGCCGCCGCTCGCAAATGTAACAAAAGTCTCATCCCCAATCCCAAGACGACTGTAGATGCGCTTATACGCTTCAATAACCTTCTCGTAATACGTATCGCAATCTTCTTTGCTTGCATGTAAGCTATACATATCTTTCATGATGAATTCTCGACCACGCATGATACCACTTTTTGAGCGCAATTCATTACGGAGTTTTACCTGAAACTGATAGACACTCGCCGGCAGGTCTTTATAGCTTTTCACATACTGCTGCATCATCTCCATGATCGCCTCTTCGTGACTCCACGCCAAACCCAGCTCGGTTTCATCTTGTAGCTTGGTCTTGAACCATACGTCAACCGACTCATCGTCCCAACGTCCAGTCTGCTCCCAGGTGTCTTTACGCTGCAAAGTCGTCATGATAATTTCTTGACCACCGATAGCATTCATCTCTTCGCGTACTACCTGTTTGATATTTTCAAGTACACGCAGGCCAAGTGGCGTATACGCATAAACCCCCGCCATGACTTTATAAACATAACCTGCCCTAATAAGTAGTTGCGCGTTCTTTGCCACCTCATCAGCCGGCGCGTCACGAAGTGTCTTGGTAAATAATTTTGAAACTCTCATACTATCCTCCTAGTGTACTCAGTATTGACGGATTTATAAAGAGGAAATAAAAAGCGATGCCGTTTTTTGTCATATGTAGCAAAATACCAGCCCAGAT
>CALMYZ010000032.1 GCA_937873745.1 uncultured Candidatus Saccharibacteria bacterium | reverse complement strand
GTAAAAATTCACCTAAGGTAAACTTTTGTCTCTATCACCTTCCGCGTTAGATTACTAGTATAGTATACCTCATATTTGCTCTAAACGCTGCACAAATTCTTCAATCTTTTCCTGTAGTGACCTCTCCATCTGCTCTTTTTTGTCTTCATCTTTTTCGTTGGCAATTTTATCAAGCTGCTCTTTAAGCATATCTATTAGTTCAAGTAAGATTTCAAATAGTTTACCTAGCTTTTCACCAAAATCACCAAGTTCTGCCTGGGTACTCAAAAGTTTTTCTTGTGCTAGACTGAGTTGTAGGTCAATATCGCCTAGACCGGTAGCTATAGCTTCAAGTTCATTGGTTTGGCTACTTATATACTCCAAACTGGCCTGACTAGAGGTATCAGGGCCTACATCGCCTAGCTGCTCTACCTTCAATTGCTCAATCACTGCAGCAACCGCTGGAACTTCTTCCGGCTTTACCGGCTCACCGTCGACAAATATTAACGCCTCTCCGCTCTCCTTGAATTGTATACCGACCTCGTGCGACTCACCGTCATCGCCAAGTATCATATTAACCTCTTCGAGACGTGCCGACTCACCCGTGCCATCAAACGTCGCTTCGACACGACCACCAGGAATACCTGCCTCTACAAACCCCTTAATACCTCCATCGGTTTCAACGACCTTATGACTGGGCTCTCCAGCGCTAATAGCTCGCTCAAGCACGTCCTCAGCTCCATGGCTTGCACTAGTAATCTGCTCGAGTTCATCAGGTGAATATTTAATAGCCTCACCATTTTCATCATGTTGCTCAACTGGAGTAGTAGGAAGTGTTTCTTTCATAATCGTATTTTGTTTATTTTTATTAATGTTAAACTTACATAAATAATAGCCTATTTATTGATTTTTGTCAAGATGTATTGCTAAAATAATATATAGGTTAGTGGATGTGCTACAGTAACATATATGGATAACAGTTATCGTCAGCTCGCAGACACCAAACAAGTGAACCTCCATATAACTAGAGTTGCCACTGAAATAATAGCCGATTTCCCCGCTAACTCGCCGCTCTTTGTAGCTCTACTCCGTGGTGCGGCGCCATTCGCCAGTCAGCTTATGACTAGCATCGTGCGACAGTGTCCAGATTATCACCCGGAGCTCGACTATATGATGGTGCGGACTTATGGCGACGAAAGATCTGCCGGTCAACCTCAGATAATAACCGATATAGCACCAGGTACTATTATCGCCGGGCGCGACGTCATCATCCTGGACGATGTTTTAGATAAAGGCATAACGGCTCATTTCGTAGCTAATCACCTATCCAACAAAGGCGCCGCCTCTACGAAGCTAGCTGTTTTGTGTGCCAAA
>CALMYZ010000031.1 GCA_937873745.1 uncultured Candidatus Saccharibacteria bacterium | reverse complement strand
GATAATTAGCTTGCACGGTTCACCAGCCATCCGACGAATCTGCTTAAAAAGCCTTAGATGCCCTAAGTGGTAAAAATCAAAAACACCGAAAGTAATAACTGTCTTCACGTATTTTACTATTAAATCATATTATAGAGAAATTTGTAAGTCTAGCAACAGAACTATAAGATCTTTCTCTGAATATACAACGTGGTCGGCAGCGGCTAGGCAGTACTTCGACGGCATATGAGAAGCACCGTACGCTATAGCGACATCAGCTTGACGCATAGCTTCAACGTCATTGTTACTGTCGCCTATAAACACAACTTTATCAACACCCCTCTGTTGATTACGAACAACCTCAGCCTTGTCTATGATATTTTTTATCCCTATCACCTCTCCATCACTGACGGTTGCGACACTAGAATAATAGTCGCAGCCTATTTTCTTACATAGACCACCTACCCAGCAATCAAGATTGCCGGTCGCTATAGTACATACATCACTGTTATTTTGTATAAAACTTACAATATCCGGATAAGTCGGCGTCTTTTCTAGTAGTTTATCTATCTCTCCGACTGGCACGTGCTTCAATAGATTCACTCGACGAACAAAAGATCTTCGCCAGGGTATTTTACCAGCTACTGTATCACGTGTTAACTCAGCCATCTCTTCGTGTACATGGAAAGCCTTAGCAATAACAGGTAGAGTTTCGACCGACGTGATGGTCCCATCCAGATCAAATACAAACCGAATTTTACTCACTAAAATTTACCGTATCGACAGCTATTCTTCTGATTTTTTTAATCTCATCTACACTCATGCCGTCAAGCTGTATGTGCTTAGGCATGGACGATGGTATCTTCATATAATCGCCATAAGCTGCCGATAAATACGAGCTGGTGTTGTTAGGTGACGCGAATACAAGTCCTTCAAAAGCTACCGAACCAACAGGAAATATATCGTCATACCTAACTACCCATGGTTTTGTAATTATCTTTACAGCCAGTACCTCTAATCCCATAAAAATTCTATCGGATTTTTTGTTTGTAGTTATTTTATCGTGCAATTCATCAATTATTTTACTTGCCTTGTGAAAATTCTCATACGTAAGCCCGCCCTTAAACTGAGCCTCCAACTTATTATTAGTTGCGGCTTCTACAAACTTGCGCAAGTCACGGTCATTGATAGATTTTTTTACATAGTAATATGGGGTTATATCCATAGCAAACATAATCTTATTTTTCACATTCCAGTCAATAAACTTAGCTGTCTCATCCTCACCATGTGGCATAAAGTCTCTATGGACCATCTTTCCTATTTGTGACGGCACTTTGATGAATCTGTAGTCTGTATCGGCTAGCTCTTCATCTACCACAGCTACAAACTTTTCGTAGCTATCGCTCATCATCGAGATATCCATATCGTCATCCCATGGTATGAACCCCTTGGGGCGTACGGCACCTAGTAGAGTCCCGAAGTCTAGCCAGTACTCCAGCTTGTGTTTCTTACATATCCGCTCAACCTCTTTTAGCATTCCTAGGCTTATCATCTGGATATCACGCAACACACCGGTAGCTTTTGGCATATTTTCTATATCGATAGTTGTTTCTATTAGCTCTCTAGTCGACTCTTGTTGCTGTACTGTGGTGTTTATATTCGACTCCAACCGCAGGCTAATGTCACGTATTTCGTCGAGCCTGTTGCGCGTGTCTATAATCTCTCTACGTAGAGTCGTGTTGTCTCGCTCTAGATCTCTGACCAAGTTCATAATATAAGTCATGCGACGATAGCTAGGCGACACCTTGCTGTATGTATTTTTTACAAACTTCTTCACACTACACTCCTAAACCTACTTGAGTAATCTAATCGATACTTTATACTTGATTATAGAACAATGTTTAGTTTTAACAAAAGGTAACAACCACACAATGCCCACACAACCAAAAGTCTCTATCTTAGTACCGATCTTCAATGTCGAAAAATACCTACACGAATGCCTAGACAGTATCGTTAATCAAACTCTAAAGGATATCGAGATTATATGTATAGACGACGGATCGACTGACACCTCGCCGCAGATAATCAAAGAATACGCAGACAAAGATCCGCGTTTCATAGTTATCACCAAGAAGAACTCTGGCTATGGTGATTCTATGAATAAGGGGCTGGCCAAGGCAACCGGTGAATATATCGGTATTGTTGAGTCGGATGATTTTGTAGATAAGGATATGTTCAAAGACCTATACAAGCTAGCCAAAAAGAACTCTGCCGAAGTAGTAAAGAGCAACTACTATGAATACCACACTCATCTAGACCAACAAAGTCCACACTGGAACGAAGAACTACAGGTGGTATTTAACATCAATACTAGAAAGGTTGTGACAAAACAATCAAATAAATGTGATCTTGTGCGTGGTAATAAACTACTCCAGGTTGTAGACCCAAGCTCGGACCAACATATTTTCTATCAAAAACCAGCAATATGGTCAGCAATCTACCAGCGCGACTTCCTGACTACCAATAAAATCAAATTTCTACCGACACCCGGTGCCTCATACCAAGATACGGGCTTTAACTTCAAAGTCTGGGCGTCTGCTTCGCGTGCGGTATTTACCGACAAAGCCTACCTGTACTACAGACAAGATAACGAAAGTTCGTCCGTACACGCTCCCGGTAAGGTATTTTGTGTTGCCGATGAATATCATAGTATCGAAGATTTTCTGCGAAAAGCCAAGAAATTTGATAAATTTGGTTCACTTATACAGAAAACCAAATATGGTGCTTACTCCTGGAATTTTAAACGCCTATCTGACAACCTAGATAAAGACTTCCTAGATCTATTCTCCAAAGAGTATGCGGAGGCAGAGCGTAGCGGTTATCTAGACTATTCTTACTTTGACACCAATGAGCGTCGCACTCTACGGGAGATTATCGCCGACCCAGGCATGGCACTAGCTAGAAAACGCGCCAAAAACAGCGCCAAGGTTTCAATCATAGTGCCAGTATATAATGTCGAGGAGTATTTAGCTGACTGCCTAGACTCCCTGTTAGCGCAATCATTAAAAGATATTGAGATTATCTGCATCAACGATGGCTCAACCGACGGTTCGCCTGAAATACTAGACGAATACTACAAGAGTGACCCGCGTATCGTCATCGGTACACATGCTAAAAATCAAAATGTATCCGCAGCAAGGAATTATGCGCTCCGACTTGTCTCTGCCCCATACTTCATGTCCTGCGACAGCGATGACACATACCACGTCGATATGTGCAAAAAAATGCTCACAGCTATCGAAAAAAACCAAACTGATATGGCAGTCTGTCGCATAAATGTCATCTATTCAACAGTCGACTCTAAGGGGTACAAAAATTCAGATGATGAATATTTCAAACTGAGCTATAAAGGGGTCACACAAACCTCTGACCTGGTGATATCCAGGACTGACGTATCGCCATGTAATAAAATATTCAAAACACTGATCCAGCGTAAGTACGAAATATGGTATCCGCACGGTATGTGGTACGAAGACGCTATGTTCTTTTACAACTACGCTGTGTCTACAGATAGCATCTACTTCTTGGATGGCAAAGAAAAGCTATATAACTACGTGCGTCGCGACGGCAGCATAATGTCGCAAACCGCCCGCAAATCACCAAAGGCACTCGATCATACTCGTGTTGCTATAGAAGTATTTCAATATATGAAAAAGCACGGCTTTCTGGAGGATCGGAAAGATTTGTTTGTTAGCAAATTCATCAGTAGCTATAACTTTTCTAAACAACACTCACCGACCGAAAACCTACCAGACCTACAATGGCTCGTATGGACATTTCTAGACAGAAACCGTACCTACCTAGACAGTATCGATCCGTCTATCGCACGCAAGATCTCTGCCCTAGCACCGAAAAAGAGCATACCGCATCGCATAAAGTCGCGCATCAAGCATACTGCCAAAAAGACACTGAGTACCGTTAGTATCAATCATCGCCGTCAAAACCAAACTATACACAAACTCGATCAACTATCTGCTAGGGTTAGCGATATAGAACACACTCAAGTCGAGATATTGAAACTACTCAAAGACTTGTCTAAAAGGTAAGCTAAGGTACGGTAAATAATAAACCAGTATGGCTACTGGTTTATTATTTCTTCGTAAACACGCCGACTATTCTCTCGGTCATTGTATTTGTAGAATTTATCTATACGAGCGGCGTATTTATCGCTTAACTTACAGCCTGATTTGATAGTGCGCACGATCTCCTCGACCGCTGACTCGTAGTTGTAAGTCACCTCGCCCATGCCATCGTCTTCGTACGAAAAGTAACCCTCTTCGGCTATGTGATTCTCGTGCAGAGTGGCATTGTCGAATTGAGTGTATATAACAGGCTTTCGTAGATACGCAAAGTCAAATGCCACACTGGAGTAGTCAGTTATCATTAGGTCACCTTCCTTAAAAGCCTGCTTATAGTCGTATGGCGGGGTTTTTATAGTGAAACTGCTATTACTACTAAAATCACCCACCTGACGACTAAACGCCGGATGCAGATAGAACTCGCCCGTCATACCCTTAGTATTTAATGCGTCAATCACCCTAGAGTCGTTCATTAAATTGTTGTAGAATTTGAAGTACTCAGTATCCTTGAATGTATCGGAGTGTGCTCTGACGCCACTCTTACCGTGACGCTCCTCGGGCAGTATATTTTTGCGCCAGGTTGGTGCC
>CALMYZ010000030.1 GCA_937873745.1 uncultured Candidatus Saccharibacteria bacterium | reverse complement strand
CTTGGGGGTTGAGCTGGCTGGGTCGCCCGGGCTACTGGCTGGGGTACTGGTGCCGGAGCTGCCGTTGGAGCTTGCGGTGCTGGTGCTATGTTGAAATTTGGCTGAGCCTGGCTTGCGCCTGGTAGATCGCCCAGGACATCGTGGACGGTTCGGACGACATCTTCGATACCGACTTGAGATTTGACTAGGTAGCGGTCGGCACCGAGCTGCTCACCACGTTGGCGCTGGTCTTCGCTAGATAGAGCGGTCATCATGATAACCTTGATATTCTTCGTCTCCGTGGTAGATCGCAAGATGTCTAGCATGTCAAAGCCAGAGATTTTTGGCATCATGACATCACTCACTATAAGCTGCGGCTTCTCTTTGATAGCCATAGCCAAGGCCTCTTCGCCGTCGCCAGCCGACACTATATCGTAGCCTTCTGCTAGCAGCCTCACCCCGTATATTTCGCGAAGACTCTTGTCGTCTTCTACTAACAAAATTTTCGTCATATTACCCCTTACTATACATAAGCTTGTTAATAAATACTATATCTATTGTGTTTAATTTTGTCCACCTGGTCCGCGCGTCGGTATATTTAGGCTAGGATTATTAGCTCTGGTGTAGGCCTGTGGGTTTTGTTCGATGGCGCTCAGGGGGGTGTTGACTTGAGGTTGCGTCTCTAGTGTCGTAGGTTGTGGTTGTGGTGTTTGTGTAGCGATAGGTTCTGCGACGTAGGCTGGCTCGGGTATGGGCTGAGGTGTGGGTTCGGGTATTTCTGGTGCCGGCTGTGCTGCTGCTAGGTTGGCTTCTTTCGCGGCCTCTTCTTCGGCTCGTACGGCGGCCTCTTCCATGAGGCGACTGGCCTCTTGGTGATCGAGTCTAGGTAGTTTGATATAGAAGGTGCTTCCTTTTTTGTACTCGCTCTCCACCCATATCTGACCACCCATGACTTCTATCAGGCGGCGACACAGATAAAGACCGAGGCCTGTGCCACCGATCTCTCGCGTGTCGCTATTGTCGACGCGATAAAATTTCTGAAACAAATGCGATATGTCTTCGGCCGGTATACCGATGCCACTGTCTTGAAAGCTGATGACGATATGGTTGTTGTCACCGTTGACGTCTATGACCACGTCACCCTTGAGCGTGTATTTGATGGCATTTTCTGTGAGATTGGAGATAACTTCACGCAAGTGGTCGCTATCGGCGTGGGTATAGTAGACTGGGGTCATACGGCGGTCATTATCTGGTAGATTGTCTATACCCGGCTTGTAAGTCAGTCGCAGTTGCTTGGCTTCGGCTTGCGGGAGTAGACCCTCTACTATGTTGCCAGTAAAAGACACCACGTCGATGACAGAAGGTGTGTTGGCTAGTCGACCGTCCTCTGCTCGGCTAACATCCAAGAGGTCCTGGAAGAGGCGACCTAGGTGCTGGGCTGACTCGTGGGCCTTGCCGATGAAGTCGCGCGCTTTGTCGTCTATCGTCGCTGTGGCGGGGTTGAGCGCTAGCCCTAGATAGCCTTCGATCGAAGCCACGGGCGTGCGCATCTCGTGGCTGGCGGTGCTGATAAATTCGGCTTGTTCACGCTCCTCTTTTTTGTCGCTAGTGATGTCACGAAAGACGATTATCACCCCCTGACCCATCTGGCCGACCGGAGACACGATGATAGAGGCGAGTAGTTTTTTGTCGGAACTGGTACCTAGAGAGAGTGTGTCTGTCTCGGTTTGTATATTTGTACTGATAGCTTTTTCTACCGGGTCGAGTGACGGTTCGACTTCCTTGTCTTTGCTGTCGTACATCTTGAAAACTGACTTATAGCTGAGCGAGACAGCGTCCTGGGCGCTCCAGCCGAGTATCTTCTGAGCTGCCGGGTTGATCAGTTCGATAGTACCTTTGCCGTTTAGTGCGATGACGCCGTCGGCGATAGCCTCGATGATAACCCCGGATTTACTGTTCGCCTCCCCTAGTTCGTTTACTAGATTGCTGGTCATACTGTTACCCTGTCTAGCTGGCGTGGTGCTACCTATCTTGTGCCACAGTACGTAGCCTACTATGAGGGGCAGCCAGCTTACAAACAGAGTGTTGAGAAGGATTTCTAGCTCAAAACTCCCGCCGATTGCACTCATAAAAACACTGTAGCCACTAGCTATAAATACCGGTACAATACCAAACGTCCCGAAGACACTCGCTAGTATCGCTACTATCACCCACAGTACTGTGATGGGCAAGATCGAGCCGCCAGACATGATAACCGTCAGATAAAAGGCCGTTGACGCTAGTAGCAGATAGGCTGCGAATAGCAGTAGATCGCTAAGCTTGGAGGAGTGCCACTTGAGGGCGATCAGTGCGATGACGAGACTCGCTATAGATAGACCTATAACTACAGGAGCCATCGGGAGTAGCTTGCCACTAGCCTGCAAAAACAACATCAGAGAATAAACCACCAAACTCAGAGCAGCCAGAGCTACAGTTTGACTGGTGCGACGATAAACTACCGGACTTATCTGAAATAATTGCAACGCGATGCCCTCTCGTGCCTAACTACTATGTTTACGTTTATTATGCTGTAGTCGCTGAGTTTTTTCAATATCTGGCGTATGGTTGGTGAGATTATTTTTGCTGGTTTGCTTGCCTGGCCTGCTCAAAAAGACAGACAGCCGTCGCGGCTGCGACATTTAGCGACTCGACGTGAGGGTTTTGTGGGATGATGACTTTTTTGACATCGAGCGCTAGTAGCTCTCGTGACACGCCCTGCCCTTCGTTGCCAAATAGCCAGGCTGTTGGCTGCGATAGATCTATGCCATAGATAGACTCAGTGGCTTCTAGGCTGGTGGCGAGGACTTGCGTGGTGGAATTAGCGATGAGGTCCGACAGGTCGCAATTTTCGTAGATCGTCAGGGCGAAATGTGCGCCCATGCCGGCGCGAAGTGTCTTCGGTGACCAGGCTGAGGCGCTGGCGCTCGAAGCATAAACTTCTGTGATACCGGCCGCGGCTGCCGTGCGCAGTATCGTGCCCATATTACCCGGGTCTTGGATATCTTCGAGTAGAAGCGCGTTCGTCCGGAGCTTGGCTGGACTTGCTACATCTGGCGTGGCGACGACGAACAAAATTCCCGGACCGTTTTCGACACTGCTCAAGGCTCTGTAGTGACTGTCGCTGAGCAGGACACTCGGTGTAGGTAGCTCATCGCAAGCGTCCATCAGCTGAGCGACTTCGTCGTTTTCTACCGCTGAGTGGCTGTAGACATATATCAGAGGTTGTCCGACATGCTGCAGATAGCTCTCGCATAGGTGGATGCCTTCTAGGAGTGTCTTGCCTTCTCGACGTCGATGCTTGGCGCTACTGGCGAGCTGTTTGAGGTTTTTGTAAGTATCGTTGTGGCTAGAGGAGATTTCTTTCATTCTATAACCTTAGCATCGCGCCGCGCTAAATACATTTGGTCCACCGGGTCGAGTACGCTTGATCTCGTAGAAGCTACTGGTCGAAGCCAGTTTTTCTAGTCCGTCCCATATATTTAGCGATTCTTTGAGGCTATTCGGTAGCTCATTGATAACTGGTCCGAAGTAGCCGAGTCGCTTGCCGTCTTTGCCGGTAAATACGATAGTCGGCACACCAATATCTTGGCCGGCGGCATCTATAGCCGTGTCGAGCTCGGCTTGTAGTGCCGAGTCTAGTGATGTATCGTCGGCGGCGGCTAGTAGCTCGGCTGGTAGTTTTTTGGCTTCTAGTACTTCACGTATCATGTCATCGCCAAAGCCCTTTTCCATGATATGAAACCGAATCCCGAATTCTGAATACAGCTCGATACCAGACGCGCCGTGCTCTGTCGTAGCCTGGCGGATGACGCGCTGGACGCGGTGCGAAGCGCGATGAGTCGCAGCATGGTCGCCCTCTTTGTCGCTCGTCTCTAGTTCGCTGTTTTTGAGCGCCAAGCTAAACTGTCGCCAAGCAATATCTATCTCCCGCTCGGCCTGCACCTGCAACAGCCAGCGGCTCGTAATCCAGCAAAAAGGACACGACGGATCATAATAAAATTCGATTGAAGTCATAGGTATAGTATACGCTATCTGTTGATTCTATGCGGAGTGAGTCTATCGACCGAGTCGTATAAAAATATAATAACTAAATCTCTGTATAACTGTCACGAGTCCGACGACAATCAATATACCTAAAAACCCTTTGATATGGATATAGTCGCTAAACAGTAAGTCTAGCACCCATATGAAGATAAATTTCGACAAAAATAATATCGGCCAAACCGATAGCAGCTTGAGGGGCTTACGTTTGGTTCCGAGTCTACTCTTTACGGTATTGAGCACTTGCTTTTTGAGCCACAAGGTCGCAAAAGTTAGCAACTCTAACACCAAAGCCGACATCAGGACGACCGAAAAACTCTTAACATATACGATATCGGTATAGTCTCCAAGCACACCCAATACGGCGATAAATATCAGCATGCCTATAAATATTTCTTGGAATACTAACTGTCTATCTGTGAGGTGTGATTTGATGCGTGACATATAGTCTCTAGTGTATGATACTAGATAGTAAATAACCACAAGAATGGAGCCATTATGAAAATAAAAAGTAAAATAATAGCAGTCACTGGCGCCGGAGGCGGAATTGGTAGCGCGATTGTTAGTCGTCTGATCGAGCGCGGGGCCGAAGTGGCCGCTATAGACCTTAAGGCCGAATCTATGATTAGTCTGATAGAAAAGTACCCAGGAAAAGTAACAGCTTACGCCGTAAATATTACCGACCGGCAGTCTGTCGATAAGCTCCCAGAGCAAATCATCGCCGACTTGGGTGCTATCGACGGCATCATTCACTGCGCCGGTATCATTCAGCCTTTTGTCAAGGTTACAGAGCTAGATTATGACGCTATCGATAAAGTAATTAATGTAAATCTCTACGGCACCATTTATATCAATAAAGCGTTTTTGCCACACCTGCTCAAGCGACCCGAAGCACATCTGGTCAACTTCTCATCAATGGGAGGCTTTTTGCCGGTGCCGGGCCAAGCCATTTACGGCGCATCAAAGGCCGGTGTCAAGCTACTGACAGAAGCTCTCTATGCCGAACTGCTCTCGACCAATGTCGGTGTTAGTGTGGTATTTCCTGGCGCCACCGAGACTAGTATCACCCAGAATTCCGGTGTCAAGCGACCAAAGAGCAGCGCCGAAGATGCTAAAAAGTACAAAATGCTAGCTCCCGAAAAAGTCGCCGAGCTGGTTGTTGAAGGGGTCGAAAAAAACAAGCTACAGATATTTACCGGTACCGACTCGAACTTTATGAACCGCTTCTATCGCTTCAGTCCCACCAGGGCTACTGGCTTCATCGCCAAAAAGATGGCTTCATTGCTCGAGTAACAGCACTACCGCAAAGGCGACATAGGCGGCCAATGCTGTATAGGCCAAAATCTCCGACCATTTATTTTTCTTCAGTATCGCCCACAAAACACAGGCCGCGCATAGCAAAAACCAGCAGACGGAATGCCCGTATAGTAGTACTACTTTTTGGAATCCATCGACAGACGCAGCCTCTTCTGGTGTGAGCAGTAAGTAGATCACAGCTACAGCAAAAGACGCCATCGCGCCGAGTGAGAATAACAGTCTGTAGTATCTAGCGAAACGCTGTTTCATATATTTATAATAATAAGTAATGACCAAAAAAGATATCATTATCGAGCTTGAAATTGGTGCACGACCCTCTGCCGCCGAGATAGAAGTGGTCTAAATGTTAGCGAAGACGTCTCCCTTACTGGGTCGCTTGGGCTAACGTCTTCTTTTTTGATTGCCGATATCGATTGCCTATTATAGATTAGGAAGCGGTACACCAGTTTTCTTGGAAACTTCGCGTGCCCATTCTAGCAGTCGGGCGAATTGCGCGTCGCGAGCGGCGTTTTCGGCATCGCGGTCGGTGATTTGACGGATGAAATCGTCCATAGTGTTTATTAGGTGATCAATACTATCCTTCGTGGCCATATTCTCTTCGAGATACTCCAGTCTTTTCTCGACACCATCGAAGCGCTTCTCCATGTACTTAAATAATTTCGTAAATTGATCGTCGTTCATATATCTAGTATAGCACCTATTCTCTACCCTAAACCACCCTCAACATAAACTTCACCCCCGCCCGGCTAGCTTCCGGCCAGCGTCTTGTTTGATATCTAGCAAGCCTTGGGCGTGGTAAAATGTCAATTAATGACCAAAAAAGATATCATTATCGAGCTTGAAATTGGTGCACGACCCTCTGCCGCCGAGATAGAAGTGGTCGAAGTATTGATTGCACACGGAGTAGCAAAGGAAAGCATTAAATTCCTCAAGCCAAGTCGTGTCAAAGGTGCGAAAACCCCGGATATTTTGATGGATGGCGTGATGTGGGAGATAAAAAGTATCGAAAAACTTGGTAAATATACCATAGAGCATACCCTGCGAGCTGGACTCAAACAAGCAAGCAACTTGATCATAGATTTGCGCAGTCTAAATGAACCTTCGGAGAATAAGAGCTTGAAAAAACTAAAGGGTGAGTTTGACCGCATCAAAAGCTGGAAAGGCCTTGTGGTGATCGTGCGATTCAATGGTGAGTGCTTGACTTTTCATAAGTAGTTTGATAGCATTATAGGTAGAAGACGTCGCCCTTGCTGGATAGCTTGGGCCAACGTCTTCCTTTTTGATTACCGGTATTTATCCCCTATATTGTAGGCAAAATCGCCCCCTAAACCGCCCTCAACATAAACTTCACCACCTGCCGCGGCTGGCCGTTATCGTCCTTTTGCTGTTCGTAGTACGGCTCGCGCTACCTTGTGCCGAGCAGGGTTGTGAATACGTAGCAATCACCGACAATACCCAGCTACTGATTTAAAAAGGTTTGACCTTTCAGGCTATATATCAAAACTAAGGTATAATTGAGCTATGGTAAACCAGGCATTTATAGACGGGCAAAACCTACACATGAACACCAAGTCTTTTGGCTGGGGTGTTGATTTGGCTCGTTTCCGTGTCTATCTGCGCGAGAAATATCAGGTAGAAACCGCCTACTACTTCCTCGGCGCGGTCGACGATGACCAGCAAAAACTATATGAGAACATCCAAAAAGCCGGTTTCATACTGACTTTTCGCGAACACAGCCAGAGTATGATCGGCAAAAAGAAAGGCAATGTTGACACCGATATCGTATTTCATATTATGGAAAAGATTGCCGAGAAAGAAAAGTTCGACAAAGTCGTGCTAGTATCTGGCGACGGTGACTATTACAAGATGGTGCGATACTTGGTGGGTAAAGATAAGTTCAAAAAGTTGCTAGCGCCGAATAGAAAGTCTATGTCGTCACTATACCGCGCATTTACCCCCATCTACACAGCATTTCTTGATGAGCCTGGTGTTAAAGCAAAAATCGCCTACAAAAAGAATCGCAAATAAAAAAACGGGGTCTTCTTAGGTATTTCTCCGTTCGAATTGCCCGTATCGGTATACTCTTTTATATTATCACAGATGGGCCGAAAAATCAACGGCCTTCGCCCCCTAAACCGCCCTCAACATAAACTTCACCACCTGCCGCGGTGTATATAGTCATTTGTCTGGTACGATTCAAGCTCTAGGGACTAGTGCTAGGTGTATACCCACTGATACGAGATATATCTTCGCGGCTCTTGTCGTTTTTTGAATACAGCTCTACAAATGTAACGCTATCATCGTTCACGATCGCAACACATACCAACCGTAACTTTTGCCGAAATTGCGGAGTGGTTGTATCGAGTCGCATTTTGATGATCTCGATTTTGTCAGTCGAGCCGGGCAAAATCGCAGCTCGTTTACCGGCGAAGAAGCTGCGACGATACTCGGCAACATCAACATCGGGTGCTAACTTTTGATAAAGCGGCGCTATATACCGCTCTGCAGCCGCAAGGTCATCAACGAGCGTTTTTACTTTTTTGGATAACCGCTTGACGTCTTTTTGAAACTCTGGTGTCTGACTAAAGTTCATCCTCTGGCTCCGTGACAGCGGTTAGCGCAGTGCGATAAAACACCCCGCGGTAGTCGATGGGCTTGCCGTCACCGGCAGCCAGCCATGGCGTATCGTAGTGCGACAGCTCGCTTAGTTCGGTGGCTGTTTTGTCGCTGAGTCGCGCCAAGGTTGTGTCGATGTGGCGAAGCTCCTCGGCATTGAGAGCTTTTAGATTCACCCCTTTGAGTGGCAGATATTTCTTTTGGGTATTTTTGAAATACTTCGTCTCTACTACTTCTAGCTCGTGGCTGGCTTTCATTCCCTCGACTACACTTATAAAGTCGCGTGTTGGCGTTGGGCCGAAATGGTTGCGGATGTACGTCAGTCCCGTTATCGATTGACCGGTTTTCTCGTAGTAATCAAAATCTATGAAATATAACAGTTTATACAGCACTGTCTCGCCGACGTTTGGCTTGGCGCCGACTTTTTCGAGGACATACAGTAGCACCTCGCGTAGTTTCTCTGGCTTGGTTTGTGGGTCGATATCGCGTGGAGCAATTTCTTC
>CALMYZ010000029.1 GCA_937873745.1 uncultured Candidatus Saccharibacteria bacterium | reverse complement strand
ATAAACCGGAGGGAGACCTCTGGTTTTTTAATGTTTTGGAGTTTTTATGCGAGGTATGCTTTTACGTATTGTAAGTGGATTTAGCGCTACTTTAGTCTGTGGCTCTCTTTTGGTTGGAGTATTCACTCCTCTCGCGGTCGCCCCGGTTGTTGACGCGACATCTGTAGACACAGTGGCGGCGAAGCGATCATCTACCAAGTCTAGCGGGACAGATCCGACCAAAGATAAGTCTAAAAACACTCAGCGCGAGACGAAACCTACCCAAGAAGCAGCCACCCAGACCACCGCTACACCCGTCGTGCGGCAACCCGATACTGCAGCAGCGCCAGCCCCCGCACCATCATCTAATCGCATATCTATACCAAGCATAGGTCTAGATTCAGCCTATACAGACGTCGGGCTGACTAGTGCTGGCGCGATAGATGTACCGGCTACAGTCGTGGGTCGCTGGAATGGTAGCGCAGCACCCGGCGCACCTGGCGCTGGCTTCTACGACGGCCATACCCCAGGCATATTTAGCGGGCTTGCCGGTCTCTCGTCTGGCGCGAATATCACCATCACCGGAGCCGACGACACGAGCTACATCTACAGAGTTGTACATAGAGAAGTAGTAGCCCTAAGTAACGTTGATATGCGCAGCGCGCTTCGTGTCTATGGCGGTGCGAGTGAAGGTGTAAATTTGATGACTTGTGCCGGCACCTACGTACCATCTATCGGTACCTACGATGCTCGGCTTATCATCTACGCGGTTCGTATCTAGTCTTTTGCTACTGAGATAAGCCCGACAAACAACGGATGCGCTCGGAATGGACGACTGCGAAACTCTGGGTGCGCCTGAGTCGCTACGAAATATGGGTGGTCTGTCGCTTCGACAAATTCCACCAGCTTGCCGTCTGGCGAGGTACCACTGATTGTCAGTCCGCCTTTTTCTATATCGGCTTTGAACGCTTGATTGACCTCATAGCGATGACGATGGCGTTCTGTCACTTCAGTACCACCATAGACTGTGGCTACTTTTGAGCCAGCCGCGAGAGTGGCTTCATAATCCCCCAGCCGCAATGTACCGCCGGTCGATTCCCTACCCTGCTGGCCGTCCATTATATAGACCACGTCGTGCTTGGTGTCGGGATTAAATTCAGTGCTATTGGCGTCGGTTAGTCTAGCTTTTCGAGCGGCAGCAATCACGGCCGCCTGTAAGCCTAGGCATATGCCAAGATATGGTTTTTTGTTATCTAATGCATAGCGAGCAGCCGCAATCTTACCCTCGACACCACGCTCGCCAAATCCGCCCGGCACCAGTAGCGCATCTACTTGGGCATAGTCTTCGTCGGTAGCCGTCTCGGCGTTGAGCCATTT
>CALMYZ010000028.1 GCA_937873745.1 uncultured Candidatus Saccharibacteria bacterium | reverse complement strand
CCATAATCATCTTTCATTATCACACTTTAGGCGTTAGTTTGCAATTATATCGAGTCGCCAGTGTAGGTATACGAGCGAACTAGTCACGCCCAGGTAGCTTCGGCAATCCGGGTAGACCCTTATCTTTGAGATTTTTCTGGATGTTTTGGTGAAACTTGGTGACTTTGTGGCGTTGCTCGGCTTGCTTCCAGGTGTGGTAGCCGAAGCCAGCTACGGTAATATTGATATTATTGTATGGGTTCGGTAATCTCGCCATTTGCGTCCATCATTAAGCGAAAACGCACTCCATCCATACTATATAGGTCGAGGTAAAAAGTAGCATCGGGATCATAAACGTATGGGGGGTGAGACCAAAGGATATACTCCCATCCATCCGGAGACCCTACCCCACACCCCCATGTAGCCTCACCATGATCACACGCCTATACGTAGCCTGGATTTGCTGACAGCAAGTTAGACCTGGCGGGTTCGTTATATCCAGATGTATTATAATCTGACAAACGCAAACTATTTGCCTGCGCGTGTGATTTCACGTTAGCCACAAAAGTGTCAGCTTTTTGGACGGCTATAGCAGCTGGATTAGATGGACTGCCTGAACCATGATTATGGCCGGAGCAGGCGCCCTCGGTAACACTCCTATTGTTAGCTATATGATACGTCTTGACATCACTCTTTGAAGAAGTGGCTGTTAGGCAGTATTCGGTGTCGGAGGTGCGATTGTATTGATAAGTAGTGCCTTCGCTCTTTGGTATACCGTTGCCATCGGCTGAGTATGTTCCTACTCCAGTGCTGGAGTCAACCGCATCGGCGGCTATCTTCTTGGCGGCACTAGCTAGGTCTGACTGAAGCTTCGACTCCTCAGCACGAGTGCTGATACTACTAAAACCTACTACGCCGATGGTTGCCAAGATAGCGATGACGACGATGACGATAATTAGTTCTACGATCGTAAAACCTCGACTGGTGCTAGATATGGCGCTCATGGCTATAGTTTATCAGCCAGATGTGCGCATAGCAAGCTACAGGCTTTACTGGTAATAGACCCCCCACAGCTCTATATCACCGATAGTTAGGTAGTTGGCGCCAAAGCTATTGGATCCAGTCTGTAGAATCTGTATAAACCTATATTTTTGGTTAGTGGTGACGGGTATAGACCACCAGGTGCTAGCACCTGGACCAGTACTGGCGGTAGAGGCTAAGTTACTCCAAGAGGTGCCGTTGTTAGAGCCTTGGATAGTGAAGTTGCGAGGGTGCTGGTCGCCATTGCTGCGACCTATAATTCCAAAGCGTTGTAATGCTATAGTTTTACCCTCACCCAGGTCAAGTCTCCACCATGAATTAGCTATGTTATTGGTGTGAGAGCTGCCGTTCAGCGAGCTGTTCGGGTCGGCTGATATCTGATGGTCGATCGCTCGATAAGCCTCTTCGTTCGTTCGATAGGTCGTAGACTGGCTTGTTATTACTTTTGATGGGTGGGGATTGCTGAATGAGTCTACGCCACCATTTGTACCGAGATAATTAATTAGACCACTATAGCCATCACTAGTCCAGGGTAATGACACGCCAACATCGCCATTTGATGATGTATTTAAACTATAGCTACTGTACGGGGCTGTGGTGCTGTAGGTAGTGTATATCTTATCACCTTGCTTTTGACCCATTAAGGTGTTAAAGGTGGCTTGGTCTGGTGGATAGGCACCGTTATCTACCTTGTAGACTTCTAGTTTTTTCTTAGCCTGAGACTCCTGGGAGGCCATAGCCGAGCTGTTGGCTCTTTGAGATATGCCAGTGAATGCAACGATACTTATAGCTGCTAGTATAGCGATTACTACAATGACAATTAATAGCTCTACGATAGTAAAGCCTTGACTACTTTTGATGTTATTGCTCATGGCTATAGTTTATCAGCCAGATGTAAACATAGCAATCTATACCGGTGCTGTAGATCGTACTAGGCTTCTACATTGAGCTGATAAGTCGCTTTGGCGACGCGCTGGAACTTGGATTTGCTCTGTAGGTTTAGCAAGATAGTCGTTTCTTTGACCTGGCGGCTCTTGAGAACTCGCTTGACTATCTCGTCGCGGTGAAGTGGCTCGCCTGCTTTCTTGAGGACGTCGCTGATGATATCGGATACGGTTCCCTTGCTGTAGCCCCAGTTGTCTAGTGCGTAGATGCCGCGACCGATTAGGACGAAACGCTTGTCCTTGATGAGTTCGTTGTGGATGGCCTGAGTGGTGACGTCTTTGCGCTTGAAGTCGCTAGACTTGATTTCTTTGGCGATGTCAGAGAAATGCATCGGCTTGCCGTTGTCGGCCAAGATGACGTAGATTTTATCACGAATATTTTTCGGGTTGACGGTCGGCCACTTGGCGAGTCCCCAGAAGTCCTTTAGGTGAGCCAAGAGCTTGCTGACGCTAGCTAGTGAGCGGATGTGGCTCGGGTGTTCATAGCCAGGTAGTTGTTCGTGAAGTTGGTCGATAGTGATCGGGGCGCCGTGCTGCTTGATGGCTTTTACGATGGCGTCGATATTTGACTTTAGCTTCTTTTCGTCGCCGTATTCCAAGATACCGATAGCCTGGTGATAGTTGTCGTTTTCGTTGAGGACGGTTAGTTTCGAAGACAACTCTGCGATAAAGGCGATCTGAGCACGAGTGCGTTCGTCACTAGCCTCGCCCAAGAGTGAGTCTGACAGGTCGCGGACACGAGCTGTGCGGCCATTTTCTGATAGTTGCTTTATGACTAGCCTCTCGGCACTGGCGATGGCTGGTATTTTACCTTCTTCGGTGGCGATCTTTAGGCGCACCAGGATGGCTTTTTCGAGCTGTCGGACACGTTCACGGGTGATGCCGAGGAGTTCACCGATCTGTTCGAGAGTTTCTTTGCGATCATTTAGACCGAAGCGACGAGAGATAATTTCCTTTTCACGGTCTTGGTCGATTGCGGCTAAGGCCTCTGCTATGGCTGCGGATAAGATACTGTTCGTGTCGTTCTGTGTTGAGTCGTCCATCTGACGCTGTGTCCCTTCGTTCCACCGATTACAGGTTATTGCTATTTAATCTTGTATAGATTATAAAACAATATTTTTTATATGTCAATTAACTATGCCTATAATTTATTATAGCATAAAATTGTGTCGCTATGTAAATAGTGTTGTGAGACTGGTATTTACGCCAGCTTGTTGTCTCGTGCGGAAGGACTGAGCTATTTTTTGGCCGATTTTTTGCGAGTAGCGCGAACTTTTTTGGCAGGTGCTTCAGATAGTAGTTTCTTAGCCGCAGCTTCGTCTAGCTCTTTCGGATCGACGTCTTTTGGAATCTTGGCGTTCTTTTTGCCGTCTGTCACGTATGGTCCGAAGCGGCCATTTAATACCTTGATGGCACCGAAGTCAGCGATATTCTTTTCGGCCTCGGCTTTGAGCTTGGCTTCGTAGAGCTCGAGGGCTTTTGGTAAGGTGATGTCGTGCGGGTCGTCTTCTTTGAGGCTGACATAGAGTGGCTTGGTAGTCTTGGTCTTGGTGCCGATCTGGATAAATGGTCCGAAGCGCCCGACATTGGCGCGGATATCTAGTCCGTCGGCTGTCTGGCCGACGATGCGAGGTAGTTTGAACGCCACCAAGGCTTCTTCTAGGGTGATAGTTTCTAGCTTGGTACCTTTTGGCAGGGGTGCGAATTGTGGCTTTTCGTCGTCTTCTGTCGAGCCGAGCTGAAGCATCGGTCCGAAGCGCCCGAAGCGCGCGATGATAGGCTTACTGGTCTTTGGGTCGATGCCGACTTCGCGATTAGTGCCTACCTTGCTGCGGTCGATGGCGCCTGAGCCTTCGATGAGCTTGTGAAATGGACCGTAAAAACTACGTAGCATATCGTTGCGATCGAGCTTGCTGTCGGCGATAGCGTCAAATTCTTTCTCGACATTGGCGGTAAAATCGTAGTCGACGACCTGCTCGAAGTGGTCTGACAAGAAGCCTGCGATTAGCTCGCCTGCCGGAGTCGGTACTAGTTTACCCTTGGTAGAGCCGGTTTTTTCTTGAACAACTTCGCGATCGATGTCGCCGCTAGTCAGCGAGACAACGATAACGTCGCGCGGAGCGCCTTCTCCGTCACCCTTTTCGACATAGCCGCGTGTCTGGATGGTATCTATGATGGTGGCGTAGGTGCTCGGTCGGCCGATACCTAGGTCTTCGAGTTTTTTGACCAAACTACCTTCGGTGTAGCGGGCTGGAGGTTTGGCAAACACTTGCTTGGCGACAATCTCACTATAATTGAGAACATCACCTGCCGTGATTGGTGGCAAGATCTCTTCCTTCGATGAGCCGTAGACGCGCAAGAAGCCGTCAAAGGTAATCACCTGACCCTTTGCTTCGAAAATCTCACCTCGAGTCGATATAGTGATAGTCGCGGTGGTGTTTTCGAGCTTGGCCGGGCTCATCTGGCTCGCCAGGGTACGCCTGCGGATTAGGTCGTAGAGCTTTTGGTCGTATTCGTTGTTACTGGCAGTCTCAAGCGACATATCGGTTGGTCGTATGGCTTCGTGGGCTTCTTGGGCAGATGAGTTTTTGGTCTTAAACTTGCGGACGGTTGAATATTCTGGCCCATAAAGTCGCTTGATAAAATCTGTCGCCGAAGCAATAGCCTGGCCAGATAGATTGACGCTATCGGTACGCATATAGGTGATTTTACCGTCTTGGTAGAGCTTCTGAGCGCTCGCCATGGTGGCTTTTGAGCCAAAACCCAGCTTGCTGTTGGCCTCTTGCTGGAGCGTACTGGTGGTGAAAGGCGCGCCTGGATTGCGAGTACCGGGGTTTTTGGAGATGTCCGACACCTTGAAGTCGGCATCTTTGATGCTTTCGAGAAAATCAGTCGCCTCAGCTTCGCTATCAAATCGTGGCTTGAGCTCAGCCTTAAACTCTTGATTGTCGTGAAAAAATAGCGCACTGACCTTGAACTGACTCGAGCCGGCAAAAGCATTGATCTCGTTTTCTCGCTCGACCAGTAGTCGCACGGCCGGGCTTTGGACGCGTCCTGCTGACTTGCCACCGGGGACTTTTTGCCAGACTACAGGGCTGAGCTCAAAGCCGACAATTCTGTCTAATATCTGACGAGCCTGCTGAGCCTGAACTAGGTCCATGTCGACAGTGCGCGGGGCTTTGACGGCTTCTTCGATAGCGCTCTTGGTGATTTCATGAAATACGATACGCTTGGTCGTCTTTGGATCGAGCTTCAGGACCTCGCAAAGATGCCAGGCTATCGCTTCCCCTTCGCGGTCTTCGTCGGTTGCGAGCCAGACTTCATCAGCCACTTTGACGGCTCGCTTGAGCTCGGCTATGACTTTCTTTTTCTCTGGATCCACTTCGTAGGTGGTTTTGAAGTCGTTATCGATGTCTATCGGCGGCGTGCCGTCTTTGGTTTTTTTGACAATACTACGAATATGACCGACGCTCGACAAGACATGAAAATCTTTACCGAGATATTTCTCGATAGTCTTGGCTTTGGCCGGGCTCTCTACTATAACTAAATTTTTGCTCATA
>CALMYZ010000027.1 GCA_937873745.1 uncultured Candidatus Saccharibacteria bacterium | reverse complement strand
TATCAAAATATGATAGTATAAAAATATGGAATGGATCAAGCAAGAGGTGAGCCGCGTGAAGGCTTATATACACGAAAACAAGACCAAGGGTCGTAGCCGCCGCTAAGCTGGCGGTTATTTTATAGCTTGGCTTTTACCTCTGTCTATGTTACAATTGTCTAGATAATAAATTGCGAGTGAAATCGGGAGATTTTGCGCTCATGCTACTAGTAGTGTATCAGCCGTAAAACAAACAATTTTGCTCGACCATAACGAAAGGTAAGTATGAGTCGAATCGGAAAACTACCAATTGACGTACCAGCAGGTGTGACAATCACGGTCAACTCAGATGATATCATCGTCGAAGGCGCCAAAGGCAAACTCGTCGTTCCTCATCTTAGTGACGTAACTGTCGCTGTCGATGCCGGTGTAGCAACTGTTACCCGCAAAGACGACGAGCGTATCGCCAAAGCCCAGCACGGCTTGCAGCGCGCGCTCCTAAACAACGCCGTCGAAGGCGTAACCAAGGGCTTCGAAAAGAAGCTAGAGATCAACGGTGTTGGTTTTCGTGTATCTGGCGGTGGCCAGAACATCGAAATGGCACTCGGTTTTTCACACCCAGTGAAATACGAGGCGCCAGCTGGTATCCAGCTAACTGTCGAAAAAATGACTATCACAGTCAGTGGTATCGACAAGCAGCAGGTTGGCCAGGTGGCAGCGGAAATCCGCTCCCTCAAGAAGCCAGAGCCTTACAAGGGTAAGGGTATTAAGTATGTCGACGAAGTATTGCTTCGCAAGGCTGGAAAGGCAGGTAAGTAATCATGGCAGACCTAGCTAAAAAACTACAAAACAAGCAGCTTCGCAAGGGTCGCGTTCGCGCAAAGATCAGCGGTACCGCTGCTCGCCCGCGTCTAACTGTGACCATCAGTAATCTACACGTCAGCGCGCAGCTGATAGATGATGAGGCTCAGAAGACTATCGCTGCCGCTACTACTGTAGGTAGCAAAGCTACTGGCAATATGACAGAAAAAGCTGCCGTAATCGGTACAGATATCGCCAAGAAAGCAAAGAAAGCAAAGATAAGCGCAGTTGTGTTCGATCGCAATGGTCGACAATACGCTGGTCGCCTCAAGGCACTAGCTGAAGCTGCACGTAAAGAAGGATTGGAGTTCTAGTATGGCTGAAACTACAGCAAATACTACCCCACGATCAGACGCCCCTCAGCAGGGTCGTCCACAGCGTGGTGGTCGTCGCGATGACCGACGAAATGCCGCACCAGCGGAGCCAAAAGAATTTGAAGAGGTTGTGATCAATATCGACCGCGTATCACGCGTTGTTAAGGGTGGACGTCGTTTCCGTTTCAAGGCGCTAGTCGTTGTCGGTAACCGCAAAGACAAGGTCGGTGTTGGTGTTGCCAAGGGTGCCGATGTACAGGCTGCTATCGGTAAAGCTACCGATGTTGCTAAGAAGAACCTCATCACTATCCCGATCGCCAACAGTACTATTCCACACGATGCCGAAGTCAAGCTGTCAGGTGCACGCGTGCTTATCAAGCCGGCTGCTCCAGGTACAGGTATCATCGCCGGTGGTGTTGTGCGTCAGATTATCGGTGTAACTGGTATCAATAACCTTCTGACAAAGAGCCTCGGTTCGACAAACAAGGTCAACATTGCTTACGCTACTATCGAGGCTTTGCGTAGCCTAGTGCCCCGCGACCAATGGCTCAACGCCCCTAAGAAGGCTGCCAAAAAGGAGACTAAGTAATGACTAAGTACAACGAATTACAAGTTTCAGCCAACAGGAACAAGAAGCGTGTCGGTCGTGGTATCTCAGCCGGTGGTGGTAAGACTGCCGGGCGTGGTACCAAGGGTCAAGGCTCTCGTACTGGTAAAAAGCTTAGTGCGGTATTCCAGGGTGGTTCTGGTGCGCTAGTTCGTCGCATACCAAAGCATCGTGGCTTCAAGAGTATTCGTACTCCAGCTCAGGTTGTCTATCTAGATCACCTAAACGCGTTCAAGGGCAAGACTGTCGATAATTTCAGCCTCTTTGAAGCTGGCCTTATCGGTACACCTTTCCATAGCGTCAAGATCATCACTCGTGGTGAGTTGACCGAAAAAATCACTCTCAAGGTTCAGGGCGCGTCAAAGAGTGTCCAGGCGGCTGTCACAAAAGCCGGTGGTAGTTTCGAAAAAATCGCTACTCCACTCAAGCAGAGTACCAAGGAAGCCGAAGCTTCAGACAAGTAGTCTAAGCTAGCTTTTGTAAAAATCCCGGCAAATTAGTCGGGATTTTTGCTGTCACGTGTCTAAAATGTAGTATACTAATACAAGTACGCTGTCGAGGTGACGGCTTGAAAATCAAAGAATAGGGCAGATACGACTTATGAAATGGAAGACAATACTAAAATCATTTAAGAATCGCGACATGCAGAAGCGTCTACTGACGGTGCTCGGTCTAGTGGTCGTTTATCGTTTCTTGGCTCATGTGCCAGTGCCTCTAGCTGAGCCGACCCAGCTGCGAGAAGTTATCAACTCTATCGTGTCTGGTACTGATTTTGGTGGCTTCCTTAATCTCCTGTCTGGTGGTGCGCTAGCTAGCTTTTCGGTTGTACTGGTCGGGCTTAGTCCTTTTATTACTGCCAGTATCGTGACCCAGCTCTTGACAAAGGCTATCCCGAAACTAGAAGAGCTACACAAGGACGGCGAGTCTGGACGTCGCAAGATACAGCAGTGGACTCGTATCATCACTCTGCCACTTGCCATTATCCAGTCGATTGCTTTTATATATATCCTCCGTCAGAGCGTCCTGCAGGGCAACACCACCGGGCTTGGCGAGACTACGCTACTTGAGTGGATTATCGCCGTTACAGCCATGACAGCTGGTGCGATGCTACTTATGTGGATGGGTGAACTGATGACTGAGCAGGGTATTGGTAACGGACTATCGCTGCTTATTTTTGCCGGTATCATCAGTCAGCTACCGCAAGTTATGTCGTCTCTGACCCAGAGCCTATTCGAAACTTCTAGTGGGGCGCTTAGCGTATTCGGCTGGTTTAGTATACCGGTCAATCCTTTGATTTTCTATGTCGTCTTGGCGCTGGGTGCGATATCATTAGCTACCGCGTATATCCTGGTCAAGATAAACGAGGCGCAGCGAGTCATAACTATCAACTACGCCAAGCGTGTCCAAGGTAATAGCAATTACGGCGGTGTAAAGAGTATCTTGCCGATGAAGCTGATTGCAGCTGGTGTTATACCGGTTATCTTCGCAGTGGCATTTTTGAGCCTACCCGCCTTTATCGGTCAGGTTATGAAAGCTGGCGGCCACAACCCCGAACTAGCCAACAATCTCATTACTTGGTTCCAGACACCAAATCCGGGCGAGTTCACTGGTGGCAATCTAGAAGCCTTTATTTACCCGGCGATGTATTTCTTGTTGGTGATTTTGTTTACATACTTCTACACAGGTATCATCTTCAACAGCAATGAGATCGCCGAGAACCTTCAGAAGCAAGGAGGCTTTATCGATGGCGTGCGCCCTGGTGAGCAGACCGAAAAATACCTCAGCATGACCATGAATCGACTAATACTCTTCGGGTCATTGGTACTGGGCTTGATAGCTGTCATGCCGTTTGCCATAGAGTATGGGCTATATCACCTGACCGGCATTCAGAGCGCCAATCTGGCGGTAGGCGGTACAGGTATCTTGATCGTGGTGTCGGTAGCTCTAGAAGCCCTACGACAGATCAACTCACGCGCCCTCATGGTGACTTACGACGACTACAAATAGTCGCTTGACTGGTAGCACATATGGTTTACAATAGAGATATATAAATATTGTGTTTTCACGGCATTTTGTAGATGAATCAGATCTCGTGAGAAACTTATTAAAAATGCTTTACTCTACTCATTCTTTCGTGTATAATTAACTACTGTTATCTATGGTAAGTCAAAAGGAAGTCATCAAACTGGTTGGTAAGGTAGTGGAAGCACTGCCTAATACTCAGTTTAAGGTGGAACTGGAGAATGGCCATAGTATTATCGCTCATATTTCGGGTAAGATGCGCAAGCACTACATCCGTCTTGTACCAGGCGATAAGGTGGAGGTTGAGTTGACCCCTTACGATCTCACGAAGGGCAGAATCAGCTTTCGCCTCAAAGACGAGCAGCCTCGATAGGCTGGTCAAAATAATATTAACGGGTAAAACTGAAGGAGTTTGAACGCTATGAAAGTTCGTGCAAGCGTCAAAAAAATCAGTCCTGATGACCAGCTAGTGCGCCGTAAAGGTCGCCTACGTGTCATCAACAAGAAAAAACCTAAGAACAAGCAAAGGCAGGGTTAAGCATGGCTCGAATTTCTGGGGTAACCATTCCCTCTGAAAAGCAAGTTCAGATCGCACTTACCTATATATACGGTATCGGTCCAAAATTTGCGCGAGACATCCTTGCGGCGGCTAAAATCGAGCCGACCACTCGGGTGAAAGATCTCACCGAGGCTGAAGAAAAGAAACTTCGTGATATAATCGACACAGATTATACCACCGAAAGTGACTTACAACGCCTGGTGACTAACAATATCAAACGTCTAAAGGATGTGAACGCCTACCGTGGCCTACGCCACAAGGCCGGTCTTCCGGTTAACGGTCAACGCACTCGTACGAATGCACGAACTCGCAAGGGTCGCGCAGTAGCAGTCGGTGGCGCACAGCCAAAGTCAGCAAGTAAGACCTAGGAAAGGAATAGATATATGGCAGAAGCTAAAACTACAGCTCGTAAAAAGCAACGCCGATCAGTTCCTGCTGGTCAGTTGCATGTACAAGCGACATTTAACAATACAATCGTTACTTTTACAGACAAAAAAGGTAACGTACTAGCCGCTAGCAGCGCTGGTGCTTGCGGTTTCCGCGGTAGCAAAAAAGGCACAGCCTATGCTGCTCAGGTAGCTAGCGAAAAAGCATCTGAGACAGTTCAAGCGCTTCACGGCATGAAGTCTGTAGATGTCTTCGTAAAGGGTGTTGGCCTTGGTCGCGACGCAGCAGTGCGCGCACTAGGTAGCTACAATATCGTTGTCGAGAGCATCAAAGATGTAACCGGCGTACCGCATGGCGGTGTTCGCCCTAAGAAAGTACGGAGGGTCTAGGATATGGCACGAGATACATCACCTATCGTTAAACAGAGCCGACGCGAGGGCTACGCACTACATCCAAAAGCTCACAAAATCATGGCGCGAAAATCTGGTATCCCGGGTCAGCACGCACATGGTCGTCGAGGCAAAGCTAGTCTTTACTCTACACAGCTTCGCGAGAAGCAAAAAGTTCGCCGCCTATACGGCCTTCTAGAAAAGCAATTTGCTCGTTTGATGAGCGAAGCTGCTCGTCGCGACGGTCTAACCGGCGAAAACCTATTACAGTTCCTAGAGCTACGTCTAGACAATGCGGTTTACCGCGCCGGTCTAGCAACTAGTCGTCGCGCCGCGCGCCAACTAGTGAGCCATGGTCACTTCGAACTCAATGGCAAGCGCGTAGATATCCCATCTATCCGCCTAAAGGCTGGTGACGAAATCGTTGTCCGCGCCAAGAGTACAAAGTCTGGTTATTTCTCAAACATCGACGATGTAGTCAATAATTCAGTCCAGGCACCACTTAGCTGGCTAAAGAGCGACGTCAAAAAGCTAAAGATTTCCATCACTGGACTTCCGAAGCGTGAAGAAGCTGAAGCAGATATTAACGAACAATTAATTGTTGAGTACTACTCACGATAAGGGCAAGGAGTATATATATGTCAAAAGTTATTCACAACCCAGCACTCGCTAGCGTCGAGGAACACGACAACAACAGTGCTACGTTCGTTATTGAGCCACTACAGGCCGGCTACGGCAACACTCTAGGCAACAGCCTACGTCGCGTACTGCTATCTAGCATTCGCGGTGGCGCTGTAGTTGCTTTCCGTGTAGAAGGTGCTTCACACGAATTCACTACTATCGAAGGTGTCAAAGAGGACTTGGTTGATGTTATGCTAAACATCAAAAATATCCGCCTAAATGTTCACACCGACGAGCCAGTTGAACTACGTATCGAAAAGAAGGGCGCTGGTCCTATCACCGCTGCTGATATCAAGGCAAATGCCGAGGTAGAAGTAGTAAACCCAGATCAGATCATCGCTACTGTCGATGACGCCAAGAAGTCTATCGTGATTGACCTAGTCGCCGAGGCTGGTCGTGGTTACCGCACTATCGAAGATAGCAGCGATTCGCGCATCCACAGCGACATGATCGCTCTAGACGCTGTCTTTACTCCAGTACTACGTGTCCGCTACAAGGTAGCTGGTACTCGTGTTGGCCAGGAGACAAACCTAGACAAACTAAGCTTGACTGTCGATACAGACGGTACTCTTTCTCCAAAAGATGCCTTCGAAGAAGCGGCCGCCATCTTGGTAAATCAGTACGCTGCACTAGCTGGCAGCACTGCTGTAGAAGCAGCACCTGCGCTAGGTAGTGAAGTTGAGGAAGAGACAAATGAGCTAAACACTCCTATCGAAGACCTCAACCTAACTGCTCGTACAGCCAATGCTCTTGTCAACAACGAGATTCGTACTGTACACGATCTAGTAACCCTAAGCGAGCAAGACTTGCGCGAACTCAAGGGCTTTGGTTCAAAAGCACTTGACGAAGTCAAAGACAAGCTAGCGGAGTTGGAGCTTTAATATGCATCGACACGGTTACAAAGGACGCAAATTTGGTCGCGAGCGCGATCAACGACGAGCGCTTCTAAAAGGTCTAGCTACTAGCTTGGTCGAGCATGGTTCTATCGAGACCACTCTGCCAAAAGCCAAGGAGACTGCGCGCTACATCGAAAAACTAATTACAAAAGCTAAGAAGGGTGACCTTGCCTCACGACGACAGGTTATCGCTAAGCTATCGACTCAAGCTGCTGCTTTCAAGCTGTTTGACGATATCGCACCACAATTAACAGCTCGCAATAGCGGCCACGTTCGTGTTAAGCGAACACGCCTGCGAGTTGGTGACGGTGCACAGCTAGCGACTATCTCGTTTGTTGATGAGCTCAAGGCTACGCCAAAGGAGGCGAAGGCATAATTATGGCTAACGCTAAAACCTATTCACAGAAACCTACCGAGGTGACTCGCCGCTGGATCTTGATCGACGCATCTGAAGCTCCTCTCGGTCGTGTGGCTACACAGGTTGCAACTTACCTAATTGGTAAGTACAAGCCTACCTACACTCCACACATCGATGGCGGCGACTATGTTGTTGTTATCAATGCCAAAGACTCTGTCTTCACCGGTGAGAAAGAGACTGACAAAAAGTATTACCGACACAGTGGTTTCCCTGGTGGTATCAAAGACGCTAGTGTCAAGGAAGTTCGCGAGAAATTCCCAGAGCGACTAGTCGAAAACGCGGTCAAGGGTATGCTGCCAAAGAATAAGCTATCGGCTGATCGTATGGCACGCCTGCGCGTATTTGCTGGTAGTGAGCACACACACACTGCTCAGACACCAGAGAAAGTTGAGGTAAAGTAAGATGGCTGATGGTAAATATTTCTACGGTCTAGGTCGTCGCAAGAGCGCAACTGCTCGAGCTCGACTATACAAGGGCAAGGGCAATATCACTATCAATGATAAGCCTGCTGCTGAATACCTAGATGGCAACAAGACTCTACTTGCTGAGATTACCGATCCTCTAGCGCTTGTCAACAAGCAAAAAGAGTTCGATATCACAGTCCGAGTTCAGGGTGGCGGTACGGCTGGTCAAGTCGATGCTATCAAACTAGCGATTGCCAAGGCGATCACCGTTGATGCTCCAGACCTACGACCAACACTCAAAAAAGCCGACATGCTTAGTCGCGACCCACGCGAGAAAGAGCGCAAGAAATACGGTCTTCGCTCAGCTCGTAAGCGCGAACAATACTCAAAGCGTTAAGCGCTACGTATTACAAGCCACAAAACACCTCGGTATCTCCGAGGTGTTTTTGGTGTACTCTACCTGTAGCTGTTATAATTATAAAAAGTATGTTTCTAGATAGAATTGCCCACGAGTGGCTCAAGATACCATATACTCTCAATTACGAAGACAACCAGGTCAAAAAACCTCGGGCTACTTTGGTTTTTATACACGGCATCGGTAACTCGATCGACAGCTGGCGCGAGGTTATCGCAAAGTTGCCGAGCGACGTGCGCATCATAGCCGTCGATCTGCTCGGTTTTGGCGACTCTCCGAAGCCCGACTGGGCTACCTATAGTACGCGAGTGCAGGCTCAATCTGTCATGGCGACACTAGTTAAGTGTAGTATCAAAGGAAAGGTTATACTCGTGGGACATTCACTAGGCTCGATGGTCTCGATAGAGATAGCCAAAGATTATCCATGGCTAGTTAAATCTATGATACTATGTAGTCCGCCGTTATATCTGGCCGACGATACCAAGCCGAGACTATTACCACGCAGCGACAAGATCTTGAAATCAATCTACAACTCAGTCCATAATTACCCAGACGAGTTTGTGAAGCTCAAGGGCTTTGCTGTCAAATACGGCCTGGCAAATCCAGATTTCGACATCGCCCCAGATTCGGTTGATGCCTATATGGCGACACTCAAGGCTGCCATCATCAATCAGACTTCGTACTACGACGCCGTCAAACTAGCTATACCGACGCATATCATCCAGGGTACCTTAGACCCCTTTGTTGTCGCTCGTAATCTCAAGCAGCTGACGAAAGATAATCACTACATAAAGCTGACTACAATCGTAGCTGCTCACGAGGTGCGGGGCAGTAAGTTTGTAAACACCACAGTCAAGGCTATCAATAGCGCACTGCCGAAGCCTCGTAAGTGATATAATATAGATATGACAAAACCAGTTATCCTGACCGGCATTCGCTCCAACGAAGAGCCGACCTTAGCCAACTACCTAGGTGCCTTTGTGCCGATAGTCGAGATGCAGCGTAAATACGCTGGAGATTATCAGATAAATATGTTTGTACCAGACCTACATAGCTTCACGACACCCATCGATCATCAGGATTTATACCAAAACACCCTGACCAATATCAAATACTTTTTGGCAGCTGGGCTAGATATCTCAAACGACGATACTTTTATATACAGGCAGAGTTTTGTGCCAGCCCACAGCGAGCTTGCCTGGATACTGGATTGCTTCACTTATGTTGGTGAGATGCAGCGCATGACACAGTTCAAAGACAAGTCCGAGGGCGGCAGTATAACCATGGGTCTGATGAATTATCCAGTCTTGATGGCGGCCGACATACTACTGTATCAGGCTAGCTGGGTGCCTGTCGGGGAAGACCAATTCCAGCACCTGGAGATTACACGCGACATCGCGACCCGTTTCAACAACAAGTTCGGCGAGATATTTACAGTACCGCACGATACCGCCAAGCAAACGGCTTTTATGAATCGCGACAGCGGCTTGCGTATCCGTAGCTTGACCGACCCGACCAAAAAGATGAGCAAAAGCTCTAGCGACGAAAAGTCTAAAATTCTGCTAAATGACGACCCCGCAAAAGCACATAAGAAGATCATGAGTGCCACTACAGATAGCGTCGGTGTGGTTAATTTTGACTGGGATAATCAACCAGGCATCACTAGCTTGCTTCAGATCTTGGCACTTCTAAAAGGTGAGTCTCAGGACGCCATCAATCGGCAGTGGGTGGGTAGTACGAGTTACGGCGACTTCAAACGAGCTGTAGCCGAAGCCGTCGAAGCTTTTTTGACAAACTTTCAATCCAAGCTGGCGTCGATCGATGACGATGCGCTAGTTGCCAAGCTAGAAGAGTCAGAGCAGGCTATGCGAGAGCAGGCTGGTCGGACTCTTGTCGATGTTCAGCGCGCTGTTGGTTTGCGAGCAAAGGTCTAGTCATGGTCAAGTTTAGTAGCTCAGACGCTATCTCTATCTTGCGCAGTTTTGAGATAGCCGGCGACGAAAATAGCCCACGCCAGATCGAGCAGCTCAAGACATGGCACCCGATAGAGACCAACACGGCATTTTCATTTCGCTTCCTGGGCAGCAACTACTTCATGTTGGTCGATAGCGCCGCCGAAGATAGCCAAGGCTATGTCATAAATAACATCCAGGTTGCCGACCGAGAGCTGAATAGTGAGCTGATCCACAATCCCAAAGGTGGCCTGATGAGCTACGGTATGCCATACAAAGGCAAAGATGTTTATTTGGTGAGAGAAGTTAGCGACAAGAAGCGGCTAGATACTTGGCTAGCCGAGTTTGACCCATCAACCTCTAGGAGTACTTGGCAGAAGCATATCAAAAATGGCCACATCCTGGTAAACGGTGAGCCTGAGCTATCTCCCAAGAGGTCGATCACGTCTACCGATATAGTCGAGCCGCAGCTGCCAGACCCAGCCGACCATAGCGACAAGGAGCTACCTATCATCTACCTGGACGACAATGTCGTCGTGGTTGATAAGCCAGCTGGCGTACTGACACACGCCAAGGGTGAGCTAAACGAGGAGTTTACTGTAGCGGACTTTTTCCGTCGCTACACAGAGGTGGGCCTAGAAACCAATCGGCCGGGTATTATACACAGACTAGATCGCGACACTAGCGGCGTGATTATTGGTGCGCGCAATCAAGCCACCGCGACACTGCTCCAGAAGCAGTTTGCACAGCGCAAGACCAAAAAGACATACATCGCCATCGTCGACGGCCAGCCGGAGCCAGCTCATGCCAAGATAGACTTGCCGATCGGGCGCAACCCAGCTCACCCGAGCCAGTTTAAGGTCGATAGCAAGGGCAAGTCAGCTCGTACTACATATGAGGTGATCGAGACCGATGGAGCAAATAGTCTTATAAAACTCCAGCCCGAGACCGGTCGCACACATCAACTGCGCGTTCATATGGCATATGTCGGCACGCCGATTACTGGCGACAAGGTCTACGGTCGAGAGTCTGGTCGTATGTATCTACACGCTCATCAACTTGAGATTACTATTCCAGAGGGTGACCGTCGAGTGTTTAGCTCTGACGTGCCGACTGATTTTTCTCTAAAAAACCTAAGCGAGTAATATGAATATAGGCAAATCAGCCAGCCAAATAGTAGACAAGCTATCGCATAATCTACCCCAGTCTGTCTTGCTGTCTGCCCCGAAAGGTATAGCCCTAGACGATATAGTGCGCCAGATTGTACCAGAAAAGCCAATATTTATACGACCAGATGAGAGCAGGGCTACGCCCATCATCCCTACTGAGGTGATACGAGATTTGTATTACATCACAAAAAGCCACTACAGTAGCCGGCGTATCATCGTCATAGACAGGGCTGACACGATGAACCCGTCTGCTCAGGCCGCCTTTCTCAAGCTACTTGAAGAGCCGGGCAAAAACGTATACTTCATACTACTGACATCTCGGCCAAATAGGCTACTACCGACCATTCGCTCTAGAGTGCAGATATTCAATATAGAGCCTATGAGCGAGGCTGAGTCTAGAGATTTTATCGCCAGCAAGGGCGTTAATGATAGTCGTAAGGTAGAGCAGCTGATGTATCTAGCCTCAGGCATGTCTGAGGAGTTAGAAAAGCTGATCGATGATCCGAAATATTTCGAAGAAGTAGCCGCTGTAGTCAAAGACGCACAGTCGATAGTGTCTGGCGGTGGCTATGAAGGACTGATGATAGCTCATAAATACAAAGACAATCGCACCAGGGCGGTCCGTTTGACAGAGCTAGCTATCGCCATGGTGCGCAAGCTTATCAGCAGCAAGCCGGACACAGCTCTAGTCGATAGACTTGAGCAGCTGGTCGCTGCGCATGATCGTATCCTAGCAAACGGCAATATAAGGCTGGTTCTGACCAAGCTCATGGTATAATAGAACTGAAATGATAGGACTTCTCCTCATAACAGCTCTCGGCTTCTGGGTGATATTTAGCAAACAGTCAGTCAGCGAGATAAGAGCCGACCTACCGGTCAAGATATCAGAAAAACTCGATCAGCTTTGGGTTATCGCTCAAGATTCGATTCGTGAAAAGAAATACTTGCGCGCCGAGAAGGCCCTGTTGACTATCTTGCGAGTAGATGAGCGCAACGCGACAGCTTACAATCGCCTAGGCATCCTCTATGCGCGGCAGCAAAGCTACAAGGATGCCATCGAGTGCTTTGAGATAGCTCAGAGTCTAGAGCCGAGTGCTAGTAGCTTGCATAATGTCGGCCTCATCTACTACGAAACCGAAGATTATGCAAAGGCTGCGCTTGCCTTTGAGCAGGCGCTAGATATGGAAGAGGGTGTGTCTGCTAGGCACATCGCCTACGCCAAGGTACAGGAAAGGCTCGGTAGTGAAAAAAAGATGATCACGGCCCTTGAGCGAGCCGTCGAGATAGATCCGATACCGCAAACTTTGACTATCCTGGCAGACGCCTACGAGCGTACCGGTCAAGACGACTTGGCGCTCAATCTACGCGAAAAGGCCGCCAAACTAATCATCCCGCCGTCGCAGCCGAAACGAGTCCGTCAGCCGCGTCGCGTGATCATGTAAATCACGAAAAAACTCTTGTCAAAACATCATCAACAGGGTAAACTAATAAATATGCCGCTTTAGCTCAGCTGGTTAGAGCAACTGTTTTGTAAACAGTAGGTCCACGGTTCGAATCCGTGAAGCGGCTCCATTTTTATTTGCCGGAATCGTGTAGTGGCAATCACAGGAGACTGTAAATCTCCCGCCTTTCGGCTTCGTAGGTTCGAGTCCTACTTCCGGCACCAAAA
>CALMYZ010000026.1 GCA_937873745.1 uncultured Candidatus Saccharibacteria bacterium | reverse complement strand
ACTCGTATGGATCAAAAAAATTACGCCAAAAAAGGTGACGCACGAATTCATCGTCGAAACGCACATTATTGAAACCGACTGCTATAGTATCTTCAGTAAAAACCTCATCGCTCAAGACTCGAGCGAACTCCACCTCACTTAGTCCATCTGCTATAGTCTGCTGAGGAGTGATACCTGTAACTAGCAGCGCCTCTGGGCTAGGTATGGTGTCGTCATCTAGGCGAACTAGCAGATTATATGGCTCACCGATTGGCCGCAGGTCCATGTCAGTACGTCGGCCAGCAAATTGCATGATACGGGCGCTGTTCGGTTTTATACCTGACGTCTCTAGGTCATAAAAGAAAAATGTCTTCTCCATATACCTATAGCATAGCAGATTTGACTATGAGTCGAGCTGTTTTCGTGCCTCGCGGCGATTCGCCCTGACAGACGAAGCGATAGCCAGTCCGATAAAGACCAGGCCAACACCACCGACGACTAGCTCTGGTAGTTCGATATGAGCTAGCTTCAAGAACATGATTAGTGACAAACAAGCAATCGCCCAGTGCGCACCAGACTCTAGATAGCGATAAGTATTGAGCGTCTGGTGTTTGACCATATAAAGCGTCATGGTCCGCACCCAGAGGGCACCGATACCTAAGCCCGCCATAATAATCACGATGTTATTCGTCAACGCAAAAGCTCCGACGACACCGTCAAGCGAGAAGCTAGCATCGAGTACCTCAAGATACATAAACGACACGAAGGCCGCCCAGCCAACTTGTTTTTTGAGCTGATTTTTCTTGTTGACCTGCTCCATCATGAGGGTGATAGAGTGTAGTATCAAATAAGTAAGTGCACCGGCTACCAATGCACCTAGTACGGCTTCGCGATCGGCTGAATCGGTCAAGTAAAAGACTGGTACAAAGGTGGCAAGCGCCAAGATATATTTGAGGTATGGCACCTTGGCTGCAGACTTAAGCGCCTTTTCGACTGGTCGTATCCATAGATACTTGCGACCCTCCTCCATAAAGAAGAACATCGCTACCAGGAACAGGAATATGCCGCCAAAGGCATTGATAGACGGAGCGATATCGTGTAGATAATGGCCATATTTGTCAGCGTCATTGATAGCTAAGTTCAATACCTCACCCGAGCTCAGTGGAGTCATGGCCGCTACCATGACTATAGGTAGTGCAAACCTTACCAAGAATACAGCCACAAAGATACCCACCGTCAAAAACATCAATTGCCAAAAACGTGACATCTTGACGAGCACTCGGCTATTTATAACAGCATTGTCAGC
>CALMYZ010000025.1 GCA_937873745.1 uncultured Candidatus Saccharibacteria bacterium | reverse complement strand
TAGTTGTGTAAATCACGCCAAGCTTATGGTTGCTTACACCGGCTTTACATCTCATAATATTCATAATGGCAGAAATCAAAGAAAAACCAGTTGTCATAGAGCTGAAAGGCCTAAAAAAGCGCTACGGCATAGGCAATGCTGAGTATTTCGCGCTAAATGGGGTAGACCTAGAGGTAGAAAAAGGTGAATTTATCGCTATCATGGGGCCTAGTGGCTGTGGTAAAACTACCCTGCTCAATATCCTAGGCCTACTAGACCAGCCAACAGACGGCGACTATCTACTAGAAGGAGTCGCTACAGACCGTATCAGCAAGCGAAAAAAAGCCCATATTCGCTCCGGAAAAATCGGCTTCATATTTCAAAGTTTCAATCTAATACCTCGCATGAACGTCATCGACAATGTGGCCCTACCCCTCACCTACTGCGGTATGTCTAAGCTAAAGCGTCTCAAAAAAGCTAGTCGAGAGCTCAAAAACTTCCACCTCCAGGAGCGAGAATACTATATGCCATCACAGCTATCCGGCGGCCAAAGCCAGCGCGTGGCTATCGCACGGGCACTGGTCAATAGCCCGTCGATCATCTTGGCCGACGAGCCAACCGGCAATCTCGACAGTCGCTCGAGTCATATCGTCATGGAAGAGCTATCAGACCTCCATAAGCGCGGCAATACTATCCTTATGGTGACACACAACCCAAAGCTCACCACCTACGCGAGCCGCGTCATCCATATGCTTGACGGCCAGATAGCTAGTGACACCAAGATACCCATCAAAGGTGAATCTCACGAAGAAAAAATCACCCTGTCTTCTCGGCGAAAGGATCTCGAGTAATGCGCCTAATCATATTTGACCACCTGGCGAACGCTATCGACTCATTACGAGCCAGTCAGTCACGTACTATCTTGACCAGCCTGGGAGTAACTATCGGTGTGGCTAGTGTAACCGCTATTTTTGCGCTTGGTGCCGGTATCAGCCACACCCTATCTAGCCAAGTAGAGTCGATGAAAGACGACCTAGCCATCGTCCGACCAGCTCAACCCGTCAGTAGCGAAGGTATACCCCTGTCGCAATCTATCGGTAGTAGCAGCTTGACAATCGCCGACTACAAGGCGATTAGTCGAGTGGACGGAGTCAAACTATCCGCCCCGCTGATGACTCTAAGCGGCACATCTCGAGCAAAGGGCGGCGACAGCACAACCACCACTATCGTGGCCAGCACGCCAGCACTCGAAAAACTAGCTAATCTAGAGGTTCGTGATGGTCAATTTATAGACGACATCACCGATCAACAAACAGCCGTACTAGGCCAGCAAATTTCGATCAGCTTATTTGGCACTGATCAGTCTATCGGCAAGACATTTACTGTGCGCGGGCAGCGTTTTACGGTCATTGGCATACTCAAGCCAACCAATGATCCGATAAACTTCAACGGCATAGACTTTGATCATACTGCCATCATCCATCTAGAGGCCGGTAGTGCGCTAAACAACGACACTCAGGTGATCCAGCAGATCAATCTCCAGGTCGAGCAATCTAGCCAGCTGCCAGCTATAACCAAACACATCGAGCAACAGCTCACCGAGCTACATTACGGCGAACAAGATTTTCAAATCATCTCCGGCAAAGCTATCGCTCAGCCGACTAGCCAAATCTATCACTTGGTACAGTCGGTCGTCGTAGCTGTAGCCGCTATATCACTAGTCGTCGGCGGTATCGGTGTGATGAATATCATGCTAGTAAATGTATCGGAGCGAACTCGAGAAATCGGCCTACGCAAAGCTATCGGCGCTACAAATGGTCACATCTTGATGCAATTTCTAGTCGAATCAATCCTGATAGGGCTAGTCGGTGGATTGGCCGGTTATATCTTCGGCTACCTAGCAGCCTTTACTATCAGCACCTTCCTGCCGATAGTACCGGTCTTTACCTGGGAGATTATCGGTCTAGCGGCAGCTATGTCGCTAATCGTCGGTGTCGTGTTTGGTCTTTATCCAGCCATGAAGGCCGCGCGCAAAGACCCGATCGAATCTTTGCGCTACTATCACTAGGCTAGTTCTTGCTTGAGTTTGGTAATGAGTGGCACTGGGCCCGGGTCGACGTTGTTTAGTAGTCCCGCATAGATGCTGGCGTAGTCGGCGAGTACATTGCCCCAAAACAATTGCTTCAGGATAGTGTCGCCGGCTAGTTCAACAGTTATCGCCTTTGGTCGCATTCCGCTTAGCAGTCTGTCGCTGACCTCAAAACGCTTCTTTATCTGAGAGTGCTCTAGATTGCTTATCAGGTCAAAAACTACAAATGGCTTCTCGACCGGATGCGAAGTCCAGCCCATAAACTCATTGTGACTAACCTCAGGGTATCGGTTATAGAAAGCGACGTTTTTGGAATTTTCATTCCAGCTAATTTTCCATTTATAAGCAAGTGACCAAGTCAGCTCACCGCCGTAAAAAACCGGTGTCTTGCCCACTGCCTGTAAAGCTAGTTGCTTGGCATGGTTTTCGTTCGTAGGCACTTCTGGTTTCCATTTCTGAGATTCGTCAGCTAACCACTGCGACGTCTCGGCGATTTCGGCGATACGCAACTCCGACACTAAGCCAAAAGCCGCCAAGATACTGGTCATAGCCTTGAGCTGTAGGAAGGTTAGCATACGAGGCTGGACCTTCTGCTCGTTGATAAGCACCACATGCGGCAGATTGTACTCGCTAGCCAATTCCAAAAGTTTGCCACCACCAGCAATAATCACCAGCTGAGCACCACGTGCGCGAGCATCCTCCAGGCTGCTGATAGCCTCCTCCGTGTTGCCTGAGCAGCTACTCACGATCACCAAGCTACTTGAGTCTACGTAGCCTGGCACCTTATAGTCACGAATCGCCTCAAACGGCACCTTCAGGTCTTCGCCTAGCCAGGTCTGTACCACCTGGGCAGCTAGTCCAGAGCCGCCCATGCCAGTGGCTACGATATTTTTGATAGCAGCACTACCTACTCCCGGATTAACTATTTCTACAGCTTGAGTTGTCTGCATATACTGCAGAGCTGTGGTCTCTATGGTGTTTTCGCTGTCACGTTTTTGTAATACGGTCAAATCATCTAACATATGTCATCCTCTTGCGATTAGTTATGTATCTATGATACTATATGCCACAAAGAAGCATAAGTAGTAATAGATTGAAGGTGGGCAACAAAGTGGGCGACGATCAAGAACTAGCAAAAGTATTATCAGGTATAACCGATCAGG
The DNA here is from genome assembly GCA_937873745.1 of uncultured Candidatus Saccharibacteria bacterium. Taxonomy (GTDB): domain Bacteria; phylum Patescibacteriota; class Saccharimonadia; order Saccharimonadales; family Saccharimonadaceae; genus CALMYZ01. The sequence goes on along the minus strand of CALMYZ010000025.1, from coordinate 5,787 downwards.
TAAATGATTTGAATTCTGAGGTAGAGACACCTCAAGAGACACCAAATCTACCACCGCTACCAGAACCTGTCACACCGGCACCGGCCCTAGATCCGGTCGCTGTAGCGCCAGAAATGGCACCAGTTGAGCCATTTACTCAGCCAGCTCCGGCTGTCGAAAGTATAGCACCTGTCGCGCCAGAGCTACCTACCACACCAGTCATAGCCGACAGCACACTAGATGGCATCAAAAAAGACGCCATCCAAGAACTTCGCCCGCTCGTCGACAAGCTCGACCTTCAGCCAGAAGAAAAGTTTGACACCTACCTACTAATCCTTCGCTCGACCGATGACAAAGACCTTGTAGCTCCAGCTCACGAAGCCGCCAAGGCTATCACCGACGAAACCAAGCGCGCCCAGGCCTTACTCGACATCATCAAAGAAGTCGACTATCTGTCCGGCCAGCAAACTAACGTATAATAGATAGTGTAAAACATAACAAAAAAGAGACTCTGTGTGTCGAGTCTCTTTTTTGTTATCAGTATAGTCGAGCTAACTAATTAGCTCGACTATCGATCGTCTACTTTACTTTATAGGTATAGATAGAAGTGTTAGCACCATTGCTGCCGGCAAGGTAAAAGTTGTAACTCTTGTACTTCTTATTTGCCTTGAATTTGTAGCTAAACTTACCGTACTTATTTACAGTGATAGTTTTCTTGGTAGGATATTGACCCACCTTGTCTTTGGAATTACGCATATACAGAGTAATCTTGGAATTTGGCGTGTAGCTACCGGAGATAGTTGCGGTTTTGTTTTTGCCGACTGTCTTTGTGGTGCTACCGTCTACAAATGGAGTCACCCTGATACTTACAGTCTCGGACTTTATACTTTTGTTATTGACACTGGCGTATATACCTACATCTTTTTTGCCCGTGTGGGTATAGACGTAGACACCTTCATTATATTCGTAGCCCCGTATTGCATCCGCGCTGTCGCTAGAATGCCACCTCACATCACCACCTGGTTTAGTTACAGCCTGAAGCTCGATAGACTTACCGTATCGCACGGTTTTGGTTACGCCACCCAATATCCCTATAGTCGGCTGCGGCAATATGAATGCAGGACCGCAATACACTATATCTCCCTGCGTACCAGCTTCGTTCCAGACTACAATTTCTATTTGGTATGTAGGAGTCATATAATCAGCATATTCAACTATATACGATGGTAGCTGCAGTATCCTCTCTTCACCAGGCTCTAGAGTCATACTGGATATATCTACTAGCGACCGTCCTCCAGACGGACCCCAACCCCTAACTGCAGACCCTTTACTTGCCGTGAGCCTTTGTGCACCATTACCTGTCAGCTTTACTGAAGCATTGTTTATAATATTACCTCCTACGAAAGAGGTCTGGTCAGCACCTATCAGCTCGCAGGTTGCAAAATTACGTATACTATCTCCTACACTACTAGGCAGCGGTGACTGCTTGCCGTTCTTCGGTATTGGCTGCCAAGCCTTAAAAAAACCTGATCTCGCACTATCATGGCCACTGAGAAACTTTTCAGCCTTACCCGTAGAAGCATCCACCATGCTTAGCGTTAATTCACTACCTACTTCATACTGGGTGCTATAAACCAACTTGCTGCCGTCTGGAGACCATAGTAGGCTACCTATTCTGTAGTTACTCGTCTCAGCAATTCCTGGGACTAGGGTGAAATTATTAGATACATCAAACACCTTCATACCATAGCGAGACAGGCTGTTGTCTTCAAAGCTTTCAGAGTACGATACAGCCAATTTACTGCCATCACTTGATATCTTGACGTCATCGATGTACCTATACCTATACATACCACTGACCCGATCCTGCCCACTTACCTCGTGAATAATGGTATCCGGTGCAGCCTGACATGAGCTACTAGCTAGGTCTAGAGATGCTCTACATACCGATAGACCCCTCCACTTACTAGTAGTGTAGATTACAGATTTCGAGTCGGACGAATACATCAGATCGGATCCGTAGCCTAAATCCAACTCACCTTCAGATGAATCTTCTATATAGGAAGACTCGCCGGTAGAAAGATTGACAGTAGTTATACCCCACACGCTAATATCAATATTGTCCTGGCCGCTAGACTCAACCCTGAGTGTTATATATGCTACATGCTTCTTATCTGGTGATATGCTTATCCGGCTGTACGCTCTCACCTTTTCAGCAACAAGGCGAATATCCTTATTGTCACTGCTTGCGGTGTATATATTTGACAAACTACTGTCATTATAGTCCGTAACCGAATATACAACCCGACTACCGTCTTGGCTAAAAGATATAAGATCCGCTGAATTGTTATTACTATCAACATATTCATATGGGCTCGTCCTGCCGGCCATATCTACAAATCCATTAGATCCATACAGCGGCCCATTCCTCACCTCTATAGCTGTACTAGCATTAGCTCCTAGATTCTTATACAGACTATACCCACCGAGACCAAGCATAGCTATTACTACGACGCCAGCTGCGCCTATAGCTATTTTTGATTTCTTTGTAAGGGCTTTTTTGCTACTACCGATAGCCTGATTTGTCACGCCAACTGGATTGTCTTGAGGTGGATTGTTGGTAGGTTCTGGTTTACTGTCTGTATTCATCTATTGTATCCGTTTATGTTTTCTTGAGTAAATGATACCATCTACTCACTATTCTGTCTACCAATAAAAACACACCTGCAGATAGGGGTGTGTTTTTATTAGACCACAACCAGCCTACATCATACCCATGCCGCCAGGCATACCGCCGGCGGCTGGAATTTCTGGCTCTGGTATTTCGACCACGAGCGCACCCATGGTCGCTGCGGTACTGGCGATAGAAACGGCATTTTGTACAGCTTCCTTAGTCACGCGAGCCGGGTCGATGACACCATCTTTTTTGACGTCGACGAGGCCAGCCTCTGGCTTCATGACGTTGATACCGAAGCCAGGCTTACCAGACTCGACTTGCGCCAGCAAGGCTGCGCTGTTAAGTCCAGCATTTTCGGTGATCTGGACAAATGGCGCCTTGAGTGCGTCTTTGAGGATTTGGCGACCAGCTGCGATACTGTCTGAGCCGTCGGCTTTTAGTTTGACAGATAGATTGACTAGTGTCACGCCGCCGCCAGCTACGATACCCTCAGCTAGCGCTGCCTTGGTCGCAGCCACAGCATCGTCAACCCGGAATTTCTTTTCATCGATCTCGGTCTCGGTCGCACCACCGACTTTGATAACAGCAACCTTGCCGCTCAGCGCCGCCGCACGCTTATCGAACTGCTCACGGTCGTATTCACTATTGGCGTTCTCCGCCTGAGCTGTGATCTGCGCAATCCGCGCCTTCTGGTCGGCCGCTGAGCTTGCGCCTTCGACGATTGTTGTCTCATCTTTGCCGACGATCACCTTGCGCGCGCTACCTACAACATCGAGCTCGACATTTTCAAATGTCAAACCGCGATCTTCACTAATCACTTGCGCCCCAGTCAACACCGCGATATCTTCGAGGATGTCCTTGCGACGATCACCAAAACTTGGTGCCTTAACCACTACAGTGTTGAGCACGCCCTTGAGTTTATTGAGTACCAAGATAGAAAGTGCCTCGCCTTCGACTTCATCAGCTATCAGGACGATGTCCTTCTTGCCAGCCTGAGCCAGCTTTTCTATTAGTGGCAATAGCTCTTGTGCAGTGCTGATTTTTTTGTCGGTGATGACGATTGCCGGCTTGTCATAGACGGCCTCTTGGCGACCAGTGTCCGTTACGAAGAATGGACTAGCCCAGCCCTTGTCAAAATTAAAGCCTTCGACAACATCAGCCTCCATCTCAAGACCTTGCCCAGCCTCGACAGTCACGACACCGTCCTTGCCGACTTTTTCGATGACATCGGCGATCAGCTTGCCGATAGTCGCGTCGCCAGCTGAGATTGTCGCTACCTCGGCCACGCGGTCGCTCTTACCTTCGACACTTTCAGCGAGCTTGTTTAGTTCAGCCACGACTTCCGAGCCAGCCTCTTCGATCCCCTTGCGTAGTTCCATCGGATTATGCCCGGCGGCGATTAAGCGATTAGCTTCTTTGAGGATATTATATGTCAATACCGTTACAGTAGTAGTACCGTCACCAGCTGCCTTGTTTAGATTTTTGGCCGCTTGCTTGATGAGGTCTGCGCCGACTTTATAGCCCAAAGTCTCATCATCAACTTCTGGCAGCTCCACTCCCTCGGCCACTGTCACGCCATCGTGTGTTACGGTCGGTCCACCATAACCCTTGGCAATGACCACATTGCGACCCTTTGGTCCGTAGGTTACTTTCACGGCGTCGTATAGCGCCTTAGCTCCACCGAGTACACGAGTACGTGCGTCGTCATCATAAAATACTTTTTTAGCCATCTACTATTTACTCCTCTTTACTTCGTTATATTCTTTTGCGTCATGCGACTTTAGCTGAAGCTGCAAGTTCTTGATAGTCGTAGTCTGCTTATGCACTTCTACTAGTATCTTGACTAGCACCAAGATGATGATGCCTAAAAATACTATCAGCGCGTAGTCCTGTATAGCTTCTAAGATAGCCATGGCTTATACCAAAACTCCCAAAACATCCTCTTCTTTGACGATTAGATATTCGACGCCATCGATTTTTATCTCGGTAGTTGAATATTCCTTGTAGAGGATTTTGTCATCTTTCTTTAGACCTTTGACGTCTGGTCCGACGGCCTGAATCTTGGCTACGACCGGCTTTTCTTTGGCATTGTCTGGCAAATATAAGCCACTAGCGGTCTTGGTCTGTGCCTGCTCGCGTACAGCCACGACACGATCTGTCAGTGGTTTAATAGGTGAAGTCATATTAGTCCCTCCGTGTGTTCTTATTACACCTATGATACCAAGTCAGATTGGCACTCGTCAAGTGTGAGTGCTAAGTATCTTAAGCCTAACTCAAAATAGTCTTTAGATGATACAATATATATCAAATGACACTCATCAACTCGACCCTTATCATGTCTGGTGCTGACTACTTTTCCAATGACCAGCCGATCAACCCCTACTATGCCGATGAAGCTATCGATCTAGCGGCTGCCAAGTCCGAGCATACGGCTATACAGCAAGCCTTTGAGACAGCCGGAATATCAGTAATAAAAGTCGATCCGCCCAGCGACAGTCAAGACGGCGTCTATACAGCCAACTGGGCCTTGGTGCGTGGCCAAAAAGCCGTCCTAGCCAGCCTGCCGGCCGCTCGCAAAACCGAGGAGTCTTGGGCAGAAAGCATCTTACAGTCTCAAGGAATTGACGTTTTTCGCGTGCCAGCTGGACTGAAGTTTAGCGGCCAAGGCGATGCCCTGCCATGTGGTGATTATCTATTTTGTGGCAGTACTTATCGTAGCGACGTAGAAGCACAGCAATTCGCAGCCGAAACATTGGGCTATACCAGAATCCAGCTTCAAGCCATTCCGCAGCTAGATAAATCCGGACAGGCCGTCATCAATCAGAGTAGTGGCTGGGCTGATAGTTTCTACTACGACATAGACCTGGCGCTATCTATCATAAAAGGCCCGTCAGATGATTCGCTCGGCACCATCGCCTACTGCCCCGTGGCTTTTACGCCAGATAGCCAGCGGGCACTAGAGGAGCTTTCGGGTTTTGACAAAATAGTCGTGTCGGAAGAAGAGGCTAAACAAGCCTTTGCTTGCAATCTAGTTTCTACCGGCGAAACCGTCATCATGAGCGCGACCGCTCCGAGGCTAAAAGCCGAGCTCGAAGCTCGCGGACTCCGAACTATCACACCGCAAATCACCG
>CALMYZ010000024.1 GCA_937873745.1 uncultured Candidatus Saccharibacteria bacterium | reverse complement strand
CTTCCGTCCTCTGCCCGGTCTATCGTTTCGAGTACAGAATCTTTGTCTGCTATGTGGACATCTATCTGGCCGCAGTCGTAACTAGTCTCGTAGCCTAGCTGGTTGGTTTGAGGGGTTTCATATCGATTCATTGAACTAGACTATACAATAAATAGATACAAAAGTAAATATCTATTTACTAGGCTGTATAGCATGCTTCTCGATAGAGGCTTGCAGGCTCGGGCGGTCAAAGCCCAAGATGATATCGCCAGCTATATCTGTCACCGGTACCCCCTTGAAGTCGCCACCTATTTTGTCGAGAAGTTCTTTGTGTGCCTCAGCATCTTTTTCGATATCTTTTTCGATATAAGGTATGTTTAAGTGGTCGAGCCATTGTTTTTCGGTCTTGCAAAATGCGCACCAAGTGGTGCTATATACTATAACTTTTGGCTGTGATGTGTCGCTCATTACTGTCCCCTATCTGTAGTTTAATTACTATATATTGTATATCGTGCTGACTTGTATTGTCAAATACTATAGCTCTACATTATACTTATACTTAGATGAAAACATATCGTGAGTCTAGCGGTTTTGCTCTACCAACTATTTTAATAGCTTCGGTAGTGATGCTGATAGTGCTACTGTCGGCTATCCAGACAGTAGCTGTAACTAGACTTAGTGTGGCTGATACTTACTATAATCAGCTGGCGATTGAGGCGGCGGAGTCTGGCCTGATGCACGCCGCGACTTGTATTCGAGCAGATGCTAACTATAACGCTAACTGGTCAGCCTCCAATCCATTGAATACTGGAGATAATTGTAGCGGTACACCTATAGGGGGTGCTTCGACTACAGTGGGTAATCAGACTAGCCCACAAAAATTAGAAACAAGCTATTCAGTGTCTTTTCCAAATAACACCGAAAATCCTGTCACTATCACATCCACAGGTACCGTCCGTCTGCTTAAGAAGTCTGACAGTAGTGTGTGGCGTAGTTACGACGTAACTAGAAAGATGAGTTTGAGTCGTGGTATCAAGAGTACTCAATCAATAGTGAGCGGATCTAATATTAGTTGCGGAGTTTTTGACTACCAGACCTGGTGCTGGGGCGACAATGGTTTTGGTCAGCTAGGTGTTAATTCGACTACAGATAGCATGACACCAGTTAGGATGCATAGGCTTGCGGGAGTGTTACGGGGTAAGCAAGATGTCAAGGTGGCTGCCGGTGCTGGTGCTACCTGTGTATTAACGCTAGATAGTATGGTTTATTGTGCTGGGCGTAACAGTGACTATCAAATGGGCGTTGGTTCTGTGATTTTAGGTTATGAGTCTAGGGTGCCTGTAGCTGTTGATTTGTCACAGATACCTTCTACTGACAGAGGTAATCTGACGGACATCGTAGCTGGGCGTGGTTTCTTCTGCGTGCTTGGCGGTGGAAACGTCTATTGCTGGGGACGCAACACATTCGGCACTATAGGGGATGGTACCAAATATACTATAAATCCTAGACCTAATAACCCGGTATCAGGTATTGGTATGGCTTCATCTCGGCCAGTGACCAAGATAGCTACGACTTATGGCTCAGACAATGTCTGTGCTATTGCCGGCACTTCGCCGCGTGCCTACTGCTGGGGTAGAAATACTAGAGGTCAGATTGGTGATGGTACTACCGACACTAGAACTACAGCCGTAGCAGTAGTTTCTAGCTCTATGAGTGGCAATATAGTGGATATAGCCACTGGCGGCGGCCGTAATAATGGAAATACTTTTGGCGTCGAGCAGTACAATGACGCTTGTCAGGTGATAGATGATATCGAGGCGCCTGGAAACTGCGGCTATCCTTTTACGCGCTCCTGGTATCAAAGAGCTACTTCTTGTGCGATAGCTAGCACTGGCCGTGTCTGGTGCTGGGGGGCGAACCAATTCGGTCAATTGGGTACAGGGTCGTCTCCAGGATACTCTATATGGTCATCGCCGTCTACACCTCATTACGCTAGTACTACCCCGGTACAGGTAGCTGGGCCTCTATCTACCAGGGCCGCTGTATCACTATCTGCTTCATACGGGACTATGTGTGCACTTTCAAATGAAGCAACGCCTGTGGTCTATTGCTGGGGTCATAACCAGAACGGTACACTGGGTAGAAACTTGGCTTCATCTCACACTGTCTATGCTACCCCAGCTAGCGTACTAGTTGAGCCTGGTGTTTTGGGCGGAAAGACTATTACGCAAATAGGTGGTGGAGTGCATCGGCAGTGTGCTATTGCCGATGATAGGACTTATTGCTGGGGGTCAAACACAAATGGTCAGATTGGTGATGGTACTACTATTACAAGGCTTAAGCCGACTGAATCAACAGTTCTTCGTCAGTTCCATGAGCGGCCAACTATCTACTAGAGCGTGTCAGATGCCATTTGCGGCAGTCTAGGCACTGATAAACTTTTAGTTCGAGCGACATATCGACGAGCATCTGCTCTTCGGCGGCCGCCAAGGCTTGCTGTTCTGAAGCGAAAGCTCGCTTGTCCTGGCAGTGTCTCGTCTGCGTGTATGGTATATGTTTCGGGTGGCTGTGTTTTCTTGGCATATTTTCTTATATATATGATACAATAAAAAAGTAAATGAGCACCTCTAAATCACCAAAGGACACACCGCCGCAACGTTCGACGGTGATTTTATTGCTGAGCGATATTGGCTCGACCACTTGGCGGATGTTTCTGCCAACCATCGGCCTGGCGCTACTCGGGCAAATCGGTGATTCTATGACTGGCTTCACTGCTCCATGGCTGATGCTTACTGGAGCGTTTATCGGAGCGTGTCTAGCTGGACTACTCATCAAAAAACAACTTACAGGGATAAATGAATAATATGCTACAAAACTTCGCCGCTTCAGAGATTCACATCAGCCTAGCTGCTGAAACTTTGTTTGAGCTTGGTCCACTAAAGGTCACAAATGCCGTCTTGTTCGG
>CALMYZ010000023.1 GCA_937873745.1 uncultured Candidatus Saccharibacteria bacterium | reverse complement strand
AAAATTCACCTAAGGTAAACTTTTGTCTCTATCACCTTCCGCGTTAGATTACATATTTATTATACCTTACATGGTCGACAATTCATATCTCATACAGAGCCTGGCATTACCTCTTGTGTTAAAATTATGTAAATGGAATACACTATAAGCAACCCTTGGATAATTCTTGGACTCCTCAGCTTGACAGTCTTTTTAATCATCATGATTCCACTATTGCCAGCACTTGCCGTAGCCGCTCTATTGAGGCGACGCGTCGACAGAGTGCTCAAGCAAAACACCGCGACTATCATCACCCAGTACGAGCCACCTAGAGACCTCTCGCCTGCCGAGATAGGCCTGCTTTATGATTCTATATGCGGAGAAAAAGAGATTCGAGCCACACTGTTCGATTTGGCCCAGAAAAAAATAATCTCCTTCGCTTCTGATAAGTCCGTCAGTGTCACAAATAAAGCAGCCTATGAGGCTTTGCCGGAATACGCAAAAATAGCCGTACGCCTGTTTGACGAGCAAACAGCTCGCACCGACAAACAGAGTATCGTAGAGACTATCACTATCCTTGATATAAACGGTCAACCACAGCAGCTAACTTTCAACCAACCCATACGACAGAGTGTTTACGCATTCACTCGAGCTGTTCGACTCTCGCTCAGGAGTAAGGGTATTTCAACAAAAAACTATCACGTCGAGTTTTGGAAGCGAGTCTTCTTTGGCTACTGGCTTGCCTGGACGCTGCCGTGGATATTCATCAGCTCTATAGGAGGTACATTCAACGATATACCTCATGCGGCTTGGTCGCTAAGTGCTATCCTGATCGGTTTCAACTTTTCACTTATCTTTGGTATATTTTTATTTCCTGCCTACTTCTCGGTTAGCTTCTTGTCACTAAAACTATTTGTCAAAATCGCCGGACCAGTCTGGCTCAACACCAAGCAAGTGCGACAACTCTGGCCCGAACTAGAGGGCTATCGTCGATTCCTCAAGACGGTTGACGTACCGAGACTCCAGTCGACAGACTCGGCCTCATCAAGTTCAACCATCGACACCCTACCATACGCCATCGTCTTCAATCTAGACGCAAAATGGCAAGAACGATCACTAG
>CALMYZ010000022.1 GCA_937873745.1 uncultured Candidatus Saccharibacteria bacterium | reverse complement strand
TCGATGGTGGTCATGATGACCCTCTTCCTTGCCGTAGACTTCTCCGATGCGACTTGCAGCGGTGATCTCAACTGTCGATTGAGAACGGCGTATTACATGCAAGATTTGTATATAAAACGCCGTTCTCGTCTCGGGAGTGCTAAACTGTTAAGGTTCAATGAATATTATAGCACGAACTGAGAAAATAAGCAATAGCACGACCTGGTGGCTCATCGAACTACGCGACAGGCTTCATTCCCGACAATTCGTCATTAGCTTTTTTCACCGCCTGATTATTCTTCGACTTACGTGTAGTCCTTTGCTTTTTAACAGGCTTTGGTTGCAATTTCTCTACTCCCGTGCCTGTTGCTTCCTGAATCTTTTTGGTATAAAGCGCTCTGGAGGATTCAATCACTCGCCTGGCGACTGATTCGTCACCTCGCTCTTCGACAACTACCGTCACGCCAGACATTGGCTCTTGTGCAGTAACCGCAGATATGCGGACATAGTATGAGTACGACGGTAAATTAGCTATCTCGCCTTGCTGAATATAAGGCATAAACAACGGCAAGACTAATCGTTCATCGGACGGACTACCGGATCGGAAACAAACTACCGTACCGACGTTAGCAAGGATAATATCGACTAGCCGTTGCTCGTCTTGCTGTGAGGTAGACTGCTCTGCCATCGTAAGGAATGACTTATACTTTCGTGCTTCAGATAGCATCTGCACGAAACTTGTTGTAGCAAAGTTCTGAAACTCGTCTACGTAAAGATAGTATGGAGTACGATTCTCTTGACCGAACCGAAAATAATGACAAAAATAACAGAGGTCAAATCAACAAAAAAGACCTCAAAACTGAGATCTATCCTGTTTGGCAGGGGCTCCTGGATGATTACCGAACCTATTGTGGTATAACTAGTTTTGATTAGACTTCGAATGAGTGATTAGTACTAACTAATTAATTCATCAAGGAACGGGATAAAACCCTCTGCGGATTGATTGACCAACTCTGCAGGTGTTAACTCACTTTTTTCCCAGTAGTTTGAAATGATAAAGTTTCCGATGGTATACCCGAACCAATTGGGGTACTTGCCGTAGCCGAAAAACCATTCGTAATAATCATATTCACCATCTTTTGACTGGATAATCTGCCTGAGGTCACGGAGGCCTCGTTGAATATCCTCACTACTTAAGTCTTTTCGATATGTTATCGGGTGGTGGTTTGGATCAATTTCAAGCTCAAATTGGTCTGCCAAACCTTCGGAAACTATCTTCTTTAGTAGTGAATCAGTATCCCCCAGCTGACTCATTCGTGCTGCATGATGAAGCTCGTGACATATTGTCAGCATTAGCTCATGTTGATTGAGGCCAAAGTCTGCGTCTAAGGGGATCATGATGATGTTTTGCGTATCCGTATTTCCACCTATGCCCGTCTCAGGAATTACCATTTCCGGGTTGTGATAAAACACCACGTCAATATTCGGAAGCACTTGCAATAATTTTCGAGTTGATCGAACTGCTATAGTAAAAGCTTCGGTAATAATCTCGAGCTTATCGTCAGAGAATATGCCACTCGAGTTAAGTATTATTTTGTTGATGCGTGACTTAGTCATATTTAATTCTAGAACGTTTATTATTTTCGAGTAGGGTGCTGTTTCCTTAAGGATAAACAGCACCCTACTCTGGAAGGTATTGCTACCCACCGGGTATCCCAGAGGGACTGGCTTGGACTTGGGTCTATCGACCGCCGCCCGAACCACCGCCGTTGCCGCCACCGCCGGACTTGCCATTGGAACTCTTCGCGGAGTTCCCGGCTGCCATGCGGTACGCGCCACTCACGCTCTTCGGGTGTTTCTTGAGGCGTGTTTGTTTTTGATGGGTCATACGGCGTCGTTTTGCCACGCTTTTTCCTACCTAGCAAAGCTGCTATGATGACACCGATACCAATTCCGATTGCTACTTCCATAGCTTAAGTATAGCAAAGACAGTATGGATGGCGTATTAGTACGTTTCTGCTACAAAGTCGAGAGATGATAGTAAGATAGAAGCTCATGACGGCAGAAAAACTGAAGTATTATTTTTGAAGTTGATCGAACTGCTCCGCGACAGATGGTGCGTTTTTTGTCAGTCGCTTAATCGACAAGTCTTCAAGTTTGTTCTCGGCAGCGAGTAGGTGCTTGTCTGAGGTGGTGAGAGCATCACGAACCTTCTGAAGATCCTTAATCGCTTTGTCGATCTGCTCAATCGCTTCGGAGTGCTTCTTGGCGGCATTCTTCATATTATTACCCCAGCGAGCCTTGAAATCTTCCATGTTATCGACAAAGTTCTCGATATCAACATTGCTATTGCGTGCCGCGGCCAACTGTCGTTTATCTTCAGCAGACTTCATATTGGCATTCTTGAGCAGTGAAATAAGTGGCAAGAAGAACTGCGGACGGATGACGTACATCTTTTCGTATTTATAAGATACGTCAACAATCCCACGGTTGTAGAGCTCGTTATCTGCCTCAAGAAGCGTCACGAGCACAGCGTATTCAAGCCCCTTCTTCTTGCGGTCCTTGTCGAGCTTATCGAGATGACTCTCGACGGTACGCTTATTCGTTGATTCGTCTTGCTCGTCCTTCATTTCGAACATAATAGAGACAATCTCAGTTCCACCCTGTGATTCGAAGTCGCGATAGACAAAGTCACCCTTCGTGCCTTTTACCTCACCTTCTTCCTTAATGGCTTCATTGTCTTTTTCAAAGTAAGCGAACGGGAACATGGTGGTACGGACAGAGTTAAATTCATTCTGACAGTGCTGCTCAAGACTCTCGCCGATAAGCTTCACCGACTGCCTCGCTTTAAAGTCTTTATACTGGGCAATCTGCTGATCTTTCATCTGCAAGGCATCTTCATGATGCTTATTTAACTGAAGAATCGCATTCTCTTTTTCTTGATCTTTACTCTCGAGCTCGGCCGATACTTTAGTTAGCTCATTTTTGACAACACCCACGGCTTTTGCAACCGCCAGCTCTTGGTCGGTCGCAGCAGAGCGTAGTTTTGCCTTTAGATCAGTGACCTCCGCAGCTTTTTCGGCGATAGAGTCTCTGCTTCTCTCTTCAAGCTTAGTAGCCTCTATCTGGAGCTGAAGTGCGTACTCCCGATCCTTTGCTTCGAGGGCTTTCGCAACCTCCTCGTTAAACTTATCTCGCTTAATCGAGTTGACTACCCCTTCGATTGAAGTTTTGTCGATATCTGTTTCATGAATGGACCTTAGGTCAATAAGATCACCTTTTAACGCGTCTTCCTGGAGGACGAGTGTGTTTTCATCTTGAATTGATACTTTAACTGTTTTCATAAATCTCCTTATCTAGTCCAATTTGTTTAATAAGCCACTTCTCGCGCCAGTATTTATCAATACTATTGTCGTCCACGCAGAGTCTACCCATGATCTCGAACCGAGCTCGTAGTTCCTCCTTGTATTGATTAGTGCTTCGGTATCGATCGATAAGATCCTGGTATGCCAATATAGCACTGCCCTCATCAAGCTTATTCGTCACATCTCTGAGTAATAGTCGCCATTGATCAATGGCCTTGAAATGGTCCTCTATGCCCTCGATCGTTCGCACTCGCTCCCTCGTAACTGATGCCTCTCGTTGAAGTGTTTTGTATTCACTTTCCGAGATAAAGCCCTTCAAAAAGTCCTCTGTTTGCTTAAGAAGTATTTTCGTCTGACCCTTTTGTGTTTTTTCTAACGGAAAATTAATTCGATCAATCTTCTTGATTTCACTTTCGATATAGTTAATTATCTTGTCGTCCATACAGTCCTATTTTAGCAGAATAGCCAGGGGTAATACCTCTGGCTATTCAACGTTTTTTACATTTTACTCATAAGTGCCATGAACGCTTCGTCGGTCCAGCCGGGTATAGGATCTTTACCTGAAGGACGCCAATCGGTGGTTTTAATGTTGTGAGGGTAGATCGTATCAAGAAGAGCCGTATTAGTCTTTCCTGTAAAAAATCCGTACTCATCACTATCTGCATAAACCTTCGACACGTAGAACTTAAAATCGTAAGCCGGGTGAACAAAAATATCTTCAGTACCCCTCTTAACCGGGAAGCCCCGAGCATTTCGTCCACCATTTTTTGCGGTACTGTCGTAAGCAAAGCCGTTGTTTAGCAGTTCATGGCTATAACTACTTCGTAGCATCATGACTCGCCCCTTCTCCAATACTATCGTCGAAGACTAGCTCCGTTAGTCTAAGGCGCGTATCTTTTCCACTATCAGGCATATCAATCTTGTTATTGGCCTTGAGCGGGACGAATGTGTCCTTTATCTTTATGGCGCCAATCTCGTCAATGTCCTGTTGCATAGCATCGTTCAGCTTGTGAACGATGTAGTGTCTCGACAGGTTGAAGGACTGTCGTACGGTCGCTTCTTCACTAATAGGAACAATCGCATAAATTCCTGTTAGTGAAATTATATCTGAAGTTAATTGCTCACGGAATACACTTGAGTCCTCGAAGCTACCACGCTGAACCATCTGTACACCCTCTGTTGCGTAGTCGGTAATTGTATTAATCTTTAGCCCTTCGAGTGCTTGCGATCCTACTACGCGAATACCGCCCATAAGCCCGTTGGCATATCCAATCTCACTGTTTTCGTCGGGTTCATCCACCTCGTCAAAAACATAATTAAGAAATTGCACAAACGTGATGTATCGCTCCGGCGAAATTGCATAGCCATTGCTTAGCAGAGCCGTCCCCTTGCGCGTATCTGCCCGCTCAAGAATTCCATAAAAAATCCCCAAATTATTTTGCACAAGAACTGGCTTGCCCGTCATGGTCAGCTCGTTCGTACTATTTTTTATTGTGTTTATTAGTGTGCCTTCAGTCTTCTGAGACATATAATTAATCCTCCTTTATTTGGGATTAGTTTGTTATTTAACTAGAAGGCTCTTGTCTTGATTCTGATGAAATAGTTCCATGAATGTATGAATGATCATGAGTCCGAATCTTCTATAGTTTCAATTTTATACTTTTTTTCTATTTGTCAACTATTTCGTTTTTTGCCTGCAAATATTAACTGAGTGCTAGACTAGCTCAAACTCTATACCAATGACGCCGTCCTGCTTTTGATCATCGATAGAATAAAATTCGTTGATTTGATTTTCGAGCCACTCGACACTTTCGCCGCCAAACTTTGCTGGATTATTGTGGGCGAAAAGATCGTGGAATGTTTCATAGCGAAGTAAGCCTATAACTTTTACCGAGATGGTCTGATTGGTGTTTTCACGATTTGTAAAGATAATAGTGTCGCCAAGTTGAATTGTCTGGCGTTTTTCGTCATAAAGTCGTGATTCAATGGTTTTTACACCTGATGTAATAGCGTCAAATGGAACGGTGGCAAGCTGAAGTTGATGTATATTCATATCTGTAATTATAGCATATAATATAAATGACACACCTTTGACGGTGTGTCATTTATATTGGCAGGGACTTAAGGATGATTACCGAACTTATTGTAGTATAATATGATTCTCAAATAGAAGACAACTGTGATGAATCTATTTCATCAAGGACTTTAAAAGATGAAGTGTTGTCGTCAAGTTATATAATTTACCTTGATTCGTGTCATCATTCATCGACTTCCTTGCGGCTTGTTTGATCGATAGAGTAACGTGCGCAATAGCATCTTCTAATGTAAACCACTGCTCAACAAAGGATGCCTCGCCTTTGTCTTGTGGGCTTGTAATTCCCCCTGTCGTTTTAATGGTTGCTGTATAGCCACGAATAACATACTTTTTTTCTAAAAAGTTACGGTATTGAATAATCATTCCGATTTCCTGTGTATCTTCTATCGTGACACCGAGTTCTTCTTGTAACTCTCGCGTGATCGCCTCATTATCAGACTCTCCGGCGTCAATTCCTCCGCCCGGAAGCAGACCATCATTGAGTAGTAGCACCTTATCATCTTTTTTAATAACAACTTTGACCGTAGGTCGATCGAGATACTCTATCTCCTTGTCTGGCTGCCCGATAGTTTGTAGGATATTCATAGTTTTACTATATCAAATATTTTAGAAGTAGATACAGTAGCTAGCAGTACGGCAGAAAAAGAAAATGCCCCGAACCGATAGATAATTTCTCAATGGTTTTCACCAGAAAAATTAAACCTATCGGTTCGGGGCGATGTGGGCCGATCACACTCACAGTAGATGTCCTCGGCATTTCGAACAGTTTTCACCGTCCAAATCCGACGCGGCTCTACCGATAAACAAGGTACCCGTTGGCTCACAGGAAAAAGGTACCCTATCGCTGTCGGTTACAAAAGACCAACCGGCAGCATTCATCATGCGAACAATTTCAGCTTTCGGATAAATCGTCTGACTAAAATGTCCACTTCGGACAGGCGTTTCGTATTCATCGAGAATTACCCAATTGGCAGAGAGAAAGCCCGTCTGCACATCAAGATCCCGAGTCCTTCGAAACGTGTGTGACTCTCCGATGCTACGCTCGGTCACCTTGTAGGGCTCCCGAGACAACTCATCAAGAGTTGCCAGCTCCACCACGAGCGAACCACTCGTATGAGTTGACTGCCTCGCATTTGCCAGGATTCTCAGGTCCGCTTCCGGACCATTGTACCCAAGCGAGTTCCAGAGAATCATCGTTGTACAAACTGAGCTATCGAGTCGGACCTCCTCAGCGTTACCCTGGTGGGTAACGATTTGAAGACCAAGCGCTCGTGACGCTCGACTCAGGTCGGCGATAAACTCTTCAGAAAGGTCAATCGCTTGTACGTCTGCGCCACGCAGAGCGAGTTCTACGGATGAGTAGCCTCGACCGCAACACAGATCTGCAACGGAACTTCCGATTTGCAATCCGCATGTATCCCATAGAGTTCCTATGATACCAGGTATCCTAGGAACTCGCGAACCACCGTACAGTTCGTCGGAAAATGCCTCCCAGAAAGTGGTATCATCCGACATATGTCTGACTTTCGATTTGCCCCAATTCACCCTGGAGACCATCGAGAAGAACACGACACATCAACTGCACTTCGCCCAGATCGTTCACACCTCGCACACAAGCGACGAGGTATTCGGACGCCTGTCGAAGCTCCGGGTAGTTAGCGGAAATGAACCATCCGCAAGCCACCGGATCCCTCTCAAGACGATTCACCTGTAGCATGATAAGTGGCGTAGCAAGCCTGAGCGCCGCCTTAGCAAAGCGCTGAACCAGTACGCCGTCACTAGTGCCGTCGCTCATCACCGTATCGTTGATTCGACAAGCTTCAGCCTGCCGAGATGCAATGATAGCGGCCATGAGCGGCGAGGGCTTCACCGAGGGTATTGCACAGACGATGTCCTGACCAAATAGCAGCACTCCTTCACTTCGAAGGAGCAAGCGAGTAGGCAATTCTCGATCGACCTTAATGAGATCGTGAACCGTAACATATTTCATGTCAAGTTCTAGTCCATCGATCTTATCACGTGCCAATCGACGTGCAGCCTCTGGAACCTCCTGACGCGTAACGAGTACCAGATCAATATCCCAAGGATGAATCCCAGGGATGCTTGTCCTGGCAACGCTACCGCGCAGATAGAGTCCCACGCGACCGTACACCTCCGCTTCACACCAGATGTCACCAGCGAGCTTCAGGACTGAGGCCGTTAGCTCTTCACTGTGTAGCAGATCCATCTTCGAGGACAAATCAGCTCGCTCCTTCAAGGAAACTCTTACCACTCGATCCGTCAGCTCTTTAGTCACCTCGAGTGAAGGTGCACTGAAACACACCCCAGACTCAATGTTCGATTGAGCAATGGGAAGTTCACTCCTGAGCACCACATCTGAGCTTGCGCGGCTCGAAATGAGTTGGCGAAGATACTCTGCGTAGGTAGGCGGATAAATCCCCACCGTTGCATGCACCGAGTGCTCCCTAGTCTCGGCACCATGCCAGCCGCCTGGCGGAATGTACAAGACATCACCGACCTTGGTCTGGACTGTTGCTTCAACAGGAGGATCGATTTCCGGGTAGAAATCAGGCGCTTCCGGGCTGGAAACCGCGACCTTAGGACCAAGGCCCCAGGTCTTTTCGCCAATCAACTGAACAGCGAAAACGTGGTGGTTATCGTAGTGCGGACGGATTCCCTTAGCGGGGCCTGTCGACAGGAAGTAGTTGATTCTGACATTAGAGCCAGGAAAAATAGCTTTCCAGTCGGCAAGCGTGGTTTCATCAGTGTCGCCGATTGCGAGCTTGACTGTACCCTCTAGCCTCTCTCCGTCACAAAAGCGACGGATCCATACTTTTGTTTGCTCGGTTGACAGCTCCTCGAAGGTGCCATCAGGATAGTGCGCAGACCCTTCACAAGTCTCAGCGAGTTCATTGAGCATTTCCGTTGTCATTACTGTCTGTGATGACACTTTCCTTAGCGCCCAGGACCTGCTCCAGTGTGTATCGATTACACTCTGAAGATCCTCTGTTGTAGGCATCGACAATTCGTGCATGATTTCGTTCTCTCTCGTTGGATGGATGTTAGAATGGGGCGCCCTAGCCTAAGCAAGGGCGCCCCATCTGGAGCCAGATCAGCTGTCGACGCTGAGCATCTGGACAGAGGTCGGCGATGAGGTAGCCGACTCACCGGACCACTCGCTGGCCGAAGTGGTCAGCAGGTCCTCAATGGTGTTTTCCATCATATCAATCACCTCCTTGATGATAGCACTCCAAGATCCACACATTTACGAGTTCGAAGTCGGGTTCCGACACAAGATTCGCATGATGTTAATGGACCAGGTAGTTGGGTAACTACCTGATTATTTTATAGCACAGACTAGCGTTATTATCAAGAGTATTGCAATATAAGGAGGTGAAAGGGCACTAGGAATCGAACTTTTCTAACAGAAGTGATTTTGACAAAAAAGACAAAGCTTACGCTTTATCTAAAATAACCGAACCGACAAGAATGGCGAAAAAAACAGTGGTCAAATAAGCAAAATAGACCTCAAAAATGAGATCTATCCTGTATGGCAGGGGTACTAGGAATCGAACCTAGGTCGTCGGTTTTGGAGACCGATATACTAACCGCTGTACTATACCCCTGTACGATGAGATATTGTATCAGATTATGACGGTTTAGGCTATATGTGTAAAACTTCGAACTGGTGAGCCTTGAAAAAGCATAACCTTATATCTATAATGAGGGGTAGATAAATAAACAAGAGGAGCAGAAGGTCACGTTTACAGACCAGGGTTAGTACGGCAATATGAAAATCTTGATGCTCGGGTGGGAACTACCCCCTCACAACAGCGGAGGCCTAGGCGTGGCGTGTTATCACATGTCCAAGGCTCTTGCTCGCCAAGGTGCCGAGATAGACTTCGTGGTACCCTACAAGGCTCATCACCCAGGCGTAGACTTCATGGAGATCTATAGCGCTACCCCACTCACTCCGCTAGAACGCTACGGCTTGGGTGCCTATGATAGCGAGATGCTCCTTGAGCGAGAGCTAACAGAGGCCGATGCTGATAATCTCAAAGATATGCGTGGTGTCCAAAAGCGCTACGTCAAATTCATCGAGCAGATGGTGGTAGGTCGCGATATCCATACTATTCACGCCCACGACTGGCTAACTATGGAGGCTGGTATGCGTGCCAAGGAGCTCACCGGCGCACCGCTCGTAGTCCATGTCCACGCTACAGAGTTTGATCGCTCTGGTGAAAAGCGTGGCAATCCAGTAGTTCACGAAATCGAGCAGCAGGCTCTACTGATGGCTGATCGCATCATCGCAGTGAGCGAGATTACCAAGAATATCATTGTGCGCGAATACGGCATACCGGCAGACAAGGTAGAGGTCGTACATAACGCCATAGACGTAAACAGTTTCGAGGAGTACGAATACGACAACTCGACCTACAAATACCTAGAGACATTGAAGTCAGAAGGCTACACTATAGTCTCTACTGTCACGCGCTTTACTGTCCAAAAAGGTTTGACGCATTTCCTCAAGGCAGCTGCGCGCGCTAGCGAGAAATACCCCAAGCTAGCTTTCCTACTAGCTGGCGACGGTGAGCAACGAGATGAGCTGCTACGACTGAGCGCCGACCTGGGTATCGCCGACAAGGTCTTTTTCACCGGGTTTGTACGCGGCAAGCAATGGCGAGATGCTTACTCGGTGGCAGATATATTTGTCATGAGCTCCGTCAGTGAGCCGTTTGGTTTGACCGCACTAGAGGCGGCACATCATGACAGCGCACTTATCATCAGTAAGCAATCTGGCGTAGGTGAAGTACTCAATAGTATCTACCGCTATGATTTCTGGGATATCGACCACCTAGCCGATCAGATCGTCGGCATCGCTCTGTCGCCGAGCTTGCGCGATTCTCTCAAAGCAAATATCAAGCACGAATACACTCGTCTGTCATGGCATTCGGTCGCAGAAAAATGCATCAATCTATATAAAGATACTCGAAAAGAGGTATTGGTATGAGTTCGCGTGGCATAGTCCTATATATGCACGTCCACCAGCCATGGCGTGTGCGTGATTATTCGATATTTGATACGGCAAATAGCCACGAATACTTCAATGGCAACGGAGATGATGATCGTAACAATCAAAAAGTCTTGCGCAAAGTAGCCGATAAATCTTATCGCCCGATGAACGCCGTCTTGAAGCGTCTACTAGATCGCCACCCCGAGTTTAGAGTTTCGCTCAGTATCACCGGTACTTTCATAGAGCAGGCTGAGCGCTGGACACCAGATGTGCTAGATGATTTCAAGGCGCTGGTCGCGACTGGCCGCGTGGAGATAGTGGCTGAGACATACTACCACTCACTAGCTTTCTTTTATAGCCGCGAGGAGTTCGAAAAGCAAGTTGACGCGCATCGTCAAAAGATCTGTGAGTTGTTTGGCGTAGAAACTCAGGTTTTCCGCAATACCGAGCTAGCCTACAATGACGATCTGGGTCGCTGGGCCGAAGGCTACGGCTTCAAGGGTGTCTTGGCAGAGGGCTGGGACGACATATTAGAGTGGCGCAGCCCAAACAAGGTCTATCGGCCACCGGGTACCAAGGACATATCTTTGTTGCTCAAAAATTATCGCCTGAGCGACGACATCGCCTTCCGCTTTAGCAATCGCGACTGGAAGATGTGGCCTCTCTCGGCCGACACCTACAATGATTGGATGCACGACTCTATACAGGACAATCCGCTAGTCAATCTCTTCATGGACTACGAGACATTTGGCGAGCATCAATGGGAAGACACCGGTATCTTCGACTTCTTTGAGACGTTTGTCAGCAAATGGCTAGACACCCCTGGCAATACCTTCTATACCGCGAGCGAGGCTATCGACACACATCCGCCAGTAGCAGAGCTGAGTATGCCGCATACGGTCACTTGGGCGGACAGCGAGCGAGACTTGACCGCTTGGCTAGGCAATAGTATGCAGCAAGAAGCCATGCGACACCTCTACTCTATAGAACACGATGTGATGCGCTCGGATGATATCGAGCTAATCGCCGACTGGCGCAAGCTGCAGACTTCAGACCACGTCTACTATATGTGCACCAAGTGGTTTACCGACGGCGACGTACACGCCTACTTTAGTCCGTACGAGTCACCATACGACGCCTTCCTTTACTTTATGAATGCTCTACGTGACATGCGATATCGCCTGCACTCTTACTATAATTCATCTGGGGGATTACATGGCTAGACCGATTTTTATGAGCAATGGCGAGCTGAGCGTTGGCCTAAATAAGTTCGGCTTGGTACACGACTTCTACTTTCCGTATGTAGGACTAGAGAACCACTCGGCAGGTGACTCTATGCGCCACCGCGTCGGTGTCTGGGTCGACGGTCAGCTTAGCTGGCTCGACGACGGCAGCTGGAATATAAACTTCACCTACCCAGATCATTCGTTGGTCGGCAATACCCTCGCCAAAAACGACAACTTGGGCGTAGTGCTAGAGTTTGATGATTTCGTAGATAGCGACATCAGCGCCTTCGTACGCAATATCCATGTAGTTAATACACGCGATTATGTACGCGAGATACGACTCTTTACTCATCAGGCCTTTTCTATCGGTGACTCTCGTAGCAAGACAGACACTGCGCAGTTCCTACCAGACAGCAATTCTATATTGCATTATCGCGGCGACAGAGCTTTTGTGATATCTGGCTGGGTGGATAGCGAAAATCGTAGCTTTGACCAGCACACTATCGGTATCTTTGGCATGGAAGGTCGAGAAGGCAGCTATCGCGACGCCGATGACGGGGAGTTGACTTGCGGCCTGGTCGAGCACGGTCGGGTAGACTCGATGCTGCGCTTTGCCCTACGGATCGAAGCTCACGCCTCTAGTAGAGTTCATTACTGGATAGCCGCCGGCAAGTCTATTCGTGAGGCCCTCTATGTCGATAAGTTTGTCAAAAAAACCGGTGCCGACAAAATGCAGCAAACCACTGCCGCGTGGTGGCACAAATGGCTCGAGCCAGCTATGCGAACCGCCGAGAAACTACCAGAGAAATACAGACATAGCCTAGTCCATAGTTGTATGGTTATAAAGTCTCAGATCGACAAGCGCGGTGCGGTGATCGCTAGTCTAGATAGCACGATGCTCAACTACGCGCGCGATGCCTATAGCTACTCATGGCCGCGCGATGGTGGCTATGTACTCTGGCCACTAATTCGGATGGGCTACAAAGAAGAAGCTTTTCGTTTCTTTGACTTTTGTCGCCGCGGCCTCCACGCAGACGGCTATTTACTACACAAATACCGTGCCGATGGCGCACCGGGTGCTAGCTGGCATCCATATGTGCGCGACGGTATATCGACACCACCTATCCAAGAGGACGAGACTGCCCTTGTACTGTTTGTCTTTGCTCAGTTTTATAACATCCACCAAGACAAAAAAATACTTGACGACTACTACGAATCCCTCATCGTGCCGATGGCCGACTTCATGGCTGGCTACATAGATAGCACCACAGGTCTACCGAAGCCGACCTATGACCTATGGGAAGAAGTGTTAAAGACGACCACCTACACTGTGTCGGTGACTTACGCGGCCCTACTAGCTGCTGCCGAGCTAGCTTCTGTCAGCCAGGACGACGAACGAGCAGTCCGCTGGAGAACAGCCGCCGATGACATACGTACTGCCGCTCACAAGCACCTATTCAACCCTGAACGGAATTATTTCTACAAGGGTCTGACAGCTAAGAACGGCGAGATAATCAAAGATGACACTATGGACCTGTCAGCTTTCTTCGGTGCCTTTATATACGGCCTATTCCCGGTCAATAGCCCAGAGCTAGTCGCAGCTCATCAAGCTATCCTAGACAGGTTTGGAGACACCGCCCTACCACGCTACGAAGGCGACTACTATCACCGCATATCAGACGACAGCCCGCCAAACCCTTGGTTTATCACTACCCTGTGGCGCGCCCAGTATCTGACAGAAATCGGCCAGCTAGACGAAGCTCATCGACTGATAGACTGGGCGATAGACCACTCTAGCGAGACAGGTCTAATGTCAGAGCAGCTCGATCCATACACCGGCGAGCGCAAGTCTGTAGAACCACTCACCTGGAGTCACGCCGAACTCGTATCTAGCTTACTAGACACAATCTCAGGAACAGACTGATGAAAAAACTAGCCACTAAACTAGCGCCCTCTGCCATCACCCAGCGACATAACAAGCAGGTCATGGCAAAAGTCGCAGACCAGCTCGGCTTTGTTTACTTTGGCAATGTCAGTCGTTCCGGTGGTAGTCATCCTTTGGTGCGCGGTCTGACACTATCGTCTCATCACCACGACAAGCATTATACCGTCGGCTCAGTCAAGGGTTACGATATCAGTATCATACAGCGCACCGACACATTAGGTCACCCAGGCAAGGGCAAGTCTCAACACAACTGGCTAATAGTCCAGGTGGACCTTCATACCCCAGTAGACGTGCCGCACGCCTTCATAGGCCTCCATAGTCATAGTGAGATATTTTACGCTCAGCTCTTTTCTAAGTTTGGACGACTCCAGAAACTACCGTATACTACAGAGGCCGGCTATCCAGGTGAATTCCTGGCTCGCTATGCCGTCTATGGCCAATTCGCTAAGCTAAATAGGATCCAGCACCTGATAGATACAGAGGTCTGCGCCACTATGGCAGCCCATTTCGGCACACTGACCGTGGAGCTAGAGCGAGATAATATCTATGTATATTCCGAACACTCTCGTATAACAACCGACCTCATCCATACCATGATCCAAAACGGCGTCTGGTTGGCAAGCGTTATAGATCAACGCGCCCAAGACTGATACAAAAAACCGCCTCCTTGTCGGAGACGGTGATTTACTAGCTATTCGCCTAGCCCTTGCGCGGCTTGACTTCGTTGCGACCTAGGTTTTTCTTGGTCTCAGTGAAGGTGACGTGCTTGCGAAGCTTTGGATCATACTTGCGTAGAGTGATCTTATCTGGTGTGTTCTGAGTGTTCTTTGTGGTGTAGTATACACGAGCACCAGACTCTTCGCTCACGAGTCCTACTAGTTTACGTTTTGTGTTCTTCTTTGCCATAACTTCCTCTAAGATATAAGTTTATATAGACTATCAGAGGTAGATTATAGCAAAAATATCAGACGCGCGCAAGTACCGAAAGTGTTTTATAGAGAAGCAACTGGGGGTTGTATACGCAAAAAGTCGCCCGTAGGAGCGACTTCATATAAAAACTATCCTGGAGCCACGATCGGGGCTTGAACCCGAGACCTCATCCTTACCATGGATGCGCTCTACCAGCTGAGCTATCGCGGCAAAATCACTTTGTAAATTGTAACAATATAGAGCGGTTTAGTAAAGAGTACGCGGCTACTTGCGAGAGGTTCGCTTGCTAGCTAGCCTAGATATAACTATAGAGTCCAGAAGAGCCCAGGCTACGGTGTTGGCGATAAAAACTATCAATAGCGATATAGAGATAAACAGCAAGCTCTGCCCTAGCCCATAATTTAGCAATCCGATAAGTCCAGCCGCCACGAGCACCACCACAGCCGACACTAGATAGGCATGCTGTAGTTTCGCCTGGCGATCATGTGATTTACTCCAATTTCGTAACATCTCAAGTATCTCTTGGTACATAATATCTCCTGTATTGTGTATATTATAGCATTTTATTATGTAAATATCAATAGCAAAGCACGTTAAACTCTATGTAGACACCCGTCCTACTGTATAATATAGAGCATATGGCTGATGTAGATATATGTGTACGATACTGTGAAAAAGCACTAAGTGGCGACATAGCACGCTACGCAAAAATGATAGCAGAGCTCCCGAACTCAAAGAGGGTGACTATATTTTCAAATAAAACCGCGTCTGAGATAGGAGACATACTTCTGAACTGTAAAAAATCTATACAGATAAAGATATCTAACGATTTCTACGGTGGTGTTGGATTTGAATCCGTAGACCTGAGTATGGGCTCTAGTAACAATAAGATAGGAGCCGATCTCTTACATAAGCTGCCTGGCGTAGAGGTTGTAGATATCGAAGTAAAGTTCGGCATGGAGACAGATAAGCAGATTGAAATGGCTCAGTTTGAAAAGATATTTGGAACTGACGCGTTTTCAAAAGCTCTGAGTATGCCCGCAAGGAAGTCATGGATTGATAGTTACATGGTAGAAGATTCTCCAGAGTCTAGCCAATTTTATCGGTTGTTTAAAAAATTAAACGAAGCGATCGCTAGCTTCAACCGCTTTAGCGAATCCAAAAATTATACGCTACTAGCCGCAGAACAAAGCCATATGGAGAGTTTGATTATTAATAATTCAGGTAATCACACAAAGACCGGCGACCACTATCTCAAATTTGTGATAGATGGCAGCAATATGCGTGACGTAAAAGAGCTACCAACAGGCCTGGGTAGGTGGACAATAGATGAAGTTAAGCCACTATCGGACTCTGTAAAACGCGTCAATATATTTGTAACCAATAAAACTACACATATCCAGATAAAATACACCCTAAACTGGAAGAATAACTACAAGATACCCGGTGTAGGTAAGGTGCCAGCCAAACTAGGTCTAGGGTCTCCGAGCTGGAACGTCTGGGTGTCTATAGAAGTAATTGAACTGTGATTACCGAAATTCTCGATATAAGCCTGTACGACGTCAGCTTTTCCGAATCCTGGAGTTGAAGTGTTTTTTCGTGATAGTTCACTAAAATCCAGTAGATTTAGATTGTCTAGTGCGCTTCTGCTATTAGCCTTGAAGAATATCCACTGCGTACGCCTATCCATCTTATCCGGATCGGTTTCCTTGAGCGTGTAGTCTTTGTAGCCTTGTCTCGGCACAGCAAAATCCCAGCCATACTGAAGTTTATCAAAATATTTCTCGGCGCCTCGAGTGTTATTATATTGCCACATCTCAAAATCCGGGTGCTTGATTTGAGGCGCCTGCCGCAGTCTAATATCCGTCAGGCCCTTTCTCTTCGTCCAGATCTGGAGACAACAACGAACCGAATAGTTTTCACCTTGAAACAAGAAGCTGTTTTCGTCTAGCTTTTCGCTGTAAACAAGATCAGCTAAGTCGTTTATTTGCTTTTGTGCTGAGTATTTTTCAAACTGCAATGGCAAGATAAACGCAACGGTATCAGAATACTCAAATGCTTTATTTATAAAAGATACGGCGAGTTTCGCTCTTTTGCCGAAAGGTGGATTACCCACGGTAATCAATTTATCTTTGCCTGGGAGATTAGATATTACACCTCCATCTAGAAAATCACTCTGCTTAATATAAGACTGCTTGGCATCTATGTCGTATGCGTAGGAGCCGATACCTTTGCTGTCCGCTGCTCGAATAAAGGCCCCATCTCCAGCCGAAGGCTCGAGTATCTGTATCTTATCGAGATCATATTCTAGCTGCTTGACGATAGATAGAATACTCGATAGACAACCGACAGCAACTTCATCTTGTGTAAAGAATTGATCCAGCTTTTTAGCGCTATCATCCATAGCTATATTATAACAAAAAAACACCAATCTGGTGTTTTTGGTGCCGGAAGTAGGACTCGAACCTACGAAGCCGAAAGGCGGGAGATTTAC
>CALMYZ010000021.1 GCA_937873745.1 uncultured Candidatus Saccharibacteria bacterium | reverse complement strand
GTGACATTGCCAGAGACAGTCGCGGCGAGGAGAATTCCGAGCTTAATCATGCGACCGAGGATGTAACAAACAGTTATATTTCAAGTAAGTCTTTGGTAGTGCGAACGCCAGAGTCTTTTTTATTTAACAGACCATGGCGCTCACATTGCCAGTACGTTAACAATTCGATCAGACAATCAACCAAAAAGAAAGGATTTTTATGGCTATTTCACGCGATAAAAAGAATACTTTGGTTGCAGAAATTAGCGAATTGCTAGCAGATTCGAAAATGACCGTCTTTGCTCGTTATCAAGGTCTATCGGTTGCCGATATCCAGGATCTACGACGCAAAGCACGTGAAGCAAATGTTACCATCAAGGTGGTCAAAAACCGTCTTGTGCGCGTAGCTACCGAAGGTATCGATACCTACAAAGATATCGATACCTCAGATCTACAAGGTCAGTTGCTTTACGCATTTTCAAGCGACGACGAAGTCGCACCTGCCCAGGTGTTGAACGAGTTTGCAAAAGCTCACCCAGCGCTTGAGTTTGCCGGTGCGTTTTCTGGCGAAGGTGCCAACCTATCAGCTGACGATGTCAAGGCTCTTGCTGGTCTTCCAAGCAAGCAGCAGCTCATCGCCGAAGTTGTGGCTCAGCTCCTATCACCGGTTCACGACGTCACCAACGCGCTTTCTGGCAATCTACACGCCCTCTTGGACGGTGTAGAGGCAAAAGCAAACGCTTAAGCAATCAAAGAATTGTAACTAACGATAAATTTAACAGGAGGCTATCATGGCTGACATTGCAAAACTTGCAAAAGAACTTACTGCACTTACCGTGCTAGAAGTTAACGAACTTAAAAACGTACTAAAAGATGAATACGGCATCGAGCCAGCAGCTGCGGCTGTTGCTGTTGCTGGTCCTGCTGCTGGTGGCGACGCTGCTGCAGCCGAGGACGAGAAGACTGAATTTACAGTCACCCTAAAAGACGCAGGTGCCCAGAAGGTAGCTGTTATCAAGGCTGTTAAGGAAATTACCGGTCTTGGTCTTGGCGAAGCTAAGGCTATCGTCGACGGCGCTCCAGCTCCAGTCAAAGAGAAGATCTCAAAAGACGATGCTGAAGCTGCTAAGAAAGCGCTCGAAGAAGCTGGCGCTACTGTTGAGCTTAGCTAATTCAAACCATATTCTGATCGAATTACGTACAACAAAACACCGTCCTATCATGGGCGGTGTTTTGTTTTCAAGCACAAAATTCACAACGCTTTTGTGGCTTCATCTGGTAGGGCTGTGGATAGCTAGAGGTCACGTATTGACAAGTTTTGACCCGCCGTGATATATATAGATTTGATAATATTACAAAAATAGACAAAGGAATGCGAGACCATGTCTGAATTACCAGAAAAACAAGTAAAGCGCCTCAAATCGCTTATCCAAGAAGCTGAGACCAACCTAGCTGCCGCCAAGGAGCTGCTCATCAGTATCATCAGCGATGATGGCGATGTAGTAACCCCACGAAGCAGCATGGAAGACGTCAACGGCAAAGTCGTCGAGGGTATCTTTGATGGTCAAAAAATGGCTGGCCCAGATGGCAAAGAATACCCAGTCCCAGCCAACTACGCCAGCAAGTCAAAGCTTGTCGAGGGCGACATCCTCAAGCTCACCATCGCCGACGACGGCGGCTTCATCTACAAGCAGATAGGCCCTGTCGAGCGCAGGCAAGTTATCGGTACATTGACGCAGCACGACGGCGCCTACTACGTAGAAGTCGGCGGCACAGAGTATCGTATCTTGCTAGCTAGCGTGACCTATTTCCGACTAATCGTCGGTAGCCAGGTGACTATCATCATACCGGCAGACAATCCAGACGCTACCTGGGCAGCTGTCGAAGCAGCACTCTAAAGTCAGCAAATTACTACAAATAAGCCTCCGAGTGGAGGCTTATTTGTAGTAAATCACAACATTATCTTGACTATAAATGGCGTATAGTAGAGATATACAGGGGAGATAATAGGTTTAATAAACATGGGCAAGGCATTATATCGCAAGTATCGTAGCAAATCACTAGCCGACATCGTCGGTCAGTCGCACATCACCTCTATACTTAGCCGAGCTGTCGAGCAGGGCAAAACCTCGCATGCTTATCTACTGACCGGACCGCGTGGTGTCGGCAAAACTTCCATCGCGCGTATCTTGGCGAGAGAAATCAATAAGCTACCATACACCGACGACACGCCTCATATCGACATCATCGAGATAGATGCCGCTAGCAACAATGGCGTCGACGACATACGAGATATGCGCGAAAAGATCCAGGTCGTACCGGCCATGGCTGACAAAAAGGTATACATCATCGACGAAGTACACATGCTGTCCAAGCCGGCCTTCAACGCTCTACTAAAGACTCTCGAGGAGCCGCCAGAACACGCCGTCTTCATACTAGCTACGACCGACGTCGATAAGCTACCAGAGACTATCGTCAGTCGCACTCAGCACTTTGGCTTTCGAACCATCAGCCACCAAGACCTAGTCAAACATCTTGGCGAAATAGCCAAATCCGAACAAATCAAAATCAGCGACGAAGCTTTGGCTCTAATCGCCGAACATGGCGACGGCAGCTTTCGCGACAGCATCTCACTACTAGACCAAATGTCGAGCCTAGTAGAGGCAGACTCAGAGATAGACGCCAGCCTGCTAGAGTCTATCCTCGGGCTAGCTTCGCACAAACTACTAGAGCAGCTCATAGCCGCCTATCGACAATCCGACTTGTCGACTATAGTTGAGTTACTAGACGAAGCCGCCTCTCGAGGCGTTCAGCCCGTCGTACTGTCTAGCCAGCTAGTCGGCTACCTGAGACGAGAAATCACCAAGCATCCCGAGCTGATAATCTTGCTAGATGATCTCCTCGAGGTTAGTTCATCATCCAGGCCGGATATCAAGCTCCTGACAGCGCTAGCACCCAAGCAAGCTGCCGCCAAGCAGAGGCCAGCACCACTCCTCGCGACCAAGCCCGAGATAGTCCTAGAAGCTCCCATCCCGGAACTGACCAAAAAAGCTACCCAAAAACATCCCAAAGACCCCAAGCCTGCCGCCAAGCCGACTAAAGATACGCCCAAGGCGACTTCTGTCGCACCGGTAGACTTCAACTGGGATGACCTAGTCGAACACGTCCGCAAAAACCACGTCGCCGTCTATAGCGTGATATCCAAATGCGGCCATCAGATCGACGGAAATCTCCTCACCATCTACACCGGCAACAACTTTTACAAGAAAAAACTCGATGACAGTAAATACCGACTTATCTTGGTTCAGTCTCTAGAAGAGGTCGGCGTAAGCAATTTAGATATCGACACCGTTCCCACAGCTTCTCCACTCAAAGATGAGCAGGCTGCCAAAGTAGCTGCTATTATGGGTGGAGGAGAAGAGGTGACAGTTTAACGTAATGGCAAGCAAAGAAGTACAGGCTGGCAAAATACCGCCACAAAACCTAGACGCCGAGATGAGTTTACTCGGTGCTGTTTTGATTGACGAAGAGGTTTTGGCTGACATAACCGAACATGTCGCCGAGAAAGACTTTTACGACAAGCGTCACGCTTCTATCTACGCCGCTATGATGCGTCTCTACGAGAAGCACAAGCCGGTCGACCTACTGACACTGACAGATGAATTACAGCGCAAAAAAGAACTCGAAGTAATCGGTGGCTCAGCTTACCTGACAGACCTCACCAACTACGTACCGACCGCCGCACACGCTCAGGCCTACGCCGAACTCGTCGCCCAAAAAGCCGTCCGTCGTCGCTTGATAAAAGCTAGCGCCGAGATATCCGAGATGGGCTTCGACGAAGACACTACTACTCAGGAATTGCTAGAAAAAGCCGAAGCTGAATTATTCTCGGTCTCCGACCAGTCGCTCAAACAAGACCTCACTAGTATCGAGAGTATCTTGACCGAAAGCTTCGACCGCATGGAAGAACTTCATCGCAACAAAGGCGCCTTGCGCGGTGTCCGTACCGGCTATCGCGACCTAGACAATATGACGGCTGGGCTTCAGCGCTCTGATCTTATCATCCTAGCGGCGCGTCCAGCCATGGGTAAGACCACACTGGTGACAAACCTTGCTTATAATGTCGCCACTATCGCCAAGCAGCCAGTTCTGTTTTTTAGCCTCGAGATGAGCAAGGAGCAGCTAGTTGACCGTATGTTGGCTGATGCATCTGGAGTCGACGCCTGG
>CALMYZ010000020.1 GCA_937873745.1 uncultured Candidatus Saccharibacteria bacterium | reverse complement strand
TATATGCAAAAGATTCTTCTCTACTACAAATTCACACCAATCAAAGATCCGGAGGCAGTCAAGCTATGGCAAAAGACGCTTTGCGATAGCCTCAATCTAACAGGCCGCATATTGGTCAGTCGACATGGTATAAACGGTACGGTCGGTGGCGAGATGGATGATCTAAAAAAATATATCAAGGAGACTAAGAAATTTGAAGGCTTCAAAAAGACAGTTTTCAAATGGAGTGAGGGCGGCCGCGAAGATTTCCCGCGCATGAGTGTCAAGGCGCGACGAGAGCTGGTCGGCTTTCAAAACAGCGATGACGAATTTGACGTCGATATGGACGGTGTGCTGGGTACCGGCAAACACCTTAAGCCAAAACAGGTTCATGAATTGATCGAGCAGTATGGTGACGACGTAGTGTTCTTTGATGGTCGCAATGCGCACGAGGCCAAGATCGGTAAATTCAAAGATGCTATCGTACCAAATACCAACACCTCGCGCGACTTCATCGCCGAGCTCGAGAGTGACAAATATGACGATATCAAAGACAAAAAAATCATCACCTACTGTACGGGTGGTGTTCGCTGCGAAGTTATCTCTGCCATGATGAAAAAACGTGGCTTCAAAGACGTCTACCAGATAGACGGCGGTATCGTAAAATACGGCGAAGCTTACGGCGATGATGGCCTGTGGGAGGGCAGTCTGCGCGTGTTTGATAATCGCATGACAGTGGATTTCAGCGACCACACCAAGACTATCGGTGAGTGCACGCATTGCCAGGGTGCCACCTCGAACTTCGAAAACTGCGCCCACATGGAGTGCAACGATCTCGTGTTGATTTGCCTAGAATGCAAGGAAAACCCTGATCTGCTATTTCATACTGAGGTCTGTCGAGAAAAACACCAAGCCAAGCTTGGCGCGACAGCTAGCGCCTAGCTCGATATTTTTCGTACATACTCGAGACTACAATTAGCTAAAAAACACAGAAACCCGACAGGGCTTCTGTTTTGATGTCAAAAACAACTAAATATACGGTATAATAAAAGGGTCTAGATTAAAGTAAATTAACAGTAAGCGCGCGTGCGATTTTTGTCGTACACCACGAAATATGTCTATAAACGGACAACTCGTGCGTGTAGGACGTATTTCGTATAGAGTGCGCTTACTTTAGTCTAGACAACCGTACGGGTTGTCCTTTTATTTTGGGGATTTTTGCCCGGGCGGTTGTCTATGGCGGAAAGCACCCATGTCCCTGTCGATCTCTCAAGGTATCAAATCTCGCGATCGCGTTCGCGAAAAAGGCGAAGTTTTCACCGAGCTTCGCGAAATCAATAACATGCTCGACCTCACGGCCGACGCACATCGCAATTATAAAAACCAACGAATCCTAGAGCCGGCTTGTGGCAACGGCAACTTCCTCGTCGTCATACTGCAGCGTCGCCTAGCCGACATCGCCCGAGCGTTCAAAAAGACCCAGCAAGATGATATAGAATTCGCCATCCTCACCGCGCTCACTACTATGTATGGTGTAGATATCATGCCAGACAACATCGTAGAAGCTCGTGACCGCCTATGGCACGAGGCAAAAAATACCTACGAAAATCTCGTAGCTCGCAGCAAGCGTCGCGAAGCCTGGTATCTGGCGGTAGAGCAAATCCTCGAAACCAACATCCAGCTAGGCGACATGCTCGGTGGCAAAGAAAAGGTGATGTTTACCGAGTGGACTTCACCAAAAAACGGTTATTTCGTACGCAACACCTATCGGCTACTCGACATGGAGCTAGGCGCCAGCCAGTCCATCGAGCGCACACCCATGACACACTATCTCAAGCTGGCCGAGGTGCGTCATGCTTAATCTATCTCAGTACTATCGCGAGCGCCATCAGCCCGACATACTCGATTGCATCGCCAACCTCTCGAGCGACGAAGTCTTCACACCACCCGAACTCGCCGACAAGATTCTCGATCTCTTGCCACCAGAAGTCTGGCACAACAAAGACCTCACTTTTCTAGACCCAGCCACCAAGACTGGCGTGTTTTTGCGCCAGATAGCCACGCGGTTGATGGAAGGGCTAAAAGACGTGATCCCAGACGAGGCCGAGCGCCGCGAGCATATATTCAAAAACCAACTCTACGGCCTACCCATCACGCAACTCACCGCCCTGATGAGCCGCCGCACAGTGTATTACAGCAAAGACACCACGCGCCCAGAAAGTGCCGTACAGTTCGATCAACCCGAGGGCAACATTCGCTATCAGCCACGCAATCACACATATACTAGCGGTAAATGTACACGCTG
>CALMYZ010000019.1 GCA_937873745.1 uncultured Candidatus Saccharibacteria bacterium | reverse complement strand
GTGGCGCCAAGGTGGCTGGAGCGAAGTTTTATTACCTAAAGGGTGACTTGGCGCTGCTAGAAAACGCTATCACTCAGTTCGCGCTAGATCTTTTGGTAAAAAAGGGCTTTACCTTCATGACCGTACCTCATCTGGTTAATCAGCGTACGCTTACGGGCACCGGCTTCGCACCGCGGACTAGCGACCAATCTGACGAATACGCGATTGAGGGCGAAGATCTGAGCCTGATCGGCACGGCAGAGATATCTTTGACTGGTTATCACGCCGACGAGATCATTGACGAAGACAAGCTACCCCTTCTGTATGCCGGACTTAGCCCAAGTTATCGCAAAGAAGCTGGCGCAGCTGGCAAGCATACGCGCGGGCTATTTCGCGTGCATCAATTCAACAAGCTAGAGATGTATGCCTTCTCCTTGCCGGAGAAGAGTAGGGAGATACACGAGAAGCTGCTAGCTATCGAAGAAGAAATATGGCAAGCCATCGGTGTGCCATATCATGTGATAAATATCGCCAGCGGCGACCTTGGTGCGCCAGCAGCCAAGAAGTATGACATCGAATACTGGTCGCCAGTCGATGAGGCGTATCGTGAGTTGACTAGCTGTAGCAACTGCACCGACTTCCAGGCACGAAATCTCAATATTCGCGTACGTCGTCAAGATGGATCGCTAGAGACGGTACACACTCTAAACGGTACGGCGGTCAGTCTGGCTCGCTCGCTAGTGACTGTTATGGAGAACTATCAAAATCAAGATGGTACGCTGACTGTACCAGAGGTATTGCGACCATATCTTGGCGGACGTGAGGCTCTATAGATACGAGCTTGTCGGTATAGCTGGGGTTTTCCGGGTGTGATTCGCTAACAACCTAGATGTGCGCTATAATATAAGTACCAAGCCTAAATCAAAGGAGGGTACCTATGATCAAATCAATCACTATCTCTGGAGTGAAGCACGCGCCAGACGAGCAAACCAAAAAGTATGTGATGAAAAAAATAGGCAATCTTGATAGGTTTTTGCCACGGCATGCGCGCAAGAGCGCGACCGCTGAGGTAAAGCTAAAGGAGGTCAATCGCGACCACGGCAATAAGTACGAAGCTGAGGTGATACTGCGTGTCCCGGACAAGCGCATCACCGCCAAAGATTCGACGGTTAACATCTTGGCAGCTATCGATATTGTCGAGCTCAAGCTCGCCAATCAGCTACGTAAATACAAAGATAGTCACAGTGTTCACTTGGGTAAAAAGCGTGGCGTCTTGAGTCGTTTCAAGCGTAGTTATGCGCGCGAAGCTATCTAGCTAGACTAAAAAGAGGTGAAAATAACAATTCACCTCTTTTTTATTACCCAAAAAGAGGGTATAATATTGATAGTTTTACAGATATTCAGACAAGCGAGGGGATTTACGTGGCTATTAATAGGCAGAAAGCATTAACAAAAGTATTTGGTG
>CALMYZ010000018.1 GCA_937873745.1 uncultured Candidatus Saccharibacteria bacterium | reverse complement strand
GTCGCATGATTAAGCTCGGAATTCTCCTCGCCGCGACTGTCTCTGGCAATGTCACTATGTATTATAGCAAAGGTACACTCAATATACAAGTCGTGCGCCACTTGCTAGTCGATGTTGTGTAAGGTAAACTAAAACCATGAGCATAAAGTCACGAAGCAACCAAGGCTTCACTCTCGTAGAGTTAATTATCGTCATCGTCGTCATCGCCGTACTGTCTACTATCGGCGTAGTGGGTTTCAATAGTATCGGTACTCGCGCTGAGGAGTCGAAGCTTCAGTCAGACATCAACGGCGCTATTAAGAAGATAGCCGCAGATATGGTTGACTCCGAGGTCCCGCCCGCCAATGCCGACGGTCTACCAAAGAGCGATGGCGTGAATTACCAGTACACCCAAGAGTATGATCATTATCGTGGCGAAGTGTATTGCATCACCGCCACCTCTACGAAGAACGGTGTTAAGACGTATCACTCAGACAATGGCTCGGCACCTAAGGAGGGTGCTTGCCCTGGGCATGGTTATGGTACTGGTAGTCCATCCAGTCCGTCTGTTGTAGGTCCACAAAAGCTCAACACTTTCGTAGCCAGCATAAAGGCTCATGCGCAGGCGAATGGGTTGACGATGGCTGATTATAGTCATAGATCAAGTGAGCCGACTAAACTAGATAATGCACTCGCGGCTAATCCAGGACTCAGCGTAGGTGGAAGCTACCTAACAGACTCTGACGGTCATGAGTACGGTATAGATATGTCAGATCTAGGACCATCATTGCCAAGCTTTATATCCGCATCGACGAGTGTAAGTGGTGATTATAGAGGTGAAACCTATATAATGCTGCGCCCTAGCGATGGATTAATTATAATGCCAGCCTTCTATTTGAGTGGAGATGATCTTTTCTCTGTCTACACTATGGGTGAAATTCAGATTAGCTTACTTATCTACGGCGGCCAATATGTTGCTAATCAGCTAGATACTACAGTGGAGCAGGTCGACGCAGGTGCGATAGCAGGCTCTCTAAATAATTTATTTGGTATGAGTATACTTACATCTGTATCAGGTGGTCCCGGTGGCCCATGGGTATTTGGTCTTAACCAGACTGCTTTTGAGGATGCGGGTATAAATATAGATGTTTCTAGTTGTAGGTATAACGTATCAAATGCCGGTCAGGGCTACATAAAGCTAGACAGCTACTCGTGCTAAAGGGAGTCTACA
>CALMYZ010000017.1 GCA_937873745.1 uncultured Candidatus Saccharibacteria bacterium | reverse complement strand
CTTTCGGCTAGTCGATCATCGGTTCGCCAGATACCCTTTAAGCCAAGTGACTGGGCTGATTGAGTCGTGCGAATTAGAGGTGAGGATATTTGCCAGTCGAAACGATCTATACCGTAGTTGTCTAGTACGTATTGAACCAGCCATCTGCCGGCAGAAGCGGATTGCTCATGGCCGAGAGTAGTCTGCTCCTCGTCGTGCGGGTGCTTGCGTAGCTCATGCTGCATCGGCTGATTCTTAGAGCTGCGTCGTAGGTCGCCTTCACTTTCGCCATGTCTGACAAGAAGTAGGTGTTTAGGTATGGAGTACTCCATAGGGCTAGGCAGTCTTCCTGTAGACAGATATGTCTGTAAAGCGACGGCTGATGTAGATAAACACGATGACCGTACAGACCGTCAGGGCGATTAATGCTAGGCTATATGAGCGTGTTGCTTGATATGTGATGCCTAAGAATAGCGGCGGCAGGAAGCCACCCAGGCCACCGATCGCACCCACTATACCAGACACACCCCCTACAGTACCTGGCTTGGCTAGTCGTCCGATCATAGCGAATACCGCACCATTGGCTGCGCCTAGTACGACAGCTAGACTGAGATAGGCTGTCGTCGTGTGGATAGTTAGGCTAGTCTGTAGAGCGACGACACTAGCAAGTACGGCTATTAGTATTAGACTGATCCGGATGACTTTTCGTCCACCAAATTTATCACTAAGCCAGCCACCCAGTGGCCTTGCTAACGCAGCTAGCAGAACAAACCCAGCCGCTTTGGAGGCTGCGTCGGTGAGGGACAGGTCGTAACTGATTTTTAGTAGAGTGGGTAAGTATACACCGAAGGCTACGAGTGCTCCAAATGTGATGATGTAGACGGTCGACAAGTCCCAGGTGAGACGCTGTGACGTCGCGAAAAGAATACGTTGCTTGACGGTGTTGCTAGGCTTGTGCCATGAAGGGCTGTTTTTTGCCCATATAGAAAAAACTAGACTGCCTATTATCAGTAGGGTGGCAACCATAAAGAATGTCTCATTTCGACCAATCAGATCAGCTAGTCGGGGCGTCATAAAGGCCGAGATGGCTGTACCTATATTGCCCAGGCTGTATATACCTAGGGCGATGCCCTGCTGCCTGGGTGGGAACCAAGCGCTGATATAGGGCACGCCGATCGTAAAGCTAGCGCCCCCGAGTCCGAGTAGGACTGCCATAAAAACAAGACTCAAATGACTATCAGAAAAGGCCAATCCGATGGTTGGTATCGCGGTCAAAAAACACACCACAGCGAACATTATCTTGCCACCATACCTATCTGTTAGCAGGCCTAGTGGTATCCGTCCAAGTGCACCGATAAGTACGGGCAGGGCTAGTAGAAGTGATAGTGCGGACGGACTAAACTTCAGCTCTTCGGCGTATTTTATACCAAGGGGACTAATAAGGGACCAGGCCCAGAAATTAATAGCAAGGGCTAGGGTGGCGGCGATCAGCGCAAAGTAAGCATCAGATTTTCGCCTGATAGTGGTACGTGCCATGGTCTAGATAGAAGCTTCCCAGTCGAAGTAAACATTGTCTTCACGATGACCACCTCTGCCTTTACCGATATGCTCAAAGCTTTCGACGAATTCAATTGAATGGATGTACTTCGCCATCTTGTAACCGTATTTCTTTTCGCAGCGTAGACGGAGCGGCGCACCATACTCGATAGGTAGATCTTTGCCGTTCATTTCATAAGCCAATATGGTATGTTTGTCGTACATATCGCTGAGTCGCAAGCCTGAGTAGTAAGCCTCGCCAGTATGATCGACGTCGTACGAGTAAAACATGACGTACTTCGCTTTTTTGCTGGGCTTACACATCTTGACGATATCACTCATAGGTAGTCCGCCCCATTCAGCAACACCTGTCCAGCCTTGGATGCAATTATGTTTGGTTATCTGCTCTTGTTTGCGCAGATCTTTGATATCTTGGAGTGACATTTCGAGTTCAGTCTCGACTTCGCCGTAGACTCGAAGCTTCCAGTCTTTGAAATTATTTTTTTTGAGCTTCAAGTATTCTTCACCTGTCGGTGGATAGCCGTTAACCCTAAAGAAGGGTGAAATGTCCTTTTTTGTGTATTTTTGAGTAGATTTCATCCGGCCAAATATAAGTCGGACTACAGGTGTATAGAAGGCCGTCAGGACTCGGCGCACACCGACTTGATGTCGTAGAGTGATGAACGATGCCCAGATATTAAACACAACTAGTAGTATCAATCCCATCAGGAATATAGTCAGAGCTGACGCGAAGTCGACATCTGTGTGACCAAAGGTTACGCGCTTGATGCCGTCGTAGAAATGGATACCTATAGCCATAGTTACGTGTATGACTATGAAGAGAGAAAATAGCACCATAGAGATGAAGTGGATGCTACGAGCCGCCTGTCTACGATTGCCGAATAGTTTGAGGAAGCCAGGGAATCTAGCGACAAGAGCTGGTGAGAGAGCTAGTCCCGATAATATAGCGACAGGCGCGAGCACAAAGACGACACCCGCATAAGTCAACTGCTGCAATCCGTTATACGTAGCACCTTCGGCTGGGAAATTCAGCGTCAGATAACTAATCATGGTATTTATTGCACTCTCAAAGACACTAAAGTCGGTCGGTATTAGCCGAGTCCATTTACCGGAAAACAGCAGATAGCCGATATATATCAAGCCGGTTACTACCCAGACTATAGCGGTACTAAAGTGCCAACTGCGACCAGCCCCGAGATTATGCTCTCCGCCCGGTAGAGCGAATTTACCTGGGTCCTCGGCTTCATCTAGGGACGTCCATAATTTGTCTTTTGGCATAACTTTCTTGCCAAATCGTAGCCAGTGATTGTCATCTGTAGTGTGGTCTGTCCAGTAGAGCTTCGGGTGGTCGAATAATATCTGGATGCCGCTTCTGATCAAAACCACTAAACAAAATATATTAACAAGGTGTAGTATTACGATAATACCGGGTAGTTCTAATGATTCCATGTTTTTATAATAACACCACCGCGAAAAAAGCTTAATCTTTTATCGACTACTAAACACTTTTGAGCGATACCACGTAAAATTCCAAACCATAGTCACTGCAGTTGCTAGTAGTTTATAGATAGTCAGAGCTATTTCAGAGCTATTGCCTAGCAAGTAGGCAAGCCCGCTGATTATGACTGGCTGTATAAGCCACAGCCCCACGCAGGTCACCAATAGGAAGCGAATTATTGATGTACGATCAACTGAGCCGTTTTTTTCGAATACAAATACGTGATTGAGGCTGAAGCTACACACTAAACCCAAGGAGGTCGATACTAGAACGGCAACTATCATAGGTGTGCCGGCATAAATCATGACGACGAAGCTGACAACGTCAACTAGTGTATTGATAACTCCAACTAGGCCAAATCGTAAAATCTGCTTCTTCATTTATACCAATCTTAGCACAGTAAGTATTGACATACATTTCATACTTTTACTACAATATAGAATGATTAGGAGATATTATTTGTATGCATGACAAAAAACTATACGGCACAGCAACAGTCGGCACCAAGGGTCAGGTCGTGATACCAGCCGAGGCTCGTCGCGAGCTAGACATGAAAGAGGGCGATCGGCTATATGTCGTCGGATCGGATAGCGGTAAGTGGGTTGGATTTAT
>CALMYZ010000016.1 GCA_937873745.1 uncultured Candidatus Saccharibacteria bacterium | reverse complement strand
TTCCCCTCTGCTGAAACGTGAAAGTACGAAGTCGGCGTCTGGTATTTGGCTACGCAACTCGTTGGCTATACCGATACGTAGACGGGCATAGTCTGGCCCTAGGTGTGCGTTGAGTGAGCGGATACCGTTGTTGCCGGCGTCGCTACCCTTTTCTCGGGTGCGTATCGTGCCGAAATCGAGGGCGAGGTCGTCGTGGACTACTAGCAGGTCTTTCGCCGGGTCGAGCTTGTAGAAGTCTATTAGTACCCGGGCGCTGCGGCCGGTTTCGTTGTAGTAGGTCGTCGGTTTGACTAAGAGGACTTTTTCTCCGTTTAGGCTTAGTTCGGCTATGTGGGCGAGAAATTTTGGCTTATCGCCAAAGGTAGCCCCGTGTTGCTGCGCGAAGTGGTCCAATACAGTGAAGCCGATATTGTGGCGAGTATTGTCATATCTAGTTTCAGGATTGCCCTGTGCGAAGATTATTTTCATCTGTCTAATATTGTAAACCATTGACAATATAGTGAGTTTATGCTAATATAACAGAGGTGAGAGATTCTCGCTAGTACCACCCTTCTCCGGGGTGGCCTTCCCAACTAAGGAGAGAAAACATGAAGAATCTTTTTTATGTTTTTGTTTTTTTGTTCACGACTGCGATTGCGGCTTGGACTGGTTACTGGGCTTATGCCTGGTACGCTGATTCGTACCCGCTGGCGGCGGCAGAGGTGGTTTATGCCATCACCTGTATCGCCGCACTTGTCACTGCTGCCATATCCTTACGGATGTGGCGAGCAGAGCGACCGCGTCGTGAGCACAGTGACCTGGCGCCAGACTACTGGCGTGACGAGCTGTACTGAGCTCGTCTACCCTATCGATCCTATATCTCGGGGGTCGGTAGTGTATCGGGTCACACAAACGAGGAGGGCGCTATACTGCGCCCTCCTCGGTATTACATCTCGACTTTGTCGAGATTTTAATTATCTGAGTATGTTACTGTGATACTCTAGACTTTTTTGTATTTCCGGCAGTCGTTTTTTGTAGGTGAGTAGGCACGGTCTTTATACATACACTTTGGCTTGTATTTGTAGTTTTTTGTTACTACACACTTATCTTCCTTGGTGTCTATTTGACCACCATTATCGCAGCTCGCAGCCATCCCTTCTTTAGATCGGCAATTCTTTCCAGTTTTTGTTGGATCAATTCGGTCGTATCCAGAAGGACATTTCTTTGTAGAGGCTTTTTTTGTAGAGGCTTTTTTGTCTTGTGCTACAGCAGCTTGATTGTTGTTAGATTTTTTGACACACTTATCATACGGATTACCAGATACTAGCTTATAATCACCGTACCTACAGGCTTTTTTACATAACCCCCAGCCCTTATCGATTTTCCATTTGTTACTAACTATCTTCTTAGCATCTGGTTTTGTGTCTAACTCTCTTCCTAGCGATTTACAGAATTTGGGGCTAGACACAAAACCGCTCGTCCCTGCATCTGCGCGCTTCTCTCCATTGCTATTCTGCCAAGCATTATACCCAACAAAGCCAAGCACTCCGACTAGACCCAAAGCCACGATACCCACAACAAACATCTCGATATGGGCTATACCAGCCTGTAGTATTCTTTTATCTATTTGTTTCATACTAAGCTAACCTTACCTTTTTGTTTACGCTTATATTTATAACGGCTAGTGTAGCGTATGTTGTAGGGGTGGGTCAAGGGTTTTGGCTAGAAAACTTTTCAGCTTCTTTGGCTTGTTTGTAGGCCTTGGTGACGGGCGCTAGACCTTTAGCAGCGCGTTCTTTGTTGGACTTGATCTGCTTTTCGTCGCGGAAACTGAGTTTTATCGGCATACCGGCGTAGTTGTAAGTCTCGCGAATCAGGCGCTCGAGATAGCGCTTGTAGCTCCAGTGGACAAACTTGAGATTGCTGCCATAGATCACAAACCATGGTGGTGTGGTGTCGGTCTGTACCATGTAGCGCAGCTTCGGATGAGTGTTTTTGAGGCCAGCTGGCGGGTGTTTCTGGATGGCCTTCTGTAGTAGGTCGTTGAGTACGCGAGTCTTGGTAGGCTGGTCGCGGCGAGCTTCGATATCAAGCGCTAGGTCAAAGAGCTTAGTGACATTTTGTCCGGTGACGCTACTAGTAAAGATGAGCGGTGCCCATGGCGTGAAGTCAAAGGTGCGCGAGATGCGTGGCGCCAGAGCGTCGCGCGTATAGGCGTCTTTGCCTTCGACGGCATCCCACTTGCTGACGACCAGTACGAGCCCCTTGCCCGCCTCGGCGATGATACCGGCTAGGCGCTGGTCGAGGGCGACATTTAGTTCATTTACGTCCATCAGTAGGAAGCAGATGTCGGCCTCTTCGATCGCCTGGAGGGTGCGTAGTACGGAGAATTTCTCGATACCAACCTCTTGCTTGCCTTGTTTGCGGATACCAGCTGTGTCGAGTAGTTCGATAGGGCGCTGATTGTAGCGGATAGATACGCGGTTGACGTCGCGAGTGGTACCGGCGATATTTGCCACGAGTGCTTGCTGCTTACCGGCTAGTGTATTAAAGAGGTGGCTCTTGCCGACATTTGGACGGCCGATGAGGGCGATGCGCAAAGTGTCGTCGTCTTCGACTTGGCTGCGCTTCGGGATGATATCGACGATCTCTTCCATGAGGTCACGGATACCCTGTGAATGCTCGGCGCTGGTGCGCATGATGGTGCTGATGCCCAGGCGCTTGAATTCGTCTGAGTCTAGGCTGCCTTTGAGATCGGTCTTGTTGGTGATCAGGATGACTGGCTTTTTGCTCTTGAGGGCTTTTTTGGCGACAATACGGTCCTCATCGCTGACATACATAGTGCTGTCTATGACGACCAAGATGACATCGGCGGCTTCGGCGGCTTCTTGGATTTGCTCCTGTATACTAGCCTCGAACTCGTCGTTTGGGTCTTTGAGGCCGGCGGTGTCGACTAGCCAGAATTGATGGTCGTCGTAGCTGACGCGACCGAGGACGTTGTCACGGGTGGTGCCGGCTTCGCGGGCGACTATCGCCTGTTGGGTTTTGACCATACGGTTGAAGAGCGAGCTCTTGCCGACGTTCGCTTGTCCGATGATTGCAA
The DNA here is from genome assembly GCA_937873745.1 of uncultured Candidatus Saccharibacteria bacterium. Taxonomy (GTDB): domain Bacteria; phylum Patescibacteriota; class Saccharimonadia; order Saccharimonadales; family Saccharimonadaceae; genus CALMYZ01. The sequence continues at coordinate 1,323 of CALMYZ010000016.1, read as the reverse complement.
CGGTTGGTAATTTTGATGACATAATTAAGTGTAATTATAACAGAGGTGTGGATATTTTACGAGCATAAGCACTATACCTAATATGATATATTTTGCGTAAACTGGTGGTGTCGGGCTATATCACCAGGAGGTTATTGGATGGATATCTCTCTGTACTCACCAGGCTTTAGGTCTACACCGTCTAGCGAGTATTGACCGAAGTGAGTGCGATGGAGTTTTTTGGTCTGGTAGCCGAGTGCGGCGAAGGTGCGGCGGATCTGGCGATTGCGCCCCTCACTCATGGTGATTTGCCAGTCGCGGCGATTGTCGTCACTTAGGCGCGATAGCCCGAGCTTGCTGACGCCGTCTTCTAGTTGTACGCCGAAGTCATTTATCATCTGCTGATGAAGTGGCTCTAGCTCTCTGTCTAGGCGCACTCTGTAGATCTTTGTCTTGTGAAATTTGGGGTGTGTCATCTGATAGCTGAGCTGGCCGTCATTGGTGAGTAGGATGATGCCGGACGAGTCTTTGTCTAGGCGACCTACTAGCTTGAGGCTGTGATATTTGGCGGGTAGTAGGCTATATACGGTCGGATTGTCGCCTTGCTGTTTGCGTGTGCATACATAGCCAGCCGGTTTGTTTAGTGCTAGTAGGACGTGCTGGGTAGAGTCTTGGACTAGCTTGCCTCTGTGCTTTACCTCGTCGCCTGTGGACACGCGTCCACCTAGTTGGGCTAATTCACCGTTGACTGTGACTTGACCCTTCTCTATCGCTTCGTCGGCTTCACGCCTAGAGATACCTAGGTGAAGGGCTAGGTATTTATTGAGTCTCGTTGAGTCGTTGTCCATGAGACCTTAGTATAGCAGATTATTGAGCTGGGCTTGGTGGAGTCGGTGCTACTGGCGCGTCTTGTGGTCGAGGTGTCTCTTCGAAGTTCATGCCATTGTCTGGCGCTACCGGCTGCGGAGCTGGAGCGATAGGTGCGGCTGGAGCTGGCGCTGCTGCTGGTGGCTGAGCTGGTTGTGAGGCCGGCGCTACTGGCTGAGGGGTGGCTACTGGAGGTTGAGGCATAGGTGCTGGTGTGGCTATTGGCTCTGGTACGGGGCTAAGCTCTTTGGCTAGTTGATCGGCGACGCTTGCACCGGGTGCTTCTGGTTGAGAGATCGGCTGTATCACTCGACTACCTAGGCTAGCTGGGCGATTGGTGCTAAACGGTGCTGTCGGCTGCGGCATAGTAGTTGGCTGAGGAGCTGGCGGTACTGGAGTAACAGGTGCTACTGGTGCTGGCTGCGGCGCGACAGGAGCCGGCGCTGGGGCTGCTACTGGTGGCTGAGCCGGCTGTGC
>CALMYZ010000015.1 GCA_937873745.1 uncultured Candidatus Saccharibacteria bacterium | reverse complement strand
AGCGACAAGATCCACGCTCGTTCGACTGGTCCATACACTATGGTTACCCAGCAGCCACTCGGTGGTAAGGCGCAAAACGGTGGTCAGCGTTTCGGAGAGATGGAAGTTTGGGCGCTCGAAGCTTACGGCGCCGCTGCAACCCTCCAGGAGATGCTAACTATCAAGTCAGACGACGTCTACGGACGCGCCAAGGCTTACGAAGCTATCATCAAAAACGAGCAGATTCACGGTCCGAAATTGCCAGAATCATTCAACGTCCTCGTAAAAGAGCTCCAGGGCTTGGGTCTACGTGTTGACCTAATAGACGAGACCGAAGACGGTGAGATCATCGAGATCGATGCCGAGCAGGTAATTGCCGAAGCTGGTCCAGCTGACAAAGCTGTGGCTGCTGACGAAACACTACTTGGTGATGACAGCGAAGTAGTTTTAGATGAAGCTGACGCACAACTAGATGATATAGAAGATCTATCTATCGAAACAGCCGAAGAATTTAGTGAAGAAAAGGAGGAGGCGTAATATGTCACGTGTAGTCCAAACTACCGGAATTGCAGACTTTGACGCTGTCCGCCTGGCGGTGGCTAGCCCAGCTGATATCCTCAAGTGGAGTCATGGCGAAGTAGTCAAGCCTGAGACGATCAATTATCGTACTCAAAAACCAGAGCGCGACGGTCTATTTTGCGAAAGAATCTTTGGTCCAGTCAAAGATATCAACCCACACGACAACAAACTTAAGGGTGTTCGTTCTCGCGAAGCCGCTATAGACAAAGACGGTAACTTGGTCACCAAGTCTATCGTTCGTCGTGAGCGCATGGGTCACATCACCCTAGCTGCGCCAGTTGCCCATATCTGGTTTATGCGTGGTACACCGAGCGCTATCGGTCTACTACTCGGTATAACTGTCCGTAATCTCGAGCGTATCGCTTACTTTGCAACCTATGTTATCTTGAGCGTCGACGAAGAGCAACGCGACCAGTACCTGGCCGACCTAGAGGCTGAGACCGAAGCTGGCCGTATGGCTATCAAGATGCGCTACGAAAAAGAAGCCGAAGCCGAAGGCGCAGACGTCAAGGCTCTTGCCGAAGCTCAGACTCGTGAAGTAAATGAGCTCGAAGACAGCTACACACTCAAGAAGTCTCAGCTCGACAGCCTAGTTAAGGGCGCACTTATCGCCGAGACCGACTATCGTAATCTCCCAGAAGAATACGACGAGCTGATTCGTGTCGACATGGGTGGCACCGCCATCAAGGCTCTACTAGACGAAATAGATCTAGGCAAGCTAATCGAGCAGCTCTCCGAAGAAGCTGTAGCAGCCAAGGGTCAGCGCGAGAAGAAGATTCTCAAGCGCCTCAAGGTACTCGAGGGTATGCAGTCAGCCGGCATCGAGCCATCTAGCTTGACACTGACAGTTCTGCCTGTGATCCCACCGGATCTACGTCCGATGGTTCAGTTGACCGGTGGTCGTTTCGCGACATCTGACCTCAACGACCTATATCGTCGTGTCATCAACCGTAACAACCGACTAAAGAAGCTAATCGACCTCAACGCTCCAGAAGTGATCCGTCGCAACGAAATGCGCATGCTTCAAGAAGCTGTCGATGCCCTGATCGACAACTCAGCTGCTCGTGGTGGCCGTGCTGTCAATGCTACCGGTGGTCGCCGCCGACTCAAGTCTATCAGCGACATGCTCAAGGGTAAGCAGGGTCGTTTCCGTCAAAACCTCCTCGGTAAGCGTGTCGACTACTCTGGTCGTAGCGTTATCGTGGTCGGTCCAAAGCTCAAGATCAACGAATGTGGCCTACCAAAGCAAATGGCACTCGAACTCTTCAAACCATTTGTTATCAGTTGGCTACTACGTGAAGAGCACGCTCACAACATTCGCTCGGCTACTCGCTTGATCGAAGCTGGCGAGACAGCTGTCTGGGATGCCCTAGACGAAGTCGTCAAAGGTAAGTACGTACTACTCAACCGTGCGCCGTCACTCCACCGCTTGTCTATCCAAGCCTTCCAGCCGGTCCTAGTAGAAGGTAAGGCCATCCAGCTACACCCACTAGTGGCTAGTGGTTTCAACGCTGACTACGATGGTGACCAGATGGCGGTTCACTTGCCACTATCTGACGACGCTCAGCGCGAAGCTCGCGAACTAATGAGCGCCACAAACAACCTACTCAAGCCTGCTGACGGTGCGCCAGTGCTAAGTATTGGTCAGGACATCGTCCTGGGTAATTACTACCTGACCTACGACAAGCCAGGGGCTCAGACTACAGAGGTCAAGGCCTACAGTAGTGTTTACGAAGCCGAGATGGCATACGACAACGGCAAGCTCAAGCTCCAGAGCCCTATCCGTATCTTTGCCAAGGGAGAGGTGCGCAATACAACTCTAGGTCGAGTATTCTTCAACGAGATTTTGCCAGAGGATTATCCATATGACGACAATATCCAGAGCAAAAAGCAGCTCAAGAAGGTTCTAGCAGCCATCTTCGACCAGTACGGTGCTGAAGTAACTGCCAACATCGCTGACCGCATGAAGGGTCTAGCCTTCCGCTTCGCGACAGTTGCAGCCGTGTCTACAGGTAAAGACGACTATCTTCACTTCGAAGAGATCTCTGAATTCGTTGCCGAAGGTGACGCCAAGGCTGCTCTGATCTCTGATCAGTTCGACCAGGGTCTTATCACCGAAGACGAGCGCTACAGCCTCACAGTTTCTAACTGGCGTGGTGTTGACGGCAAAGTTGAAGATTTCCTAAAGGGTCAGCTCAACGACATGGACACCAGTATTTCCGTCATGGTCAACTCTGGTGCTCGTGGTGATATCTCAAACGTCAAGCTAGCTAGTGCCATGGTCGGTATTCAGGTCGACGCCGCCAACCGCGAGATTGAGCTTCCGATCCGTAGCTCCTTCAAACAAGGTCTTTCTAGCCTTGAGGCCTTCGTGGCCACCCGCGGTGCGCGTAAGGGTCTTATTGATACCGCGCTCAAGACCGCTGACTCAGGTTACTTGACTCGTCGTCTAGTCGACGTTTCACAAGACGTCTTCACTGTCGAAGACGTAGCTGGTGATGACGATGGCTACGCTATTTACCGCTCAGAGACAGAAGACACTATGATCGAGTTTAGTAACCGTCTCTTTGGTCGCTACGCAGCCGAAGATATCGATGGCCACGTCAAGAAAGACGAGCTCATCACTCACAAGATCGCCGATGCTATTCAGGCTGATGAATCAATCGAAGCTGTCAAGATTCAGTCGATTCTATCGACCAAAAATCTACGTGGTATTCCACGACGCAGCTACGGTATAGATATGTCGACCGGACAGCTTGTCGATACAGCTCAGCCTGTCGGTGTGATCGCCGCTCAGTCTGTCGGTGAGCCTGGTACTCAGCTGACACTCCGTACCTTCCACAACTCCGGTGTGGCCGGTGGTGACATCACCCAGGGTCTGCCGCGTGTCGAAGAGCTCTTCGAAGCTCGTCAGCCAAAGGGTCAGGCCTATGTCTCAGAGGTAACTGGTCTAGTAGATGTCTGGGAAGACGGCAAGAAGTACGTTGTCCAGGTCACTCCAGAAGCGGGTCATGTCGAGCGTCTACCGCTCGAAGGCCGAACCGTTACTGTCAAGGCTGGCAGCAATATCAAGGTCGGCGACGTACTAGCTACATCAGAAGGTGAAGCCAAGCCTCTCGTCGCACCATTTGACGGTGTTGTCGAGATAGCCGAGGACACTCTAGTGCTAGCTGCCAATGCTGGCTCACCAGTGCGCTACGAGATTCCTGGTACTGCCAATGTCGTAGTCAAGCCAGGTGATACAGTTGTAGCTGGTGATCGTATCACCTCTGGTTCGCTCAATCTTCATGATCTGATGCGACTCAAGGGTACAGAGGCGACTCAGCGCTACATCATCAACGAAGTCTTGCGTATCTACGCTGCTCAGGGTCAAGACGTTGCCGACAAGCACCTCGAGGTGATTGTGCGCCAGATGTTCAGCCGTGTTCAGATCGAAGACGCTGGCGACGGCGCCTTCGTGACTGGCGATATCGTATCCAAGGCCGCTGTAGTTGAGGCAAATGCCAAGCTAGCTGCCGAAGGTAAGGAATTGGTACAGTATACTCAGTTGCTACTCGGTATCACCAAGGTCTCCATCTGGAGCGACAGCTGGCTATCAGCCGCATCCTTCCAGGATACGACTCGCGTACTGATAAATGCTGCGACTAGTGGTCGTGCCGATCACCTCGGTGGACTAAAAGAAAACGTCATCATCGGACGCAAGATACCTGTTGGTACAGGCGTCATGTCAGATGAAGACGAGGAGTCTATAGTCGCCGCTGATATCGAAGACGAGTTCGCTGACAACTAGGATTGCTAGCGATACAGTCTCAGATAGACCCTGTGGAAAACAGGGTCTATTTTTGTGTAAAAAAGGTTGAAAAACACTAGCAATACCTATACCCCTTGTGTTAATATTAGTGGTGATTCTATATGAAAAGGAGGGAGTATAGGGATGAAAAGTAAAATATTAATCGGTGCATTGGCTTTTTCGGCGGTCACCTTGCTAGCAGGCTCGGCGGCTCAGGCGCTCAACCAGACAGAGCTGACTCAGGTTATCAGTGCGGGTACTCTAAGTACAGATGTGGTAGATGCTTCGAATAACCCGGTAGGGGCACCAGCAATCAGCCTAAACACAGTGTCGACCTCGACATCTAGCCAGACTACCACGGCTACTTATGGCGACAACGCTCAGCGTGTTTACGTCAACAACCCAGGCGCAGCCTTGAATAACTGGAATCTTACAGTTGCTGCAACATCTGGTAATACAGCTACTTGGGTCGACGGCGCAAAGACATTTGACTTCAACGACGCAGCCGGTGGCGGTGCTACCAATGGTCAGTTGACTCTAAACCCAGCTGCTGCAACCGTCAACCTGATAGGTTCATCTACAAACACTGGTATCACCAAGGGTGCTTCAGCCTCATTTGTGCAGGGTACTGTAGACACTATCACTTTGATGTCAGCTGACGCTAGCTCTCAAGACGTCTGGGCTGGCTACCTAACTGGTATCGGTGTTTCTCAGAAGATACCTGCTGGCCAAGCACCAGGTACATACAAGCTTAACTTGACACAGACTGTTACAGGCTCGTAAAATAGTAGTATGTATTCTCGTCTAGCAAAATGTCATAAATGGACATTGCGGACGGCGGCAATAGTAGCGACACTGATGGTTTCGGCCGCAGTGTCGCCTGTTGTTTTGGCCGAGCAAGGTGACGTCGGTGGTCGCCCCGCAAATCCAGACAAGAACAATTCGCGTAGTTCTGATATATTCATCTACGACCTAAAGCCAGGTGGTGCTCGTACGGACGGCGCCTTGGTGGTCAATAACACCGACAAGACCAAAACTGTTGCCATCTATGCCACAGACGGTATAGCCAGTAATACCGGCGCGATGACTTGCCGGCAGCAAGTAGAGCCACGCGAGGCTGTCGGTAGTTGGATAACTCTAGATAAGGCAGAGGTTACTCTAAAGCCTCGTAGTAGGCAAGTTGTAGGCTTCACTATCAATGTCCCCGCCAAGGTAGATGTCGGTGAGCATAACGGCTGCATAGTCTATCAGGTCAAAGACCAAGAGGCTGTGACGCAGGGTAACTTGCGTATCCAGACGCGCTCTGCGACTCGCGTAGCCATCACTGTACCGGGCAAGCTTCACAAAAACGTCGACATCACTAGTCTCGAATTTACCCGAAAAGACAGTAGTCATAACTACGAGCTAACCCTCAAAAACACCGGCAACGTCTCGGCTGACACCATCACGACCATCACCCTAGACGGACTATTTGGTCGCAATTACTTCAAGAACTTCGGTCAATACCCAGCCCTGCCGGGTGAATCACTCTATATCAACTACACCAATGACAAGCTACCGGTCTGGGGTGGATTTTACTGGATAAACGGCAGTATCAAATACGATACCCGACCAGGCACCTTCGGTGTATTAGACAAAAATCATATCACTAGCAAGACAGCTGATAGAAAGCTAGTCTTTGTCATGCCGCATGTCTATATATTGATTGGCTGGTTCATACTCCTTGTCGCACTACTGACGCTGTCGTTCATCGCTTACTATCGGCACAAGCGTAGAGAAGATGCCCTGCGCAACTGGTCAAATCACACCATCAAGCTCGGCGAGACTCTACGGTCTATCGCCGCCAAGCAAGACGTCGACTGGAAATACCTGGCCAAGGTAAACGACATCAAGCCACCATATGACATCAAGTCTGGCGACAAGATAAAAGTCCCGAAGAAACTACCGGCCTCACCCCGGAAAAAGGTAAAGATTCAATAGGTTTAATGTAGAGCTTCCGGTAGGGGGATCTATGTTAAAATGTATAGTAATATGGCAAAGTCAATCATCAGATTAGTCCTTCTAGCGATAGCCACCTCTTCGTTGGTGTCTATATGTCTATGCGGTGGATATCCAGCGCGGGCAGCTACGCAGACGGTGAATGTGTTTCCAAACTACGACACATCTGTGGGCTCTTGGAATAGCCTGTCGAGCGGTAGTGAATACTGGGCGAGGATACATAAGCAGTCGGTAAATGGCGTCGACTCATCATGGGTTTGTTCGACGACAAATAACGCAGTGGGTATATTCGGGGCTGGATCCACCGAAGACCCCGGTGTATTACCATCGGTAATGCCCAATATAGAGCAGGGTGTCGTCTCTGTTTTTGCGGAAGTTAGAGGTAAGTCGGCTTATCAAATAGCTAATTTTACCGCTCCTAGGATAGCGCTTGAGGTGCTAGTAGGAGGTTCTTCTATAGGTAGTGCTACCGCCAATTGGGGCAATAACAGTACGCTAGCTTTGACTACTGGATGTGGCGCTACCTCGTTTACGCCAGCTCGAACTACTACACGCAGTGCCATTAATGCACCTGTCGGATCAGAGTGGACACAGTCACAAATTAATACCATGCAGTTTAGGATTACTAGATCCCGGAATACAACCAGGGCTGTCCGTGTACATTCTATGTATGGTACGCTTACGTACATCACTTACTCTACCCTCACTCAAAACGGCTATCGCTTCTATCAAAACGCCAATTCTGTCGCTCCTGGTGCTGCGCTCGGGGCTAGCGCGAGTACTCCTATAGACATCAATCGCGACACCGATAGCGCCAACTTCCGTCTACGTATGGCGGTACAAACCACCAATGAGCGCTGGCTACGCCAATATGGCTCGTACAAACTACAGTACGCACTAAAGGGTACTGGCACTTGCGCCTCTCCGACCGGTAGCTGGGGTGATGTTCAGGCAGGGAGTGGTGAGATACGCTGGAATGACAACGCCGGTGTGGCCGATGGTGCTACCATAGCCAACGTCTCTGGTCAGCCGAGTGGCACTATGACACCACAACGCTACGAAGAGTCGAACTCTATCATAAAGCAGCAGCAAGTGGTCGCCAATAACTATGGCATATGGGACTTCTCACTGCGCCAGGTTGGCGCTGACTACGGCAGTGTCTATTGTTTTCGCATAGTCAATGACACTGGTACTCAGGCTATAAACAACTACACGAACTACCCAGAGCTGCGCATCACCGGCAACCTATCCCTCGACATAGTAGACGCTGGCGGTGCTTCGGTAGCTAGTCCAAAGGTCAACTTTCCTGGCATGTACACCGTAGCCTCTTGTCAGCAGAGTGTCGGTACTCTCGGTACAAACGGCGAGCGTATACGGGTCACAGACAACAGAGCCTCGGGTAACTGGTCTCTAAGTATCGCAGCTACGGGTGGGGCTAGCGCCAAGTGGCAGTCTGGAGCCAATAACTACTCGTTTAATGATTCGTCTGGTAGCCCGGCGGGGTGCGCCAATGGCCAGCTCGGAGTCAACTTTGGCTCCATAAATGCCGCGCCAAAGAGTGGCTGTACCGCCAACGGTCTATCCGCTGGATCAAACGCCAACTTTAGCGGTGCTACACCTATATCTATCGGCCAAGGCAATGGCGCCGACAGATTCTGCTACTGGGACATCACTGGCGTAGGTCTAACCCAGCAGATCCCGGCCAGTCGGCCTGCCGGCAGCTACAAACTAGATATGACATTGACGGTGATGTCTTCATGATTAGACCATTCGCGGGTTTACTTATAGTCGCGGCTATCTTCCTAGCCGGCCCCAGTGCTAGCGCTGAGATATTACAGCAAAACCAAGTGCCGCTCGAACTACGCATCCTGGATCCGGAGTGTACTATCGATTCGGTCGATGCCGGCACAGGTATCATCACTGCCTATACCTGCCCAGAGCCACCAGCACCACCAAAGCCGGTCGACCCAGACCCTGTTGCTCCAGTCAAGCCGCAGACGCCAGACGATAATTTCGGCTGGCTACCAGGTGTGCCAAATACCGGCATCTTTCAAGCTATCACAAAAGACCCACTCAGCTCATCTATCTGGCTAGCATTCTTGATCTCGCTCGTATCCGTGTTTATTATCTACAGACGTCGCCGCAAAAAACCGACTAGCCAGGCTAGCAAGACCGCCAAATCTCGTAGGTCCAAGCCTCGCCGCAAGTAGCTTGCTATTGCAGCCATTTTTTGCTATCATAGCCGGTAGAGTTTCCTCTTTTTGATATATCACGCTACAAGTATGTGTACAGGCGAGATATAAGCAAAAAGGTATAGACGTAGCAGAGGTTTGCTGAACCAAAGCTACCAAATCAAAGAGTAAATTAACGGAGTATAACAATGCCAACAATCAACCAGTTGGTGCGTAAGCCACGTAAGACAGCGGCCAAAAAGTCGAAGTCACCTGCGCTCGGCCGAATCCACAACGCACTAAAGACTCGTTACTACGACCAAAACGCCCCACTAAAGCGTGGTGTTTGTGTCAAAGTAACCACCAAGACACCAAAAAAGCCTAACTCAGCGCTCCGCAAGGTCGCTCGTGTACGCCTAACAAATGGCCACGAAGTCTGGGCTTATATCGGTGGCGAAGGTCACAACCTACAAGAACACGCCGTCGTGCTTATCCGCGGTGGTCGTGTGCCAGACCTTCCAGGTGTACGCTACCACATCGTACGTGGTGCGCTAGACCTTCAGGGTGTATCAGATCGCAAGCAAGGCCGCTCTAAATACGGCGCCAAGAAGGAGGACAAAAAGTAATGCCTCGCAAAGTTACCAAGAAGCTTCAGCGTGAGCTCAAGCCAGATCGCAAATACCAGTCTGTACTCGTGCAGCGCCTCATCAACAAGTCGATGCTAGACGGCAAGAAATTGACCGCCGAGCGAGCCGTTTACAACGCCCTCGAAGACGCAGCCAAGAAGCTCAAGAGCGAAGACCCACTAGAAGTCTTCGAAAAAGCTCTCAAGAACATCAGCCCGAACTTCGAAGTCAAGAGTCGTCGTGTCGGTGGCGCTAACTACCAGATCCCATTCCCGGTATCTGGTCACCGCCAGCTACACTACTCATTTTCATGGCTAGTTCAGAGCGCTCGCGCTCGTAGCGGTATGCCATACGAAAAGCGCCTTAGTGCCGAGATCGTAGACGCCTACAACGAAGCCGGTGCTGCCTTCAAGAAGAAGGAAGACACCCACAAGATGGCCGAAGCTAACCGCGCCTTTGCGCACTTCGCCCGAGGCTAAGTACTCACTATGTACCCGAAACGCCCATCACAAGAAAAAGTGGTGGGCGTTGCTCGTCGCTATCTAGAGTTCGAAGAAGAGCAACTATTAGCCGACGGCTGTTGTGAGTATCTAGATACCGAAGAAGAGGTCGGTAGGCTACACGCGGTCCTCTTCACGGCTATAATCGCCAAAGCCTCTCTTGCTAGGAGATGCCTAGGTGGACTACATAGCCTAAGAGGGAATTTCTTGTTAGAAGAGCGCGCCCGCGAAGGTCTAAAGCCCGGCGAAGAGGCACTCGTGAAGTACGCCCTCGGCAAGCTAGGCCCGAGCGAGCAAGAATATTTTCAAATGATTCAATTTACATTTCCAAACCAGAGCTAGAGTAGACGGCTTAATATACTTAGTCTCTCGAGCTAGGTGTCGGTAATAGTATACTTAAGCGTACGCACTCTTGTTCAGGCTGTCCACTTACGTCAGTCTATCAGGATGGGTGGCTAAAAGTCACCTGGTCTACGGCATTGCGAGTGGACGTCAGTTCACCGAGTTACAAGAGTAGGTATAGGTAAATCTTCTCCGCTACGAGTAGCTACAGGGCGGCAGTTCTCGCTTTTGGCAGAATAGGCCATAGTAGACTCTCTTCTGTTGGTTTTGACTATTATAATGGAGCACACCCACCTTTTTAGTTCAATGTAGGTCGCAAAGGTTTTAGATAAATACGGCGTGTATTGTAAACTTATATTATATGAATTCTGATAACTTTGATTGGAACACTCAATACGGAAAAGGTCGGGACTATAAATGGTTATCCACGAATCAGCTAACTCGCGTCCTGGGTCGAGCTAATATCACAAATGCAACGAGAGCTCTAGACATAGGGTGTGGAACTGGTCAACTATGCCGAGATCTGGTGCATCGAGGATTTACTGTAAGAGGCATAGACATATCCAGCACAGCTATAGATCAGGCTAGAGGCTCGACGACGTTGCCTAGTAGCACTATTGAATTTGACGTCTGTGATATAGAGCAGGATGTAGTTGATTTAGGTGTATTTGATGTAATATTCTGTAAGTACACCCTCAGTTTTATTGGGGATAAAAATAAATTCTTACAAAAGGTAGTTTTATTAAAAGCACGGGGTGGTTTATTTGTTGTGGTTAGTCCAAATCTAGAATCTATTCCTGAGCATAAACAGAATATAGCGATGAAGCATGAGTATGTAGTCAATCTACTTTCAGAATACTTCGAAAGCGTGTCATTTGATCTGATCGATACAGACTACTATTACTACGCTAGATAGAGACTGAATATCTTAGTTTGTTATAACATACATTACAACACGCTAATGTATACTCAGCTAATTCTATTGGTATTATGTCAAATGTAGTGATATAGTAGTATGTGTGAATGAGCTATGTAGAGCAGAGTGTCCTAGGTTTGTCGCGCAGATTAATTCGATGATGCTTGCTGAAGTATCTCAGGATCCCGAGATGCTAGCCCAGGCATATGTATTGAATATAGATTCCGAAATTGATATTAAGCCTTGCGACGGACCTATGGTAGTTGAGCTTTTAGTGAAGCGTGGTATTCTTCGAAAAAAGTTTATCTTTGATCAGGAGCGCTACTGCGGCAGAGACCAATAGATACTTGAATTGTATCAATGAGGGGATGTGGTAAGTAGGCCTATTTTGATTGATGGAACAAGAGTCGCGACAAACCCCTCTCTAGAGCTAATAATAAGTATTACGGCTCACGTAGATTGCTATTCTATTATTAAAATGCTGAGCAAAACAAGAGCTAGTATACAAGCCTAGACTAGTCTGCTATAATGTACCTAAAGCGCCTATTAGATATGGCAAAAATAATTAACCGAGAGGAATCAAAAGCAGATGGCTGAAAAAAACGTCCCCCTAAAGGATTATCGCAATATTGGAATTATCGCACATATCGATGCTGGTAAGACTACCACTACAGAGGGTATACTTTATCGCACCGGTATAAATCACAAGATCGGTGTCGTCAAGGGCGACGGCGACGGCGCTACTACTGACTGGATGGCTCAGGAAAAAGAGCGCGGCATCACTATCACTTCAGCTGCCGTGACTGCCTTCTGGAAGGGTCACAAGATCAACATCATCGACACTCCTGGTCACATCGACTTTACAGCCGAAGTTGAGCGCTCGTTGCGTGTACTAGACGGTGCTGTGACAGTCTTCGACGGCAAGATGGGCGTTGAAGCTCAGACCGAGACCGTTTGGCGCCAGGCCAACAAATACGGCGTGCCTCGCATCTGCTTCATCAACAAGATCAATCAGACCGGTGGTGACTTCTACAAATCCCTCGAGACTATCCATACACGACTGTCGCGACATGCTTTGCCTGTCCATTTGCCGATTGGTTTTGAAAAAGACATCAACGGTGTCGTCGACCTTATCGATATGAAGTCTTATACTTACGATGATTATACTGATCACGAGCTCAAGGTCGGTGATATCCCAGCCGACATGCTAGAAAAAGCCAAAAATGCCCGCTCACTACTAGTCGAAGCAGCCGTCGAAGCAGACGACGAACTGTTTGAGCGCTTCCTAGACAAGGGTGAAGAGTCTATCTCTATTGACGAGCTAAAGGTTGCTTTACGCAAGCGCGTCCTAGCTGGTGATTTCTTCCTAGTTACCGGTGGTGACGGCCGCGGCGTTATCGTCGAGAAGGTCCTTGACCTAGTCGCCGACTACATGCCTAGCCCACTAGACGTCGATGCTATCTGGGGTGAAAATCCAAAAGACGGCAGCCAGATCGAGCGCAAGCCAGCTGAGAGCGACCCTATGGCCGGTCTAGCCTTCAAGATCGCGACTGACCCATTCGTCGGTAAGCTTATCTTTGTCCGTGTCTACAGCGGTGTCCTAAAAGCCGGTAGCTACGTACTAAACACCACTACAGGCAAAAAAGAGCGTGTCGGTCGTATCGTCCGTATGCACGCCGACAAGCGCGAAGAAATCGATTCTATCGGCGCTGGTGATATCGCGGCCGTCGTCGGTCTCAAAGACACCTTTACTGGTGCTACTATTTGCGAGCCGTCACACCCGATTATTCTCGAAGGTATCACCTTTGCTGAGCCACCAGTATCTATCGCCGTCGAGCCAAAGACCAAGGCCGACCAAGAGAAGATGGGCATCGCCCTACAGCGCCTAGCCGAAGAAGACCCAACTTTCCGTGTTCACACAGACGAAGACACCGGTCAGACTATCATGTCTGGTATGGGTGAGCTTCACCTAGACATCCTTATCGACCGTATGAACCGCGAGTTCAATGTAGAGGCAAATGTCGGTGAGCCACAAGTCGCCTTCCGCGAAACTATCCGCGGCACCTCAGAGGTACAGGGCAAGCACGCCAAGCAATCTGGTGGTCGCGGTCAGTTCGGTGACGTCTGGGTTCGCTTCGAACCAAACGAAGTCGGCAAGGGCTTCGAGTTTTTCGACGAGATCAAGGGTGGTGTGGTCCCGCAAGAGTACCGCCAGCCAGTTATGAAAGGTATCCGCGACACTCTAGAAGGTGGTGTTATCGCCGGCTATCCAGTCGTAGATATCAAGGCTACACTCTACGATGGTAGCTACCACGACGTCGACTCATCTGAGCTAGCCTTCTCACTAGCAGCCGCTCTAGCTACTCGCGAAGGTATCAAGCAAGCCAAGCCTGTCATCCTAGAGCCAGTCATGAAGGTAGAAGTGACCACACCAGAAGAATTCATGGGTGATGTCATCGGCGACCTCAATTCACGACGTGGTCGTATCGAGGCTATGGAAGACCTACAAGGTGGCGCCAAGCTAATCCGTGCCATCGTACCTCTAGCTAGCATGTTCGGCTACACCAACGACGTTCGCTCGATGAGCCAAGGTCGTGCGGCTAGCACCATGGAGCTTGCTCAGTACGAGGAAGTACCACCAAACGTCGCTCAGGAAATCATCGAAAAACGCTCCAAATAGCAATTTACGATGACAAATAGCACTCGGTATCTCGCCGAGTGTTATTTTATTTCACTACAGCCGGTCATAATGCCTGTTTACTGTTTACGACTAGCCAAAAAACATGTATAATGAAACCATACGTTGTGGAGTCTTTTTTGAGACGGCACGCGAAACAATAATTAATAGGAGAAATAATCCACATGGCAGATTTCGATCGAACCAAGCCGCATGTCAACGTTGGTACAATGGGCCACGTCGACCACGGTAAAACAACCCTAACTGCTGCTATCACTCACGTGCTAGCCAAGCGTCTTCCAAGCGAAGTCAACAAACCTCGTAACTACGACGAGATCGACAACGCACCAGAAGAGAAGGCTCGTGGTATTACCATCGCTTCTTCTCACCAGGAATACGAGTCAGAAGCACGTCACTACGCACACGTAGACATGCCAGGACACGCCGACTACGTCAAGAACATGATCACCGGTGCTGCTCAGGTAGACGGTGCTATCCTAGTGGTTGCTGCGACTGACGGTCCACTTCCACAGACTCGTGAGCACGTACTACTTGCCAAGCAAGTTGGTGTGCCAAAGATCGTAGTCTTCCTAAACAAGATGGACATCGCTGACCCAGAGCTAGTAGAGCTCGTAGAGATGGACATCCAGGAACTACTAGAAAAGAACGGTTTCGACGCTGATGCTCCAATCATCAAGGGTTCTGCTGTCAAGGCTCTCGAAGGCGATCCTGCTTACGAAGACGCCATCATGGAGCTAGTTGCTGCTCTAGACAGCTACGTACCAGAACCACCACGCGACAACGACAAGCCATTCCTCATGCCTATCGAAGACGTATTCTCGATCAAGGGTCGTGGTACAGTAGCAACTGGTCGTATAGAGCAGGGTGTCATCAAGCTAAACGAAGAAGTCGAAATCGTCGGTGTTCGCGACACACAAAAGTCTGTCGTTACCGGTATCGAAGCCTTCAAGAAAAACCTCGACCAAGGTCAGGCTGGTGACAACGCTGGTATCCTCCTACGTGGTATCGAGCGTACAGATATCGAGCGTGGTCAGGTTCTTGCTAAGCCAGGTTCTATCACTCCACACACCGAGTTTGACGCCGAAGTCTACATCCTCAAGAAGGAAGAAGGTGGCCGCCACACTCCATTTACCAAGGGTTACAAGCCACAGTTCTACTTCCGTACAACTGACGTGACCGGTGAAGTCGAGCTACCAGCTGACAAAGAAATGGTCATGCCTGGTGACACACTTACCTTCAAGGTCAAGTTGCTCGCACCTATCGCCATGGAGCAAGGTCTAAACTTCGCTATCCGCGAAGGTGGCCGTACTGTTGGTGCCGGTGTTGTTACTGCGATTACCAAGTAGTCGCACCTAGCAAAATCTCAAACACCCCGCATCTAGGCGGGGTGTTTTTGTGTAATTCTACCAATTTACGGAGATAGGATTAAGCTCAACTATTTTTCTTGAGTGTGAATAGTGTCGATGAGCTGTATGTAGTACCGCCGCCCATAGTCAACTGGTGAGATACATCTGCACTGGAGCTTGGAAACAGATGCAGTGCTGTAAGAGCCGCGGTATTAGCGGTGTTGTTTGGATGGCTGCGTAGGCTGTCTGTTGTCCATGTCTGGGCGGGTGATGAGTTATCTGCTAGAGTAGGTAGGTTATTGCAGTAGCAGTCGTAGGTGAATATTGCCATATCTCCAGGCCCTACTGTCTGTCTAGCTGGAGATATTGTGCTGCCGTTGCTAGGCCTGGCGCCGAAAGGCGTGTCAGTTGCTACGATAGTTGGGTTTACGCCCATACCCTTGATGACGTAGATGATATAGACCGCGCTAGCATTCCAGCCCCCTGTTCCACACCATTGCCAGCAGACATTGGCAGTGAGATTTTGTGGTCCGGTCATACCTGTGCCAGTAAAGGCGAATAGTTGCTGGTAGCCACTAGCTCCCATGGTCTTATTGTAAACTTGAGTAATAGGCTGACCGCCGGGAGATGTCATGGAAAGGGTGGTTCTATAGGTTGCGTTCATGAGTATAAATACGAAGTCCGTCGGCTCTAGGCTGTAGTTGATAGGTAGTGTGGTCGTGTTGCCGCCTGCCACGGTAGTTAGATTGAAGGTAGAGATGTTTTGGTGGGCTATCTCAGCTGGTGCTGGTGGGTTTGCTGGGTCGTTGTGGCCGGTGCAAGCGCCCTGTGTCTGATTGGCGCTACCGGACTGTATGTGGTAGCTAACAGAGCCTTTCGAGGCTGTTAGGCAATAGCCGTCTCCGGTGCCGGTGTATTGATAAGCTACGTTGCCACCAGAGCTGGTGCTATTTAGTAGGTCATCCAGGGATGAGGTGTAGGCTCCACGGTCAACTTTGTCTACTTCTAGGCGCTTGGCTGTCTCACTTAGCCCAGCTTTTACCGCAGATTCATCTGCTCTGTTACTGAGGCCATTGTATGCGACGACGCTTATAGCCGCTAATATCGCGATGACAGTTATCACTATGAGCAGCTCTACTAGAGTGAAGCCGCTATATTGTGGATATCTCTTATTACTAGTATTAAGCATAAGTGTATTGTACCAAAAGAAAGATACATATGCACTATATGTTGCCTCTGGTGGTACTTCATGGTATGATTATTTTGTAATAACATTGGTTCGACAACTCGACTAGCCGTGAGAAGATACGATGCTTGGCCGAGGTTACGAGCCCTAATCAAGGAGTACTATCATGGCCAAAGAAGAAGGCTTGAAAATCCGTATTCGCCTAAAGGCGTATGATCACAAGGTGATCGACCAATCAGCAAAGCAAATTATCGACACAGCTATCCGTACTGGTGCATCTGTGGCTGGTCCTGTGCCGCTACCAACTCGCAAGAGTACTTTTACTGTGATCAAGAGCCCGCACGTCTACAAGACCGGTGGTGAAGCTTTTGAGATGCGTGTACACAAGCGCTTGATCGATATCACCAACGCTACACCAAAGACTATCGATAGTCTGCAAAACCTCAGCCTACCAGCTGGTGTCGACGCAGAAATCCGCATGTAGCCATCGTCGTGATACAAAAATAGCTCCTTTTGCGGAGCTATTTTTGTATCGAGCCCAGGAGTGATTAATCTTGGCTCTTGTTAGCCTTTTCTTTTTCAGCCTTTTCTTTCATCGCTCTCTCGTACTCCGCATCATATGAGTAGGTCTGCGCTTCAATAGTGTCGTAGATGCTATTGATTTCGTTTTGGATCTTGACTACCCATAGGCCCATAGCTAGCACGGCTATAGATAGGATAGACCAGTACAGAGTCTGCCTAGTGAAGGCGATGGTCATAAATGGTGTGTCGGCCTTGGTGAGCTGGAATGACTGAGGCTCTGCTGCCTTCTTTGCCTTACTCTTGGCTACCGGTGCTTTCTTGGCCGGAGCCTTCTTCGCTGGAGCTTTTTTGACAGGTGCTTTCTTGGCAGCTGACTTCGCTGTGGTTTTCTTTTTGGCTGGTTGCTTTGTTGCCATTTGATTTCCTTGATTACTGATATTTATCTGTATTATCTATGAAAAGGCCTTTAAACGCAAGCACTATGCTATAGTAAATGAAGTTATGGCTAGTAAACACAAACAGCGTACATATGCTCGCAATCGAGCCTTTAGTCGCAAGGGGCGAGAAAAGATATTTGAATCAGACGGTCTATATCTACTCAAGCTGATCGGTTATATACTTCTAGGTTCTTTTTGGATAAAACTCGGCACTCCTGTGCAGATCGGCGGGCTATCTATCGGGGCTTTTCCAGTAGGGTTGGCTATAGGTCTTGTCTTGGTCTGGAAATTTGAGCAGTATCAGAGCAATCGCAAGATATGGTACGCCGTGTTGATAGCCGTCGGTATCATAAGTCTATTCGCCCCATCGGGTATAGTTATTTAGCAAAAAGCCACCAACATTCTATATCTGTAAAAGTCCTTGACAGCCGATGACCTTTCGTGGTAAGCTTGTATGGTAAATTATTACGTAATAACAACTTGTTTCCGTGTGAATGAGTAGGTCTGATCTATAGATACCACTCGCCACCGGAGATTTTAAATGGGAGCGAAATGCAATGAAAGCACTTCTCGGTACCAAAATTGGTATGACCCAAATCATCAGTGAATCTGGTGTTGCCACTCCGGTAACATTGATTCAAGCTGGGCCTGTGACAGTTACTCAGGTAAAGACTATCGAAACCGATGGTTACAATGCTGTCCAAGTGGCTTTTGGTGAGGGTAAGAACCTGAGCAAGGCCGTGGCTGGTCATACAAAAACAGCCAAAGTCTCTCCGAAGTATATTCGGGAGTTCCGCGTCGATGAAATCCCTGCCGACATCAAGGTCGGTGACGCAATCGACGTCAGTAAGTTTGCTATCGGTGACGTAGTAAACGCTACTGGCACGAGCAAAGGTAAAGGTTTTGCTGGTACAGTAAAACGCCACAACTTCAATACAAGCAAGTCGACTCACGGCGGCAACGGCAATGTCCGTAAGCCTGGTTCGATCGGATCGATGTATCCGCAAAAGGTCTTCAAGGGTAAGCGCATGGCTGGCCGTATGGGTCACGACCAAGTTACTGTCAAAAATCTTGAAGTAGCTTATGTCGACAACGCTAATAACTTGATTGGCCTCAAGGGTGCCGTACCTGGCCCACGCAAGGGTCTGATCGTCATCGGAGGTAAAGCATAATGGCTGATACTAAAAAACCAGCTGCAACTACTTTGCCTAGCGAAGTATTCAAGGTAGATGTAGACAATCACGAGTTACTAAAGCTCGCCTACGATAGCTACCTAGCAAACAGCCGCCAAGCAAGCGCAACCACAAAGCAGCGTGGTGAAGTGCGTGGTGGTGGTAAAAAGCCATGGAAACAGAAGGGCACCGGTCGAGCACGTTTCGGTTCTACCCGAAACCCTATCTGGCGTGGTGGTGGTGTTGTCTTCGGTCCTCGTGGCAACGAAAACTACACCAAGAAGCTTTCGACTACTAGCAAGCGTGTCGCTGTCAAGCAGGCGCTAACTCTAGCAAACGAAGCTGGCAAAATCGTCATCAAAGATATAACTACCACAGGCAAGACTGCCGAAGTAGCTAAGTTTTTGGCTGACAACAAGTTTACACGTAAAACTCTAATCGTTGTAGATGAAAAGACTCCAGAGTTGATTCGTGCGACATCAAACCTACAAAACGTAGCATTGGTACGCTCGACTTATCTAAATGTCTACCACATCCTAAACGCTGATCATATAGTACTTGGCAAATCAACTGTCGCTACTATCAAAGATTGGCTAGTGGGAGGAGATAAATAATGAAAGCTCCTATCATGGTAACTCCGCGTATCTCTGAAAAGGCCTACGCGCAGGCACAAAACAACGTCTACGTCTTCAACGTACCACTGACAGCCAACAAGCAGCAGATTATCGCAGCTGTGACTGAGCAGTACGGTGTAGAAGTCGTAAATATCAAGACTTTGGTCCAGTCTGGCAAGGCTGTCCGCTACAGTCGTGGCAAGCGTGCCTATCCTGGTACGACTCACCGCAAAGATACGAAGAAAGCTTACGTTACTCTCGCTGAGGGTAGCAGCATCCAGGTGTTTGATACACCCGCAGAAGAGGAGAAGAAGTAATGCCGATTAAACAATACAACCCAACTACTCCTGCTCGTCGCGGTATGACCACTCAAGATTTGAGCGAGATTACAACCCGTAAGCCTCTCAAGAGTCTAACAAAGAGCAAGAAGCAAAATGCTGGTCGTAACAATACTGGCCGCATCACTGTTCGTCACCGCGGTGGTGGTGTCAAGCGTCACTATCGTTTGATGAATCACAACTTGGCTGACGGTCTAGTGCTTACTATCGAAGAGATCGAATACGATCCAAACCGTTCGGCTCGTATCGCTCGCGTCAAAGATCAGCATGGTCTTTACCACTACATCCTAGCTGACACTAGTATGACCAAGGGCAAGGTTATCCAGAGCGGTGCCGAAGCTCCTATCGAGTCTTCAAACCGTATGCCGCTCGGCAAGATACCTGTAGGTACTCAGATATATGCTATCGAGCTACACCCGGGCAAGGGTGCTCAGATGGTACGTTCTGCTGGTACCAAGGCTCAGCTGATGGCCAAAGAAGGCGACTACGCACAGGTGCGTATGCCATCTGGTGAAGTTCGCCGATTTCGTCTAGAAGCTACGGCTGCTATCGGTGTCGTCGGCAACGTTCAGCACCAAAACGTCAAGATCGGCTCTGCTGGTCGCAACCGACGCAAGGGTATTCGCCCAAGTGTTCGTGGTGTTGTTATGAACGCCGCAGATCACCCACACGGTGGTGGTGACGGTGGACGTCATGGCCCAGGAAAAGCTCCACGTACTCCATGGGGTCAATTAACACTCGGTTACCGTACTCGTCGCCGTAAGTATACGGACAAGATGATCGTACGTAGCCGCCATAATGCGAAGAGAAGGAAGTAAGACATGAGTAGATCTCTAAAAAAAGGTCCATACGTCGACGCCAAGCTCGCTAAAAAGGTGGCAGCGCTCGATTCAAATGACCGTACAGTTATCAAAACCTGGGCACGTGCTAGCACTATCACCCCAGAAATGGTCGGACGCACAATCGCTGTTCACAACGGTCGTGTTCACGTACCAGTACTTGTTTCGGAAAATATGGTCGGTCACAAGCTCGGTGAGTTTAGTCCGACACGTAAGTTCCGCAAACACGGCGGAAAGGATAAGAAGTAATGGCAGATACATTTACAGTACGTGCCTACGCAAAGGGCGTTGACCTAGCTCCACGCAAGGTCTCGGTTGTAGCCTCATTGGTTCGCAATCGCACCGTTGCTGACGCACTTGTTATCCTGGAGCATGTACCACGCCGCGCGGCATTGCCTGTCAAAAAGGCAATCGAGAGCGCCAAGGCAAACGCTATCAATAATCACGGTCTAGACGGCAAGACTTTAGTTATCTCGACATTGTCAGTAACTACAGGTACTCGCCTCAAGCGCTACAAGCCAGCTTCACGCGGCCGTGCGCTACCGTTCCAGAAGAAAACTTCTAACATCTTGGTAGTCGTCAGTGGTACTGAAAAACCAAAGAAGAAGCCAGCAGCTGCAAAAACTGCTAGCGAAAAGACAGTAAAGAAGGAGGAAAAATAATATGGGTCAAAAAGTAAACCCAATTAGCTTCCGCCTCCAAGTTCATAAGAACTGGGACTCACGTTGGTTCGCTGGTAAAAAAGATTTTGCCAAGTGGCTGGCGGAAGATATCAAGATCCGCGAATTGATCGAAAAGAAGTTCGAGGCTCGTCCTACTATCGGTCGTATCGAGATCGAGCGTAGCGCCAACCTAGCTACTATTACTATCCACACAGCCAAGGCTGGTGTCGTGATTGGTCGTGGTGGTGCTGGTGTGACCGAGCTAAAAGCTCAGATCGAAAAAATCGCTAGTCTGCCAATCCGTATCAATATCGAAGAGATCAAGCGTCCAGAGCTTAGCGCCAAGCTAGTCTCTGAGAACATTGCTCATCAGCTAAAGCGTCGTATCAATTTCCGTCGCGCCACCAAGATGGCTGCGCAGAACACGATGAATGCTGGTGCCAAAGGTATTCGTATCGAAGTAGCTGGTCGTCTCAATAACGCTGAGATGGCTCGTCGCGAAAAGATTATCGAAGGCTCTGTGCCACTCCACACACTACGTGCTGATATCGACTTCCACGCTGGTAAAGCTCAGCTTCCAGACGTCGGTATCGTCGGTGTAAAGGTTTGGATCTACAAGGGCGAAAGGAGTGATGCATAATGTTACTCCCGAAGAAAACTAAATTCCGACGTGTACGCAAGGGTAAAAACGACGGCAAGGCTTCTCGTGGCAATTACATCGCCTTCGGTGACTACGCTATCCAGTCTCAGAGCAACAACGACGTGACTTCTCGTCAGATCGAAGCTGCTCGTCAGGCTATGACCCGCTACATCAAGCGTGGTGGTAAGATTTGGATTCGAATCTTCCCACACATCCCAGTAACCCGCAAGCCACTTGGTCTCAAGATGGGTGGCGGTAAGGGTGCGCCAGAATTTTTCGTTGCCAAGGTGAAAGCCGGTACCGTAATGTTCGAGATGAAGGGCGTAGAAGAAGAAGTGGCCCGCGAGGCAATGCGCCTAGCTGCCCACAAGTTGCCTGTAAAAACTAAATTCATCAAACGAGAGGACGTGTAAGCTATGGCTGATAAGAAAACTACCAAAAAGACCGTCGTCAAGGCCGATGAAGTGAAGACTATCGAGCAGCTACAAGCAGATCTAGCTACCAAGCTACAAGATCAGCTTGAAACCAAGAAGTCACATGCTGCTGGTGAGCTCGTCAATCCACGTGCTATCACTAGCCTACGAAAAGATATAGCTCGCATACGCACCGCGATTCGCGCTGCCGAACTGAGCGAAAAGGAGAGTAAATAATATGGCCAAGACATTGACCGGTATCGTGACTTCAGACAAGCGCGACAAGACCATCACCGTCACTGTTACTAGTCGTGAGACTCATCCTATTTACAGGAAGCAGTACACTGTGACCCGTAAATATACAGCTCATGACGAAAAGAACGAAGCGGGTGAAGGTGACAAAGTCGTCATCTCTGAAGTGCGACCAATTTCAAAAACCAAGAGCTTCACGCTCGCCGAAGTCGTCGAAAAGGCGCGTGGTAGTGTAGAGCTCAAGTCAGACGAGGTGGAGGCGTAACATGTTACAGCAAGAATCCCGTATGAAAGTAACCGACAACAGCGGTGCCAAGGAAGTTCTCATTATCCGAGTTCTTGGCGGCACTCGTCGTCGTTACGCAAATGTCGGCGATATCGTTGTGGTGACAGTCAAAGAGGCTAACCCAACTGGTAACGTCAAGAAGAAAACTGTCCAGAAAGCAGTAGTTGTACGTACGCGCAATCAAATCAAGCGCAAGGACGGTTCAACAATCGCTTTTGATGACAATGCTTGCGTCATCATCAACGACGACAAGACACCAAAGGCTACCCGCGTATTTGGTCCGGTTCCACGCGAACTGCGTGACCTAGGTTATGCCAGGATTATCAGCTTAGCACCGGAGGTACTCTAGTATGGCTCGTCGCATCGTAAAAGGTGATACTGTCAAGATCATCTCTGGCTCAGACAAAGGTACAACAGGCAAGGTCCTGGCTGTACTGCCAAGCAAAAACGCTGTTTTGATCGAAAATGTTGGTCTAAAACACCGCAAAGTTCGACCAAGTCAGCTAAACCCACGTGGTGGCTCTAAAGACATTCACGTTGGTACTAGTCTACACAAAGTAGCTCTAGTTATCGACGAGAAATCTGCCCAGACTTCACGCGTTGGATATGTAAAGAATGCCGACGGCAAAGCTCGCGTAGCTCGCCAGGCAAAAAATAAGGAGATTAAGTAATGGCAAAAACTGCAACTACTACCGCTCCTCGCTTGAAAGCCCTATATACTTCACAGTATGTCAAGGAACTACAAGCCGAACTCGGCCTCGGCAATGTACACCAGGTACCAAAGCTCGAGAAGATTGTAGTCAGCGTAGGAACTGGTAAGAATAAAGATGACAAGCGCTTCCAGGAAGTCGTCGTCAACACATTGACTAAGATTACTGGTCAGGCACCAGTCCAGATACTGGCAAAGAAATCAATCGCTGGCTTCAAAATCCGTGCAAACATGGGTAGCCCTATCGGTACGACTGTGACTTTGCGTGGCGCTCGTATGTATGAGTTCCTAGATCGCTTCGTCAATGTCGCCTTGCCGCGTGTACGTGACTTTCATGGCACGTCAAACAAGTCTTTCGACAAGTCTGGTAACTATAGTATCGGTATCAATGACCAGTCTATTTTCCCAGAACTATCTTTCGAAGAAACTCAGGTTATTCACGGCCTACAGATCAACCTTGTTATAGGTAACGAAGACAAGGCTCATTCTAAGGCTCTACTTGAGAAGTTTGGTATTCCATTTGAGAAAACAGGAGGCAATAAGTAATGGCTAAGAAATCTATGATCGCAAAAGATCTCAAGCGACAAAAGATGATCAAAAAGTATGCTGCCAAGCGTGCTGAGCTCAAGGAGCTTGGTGACCAAGAAGGTCTTCAGAAGCTACCGCTAAACAGTAGCCCGACTCGCTGGAAGAACCGCGACGTACTAAGTGGTCGTCCACACGGTTACATGCGCCGATTTGGCCTCAACCGTATCAATTTCCGTGAACTAGCCTCAAAAGGCCAGATCCCGGGTGTAAAGAAGAGTAGCTGGTAAAGGAAAGGAATTAGAATATGAGTTTACAATCTACAGACCCAATCGCTGATCTCCTAACCCGGATCCGCAACGCTTCTATGGTAAACAAGACTGAGGTCCGTGTACCATCTAGCAAGCTAAAGAAAGTTGTCGCAGAGCAGCTCAAGGCTAACAGATACTTGACAGACGTCAAGGTAGAGGCCGGCAAGCCGCGCGATACACTTGTTATCACTATCAACAAGCCCGACGAAAACCCAACCTTCACTGAGCTAACACGCCTCAGTAAGCCTGGTCGTCGCGTGTACGTAAGTGCTAGCGAAATACCAAAGGTCAAAAACGGCCGTGGTATCGTACTAGTATCAACCTCAAAGGGTGTCATCACTGGTCAAGAAGCTGTCAAACAGCGCCTTGGTGGTGAGCTACTTCTCAAGGTTTACTAATATATCTGAGATATAGTAAATAACCTCCTGGTAAAACGGGAGGTTATTTGTATGTAATATATGTCATAATGGAAAGTATGAGAGAGTCTAGGCCTTATAGTATATCCGACTTAACGACACTACCAGAACAGAGTGTTGTTATGATGGCGGGCTTACCAGGCGGTGATCGATCGCACATCGCCAAGCACCTAGGCGTTATGTTAGATGCACAGGTAGTTTCTTCTGAGGCTATCCGAAATGAGCTGTCTGGCGGTGGATCAAATGCAGTATCTAGCCAGCAAGTATTAGAGGTTATTCATCATCGTGTTGAGCGTGGTTTGACAGAAGGCGGTTCCTTGATTATAGATGCGAGTCATACTATCGAAGAGGTGAGACGTAGGGATGTTCGTGTTTATCGTAAGTTTGGAGCGGCCGCTGTGGTGGCGGTACACGTCGTCTCGCCTGTCGAGGCGCCGCTAGTTAGAAGGATACGCAGGAGTCGATTGGTACCGGATCAGATGGTCCGGTTGATGTGGCATAATCTAGATATGGCCCCACCCTCGACTGACGATGGCTACGATTATGTCGTAAATATAAACGATAATTAAAATAGAAACGCCTCCTTCGGGACGTTTCTTGTAGTGGCAACAGAAACATCAACCTCGGGAGGCTGGGGTGGACTGTGAGACGGGCTGCCCACATCTACACTTCCTACATTTGTAGTGCCAGCCTTGATCGCAGGTGGCGCAGTTGTCGCAAGTACAGCCCAATAGCTGAGGCTTGCCTTTTTGCGGATCTGGGGGTACTACAGGGCCGATTGGTGTAAATTTGAATTTATTCCAGTCTATATATATGCCATCTGGCAGCCTGAGGGCCTTCTTGAACTGTATAGCAATAGATCTTCTCATATTGGAATCACCCTGGTCTGCCGCCTTGAGATTTTTCACGATTATGTGTAGTTGAGCCCGCCCGTAGAGGGTATGTTCAACCGTGTGCAGCTGAGTTGTCTGTCCGGTATATCGACGAGGCAATCGTCTCACATCCTTAGTAAAGTACATTATCGAGATTTTCGACAATGTACATATGGTATCACCGACAGATCTAATTTCAAACCGTAAGAGATTTAAGCTATTGACTTATATATCAAAATATGATAGTATAAAAATATGGAATGGATCAAGCAAGAGGTGAGCCGC
>CALMYZ010000014.1 GCA_937873745.1 uncultured Candidatus Saccharibacteria bacterium | reverse complement strand
GATAGTTGGCCGCCAAGATATCGCTATCTGTGAGCGCATTAAAAAGTGTCGACTTACCGACATTTGGGAGGCCTACGATAGCGATAGATAAACTCATGAAGTATTAAATACACTATAGCACAAGCACTCTGCTCCGACAAGCTGACCTCGGGGGCTGTTAATTGTCCGATGAGCAATATCTAGCACGAGCGGTATATTGCGTTCAGGAGCTGGCTGGTATAGTATAGGTATATATGGCGTCTATGCTAAGAATTTTCAAGATAAGGTTAGGTCTGGGCAGACTGATCGTCTTGGCGATGCTCTTGTCTGGCGGGATTGTGTGTGTATATGGGCAATCTCCTGCACTGGCTGAAACTGTCGATGAGGAGAAGTGGCTGTACGACGTGGGGACGGCTAGACAGCTTATTAGGGAGGAAAACTTGACTGAATACTTCACCTATAAGAATGGCAGTGATGTACTATATAAGCACAACAATAGTTGGCTCGTGGCTAATAATGACACGGCATTTACTGTGAATAAATTAGGCGATAGCGGCATGTATTACGAGAACTGTGTGTCGAGTCTTAGAGATGGGTATGCGTTTAAGGTTGAGTTCAGAATACACGTGAGTGGATCTAAGAAAGCTTGTAAAAAAGGCACAGGTGGTAGTGAATCGTGGCACGGCAGTAAGAGCCCGTATTATATGACTACCAGCCGCAACCATAAGGGTGGTCGAGTAAAGGTTACTAGGAAAACTCCCGGGTTGCCATTGGCTATGCTGATAGAGGATATAGATAGTAAACATCGCGGAGGCCAGGTGTTTAGCGTAGGTAAGGGTGGTGTGTCTAAGTACTATCTGGTAAAAAGTGGCGACTATACTAGAGTTCTACATGAAGGTGGCGAGTCGTTTAAACTCTTCGCTAGGGGCGGACTATATAGTAAAAAAGACGATGCCTCGAAATATTTGAAGGATGACGGAGTCTGCGATACGTGGAAAAAAGATTCTAAAGAAAGGAAGTGTAACGCCCTTGTTTTGTTTGACACCAACGTTAATAAATATACGCTGTCTGTGTCTATGTCTAGCCCGGATGGTTTTATGTCGTTGGAGAATAACATGAGCTTCAACTATAGAACTGTTAAGTTTGACATGAATACGGATGCAAAAGTGGAGTATAGAGATGTAGCGGGAACTGACCCGTTTGGTCTAATAAGGACAGTAGTATCTGAAAAAAAACGTGACTACGTTTATGGTACTGCTGCTGGAGGATTACCGGAGCCGGCTCGCAATGACGGGTATACTTTCGATGGCTGGTATACGAAAAAGAGCAACGGTGTCGAATTTAAGAGCACAGATATCATTGATAGGAATACAACAGTCTACGCTCGGTGGACGTCTAGTAACCCAGGGGAGCTAACTCCCTCCGTGGATCTGGATGAAGGTGTCGTAGAGCCGGGAGAGACAGTCGACTTAATCGCAAAGGTTAGCAATAGTGGAGGGGATGTCACTGCCGACTGGAGGGTAGTGAAGTTGGTTTTGGATCCTGGCGTAAGTCCGAATAAGGGTGCCGACGATAGCACTGCTAGCGATCAAGACCCCTGTGCGTTTTATAGGGGCGTCAATAGCGGGTCGCCATGTGACTCTGCGTATAGTGACAATGGCCGAATCTTTACAGGACCGTCTACAGAGGTGGTTTCGTCGGACGAGACTGTGCCGATGGACTACGGCAAGACCGTCTGCTATGGGCTGGCTGTCAACCCATATAAAGCTGGCGGTAGTTGGCGTTATTCGAGGCTAAAATGCTTCACCATAGCCAAGAAGCCAAAGGTGCAGGTTTGGGGTGGCAATCTATCGGTTGGTAAGTCTTTTGACGGGACTTTGAACGGTTCAGCTGCTGTCGAAGGTCTGATATCGTCTGTCCGTGGAAATTCATTTGGTTCGTGGATAGAGTATAGTATCTTGGCTCCAAATAAGGTGTCTAGGGTGGGTTCTGGTGTAGGCTTGGGCGGCGGCGTGGTCTATGGCGCCGATGCCAAGCAGTGGAATCAACTAACATACGCTAATACTGACTTTGAGGCCGGTAAATCGTATGGCTATTACGATACGCAAGATTCATCGCTACCAGACCCTAGTGGCCTAGCCGAGAAGTATAACTTGGCCACAGGTACTGTGGTGAGTGGTGAGTATGACGTGCAGACCCTACGGGCCGGTGCTAATCGCATAGTTAAGCTGGATGGCTCGGGCAATCTAACTATCAGAGGCGCTGGCAATACCTTAGCCAAGGGCGAGTGGCTAGTCGTAGACGCACCAGATAGCGATGTAGTGATATCAGACGATATAAGTTATGCGAATGAAGATATGGCCTCTGCTGACGATCTACCCCAGCTTGTTATCAGAGCTAAGAATATCACTATCAATGGTGGTGTGACTAATATTGACGCCTGGCTAGTGGCGGGTGATACGATCAAGACCTGTGATAAAACCGAGGGCTTAACCGTCAGTGACTGTAGTAATCAGTTAAGGGTTAATGGTCCGGTGATATCTAAGTCCCTGGTATTGGCTCGTACCGGAGGTGACAGCACTAGTCCTGCTGAGATATTCAACCTAAGGCCGGATGCGTATTTGTGGATGTATAACCTTGCAAGCGGCCACGCAGACTACAAGGTAGACTACGTGCGCGAGCTGCCTCCTAGATATTAATAAATTAAATCGTCTAAATAGCTTGCCTTTTGGTATAGTGCTTACGTATAATGATGACATATGGCAAGAATAAAAGGTGTGGGCGATTTCTTCGCGCTAGATATAGGAACAAATGCAATTAGGGTTGCTCAGTTGGCGCGTTCTGGCGCTGACGGCTGGTCATTACAGCATTTTGGCTATGCGCCGGTAGATAGCAAGATTACGGCAGCTGACTCAGCTGAGTCAAACAAGCGCCTAGCTGAAGTTATCATGACAGCTATCGGACAGAGTGGCATCAAGACCAAGAGTGTGGTGGTGGGTCTACCTTCGCAGAAGACATTCACTACTGTGATCGATCTGCCTACTATGGCCGAGGCTGAACTGCGGGGCACTATCAAGTATCAGATAGACAAATATATCCCGATGGCGGCAGATGAAGCCAAGGTAGATTGGGTACTGCTCGGGCAGTCGATGCACGACCAGAGCCAGCAAGAGGTGTTGCTAACGAGTGTATCAAATGATTACGCCGAGTCTAGACTAGAGTTTATAGAGGGGCTTGGTTTTGATGTAATAGGCGCTGAGCCGGATCCGATAGCTATGATTCGCTCACTCTTACCGGCTGGTGTTGCTGATGCTAGGGTGATAGTCGACATGGGTATGCAGTCTAGTGATATAGCTATCACTTACGGTGATGCGCCACGGCTAGTTCGTACTGTGCCGGTCGGTCTAGACACTCTAGTGAGGGCGGCTGTCCAAAACCTAGACGTCCAGGAGGATCAAGCTAAGCAATTTATCTTGAAATTTGGTTTGGCGCCAGACCGACTAGAGGGTCAGGTATTGAAGGCTATTGAGCCGAGCCTGGGTAACTTTACGTCTGAGCTTATCAAGTCCATCAAGTTTTTCCAGACTCGCTATCCAAGTATAGCGGTTGGCGGCATTATGCTGTCTGGCTATGCTGGTATAGTGCCGCTATTTACCGATTATGTAGCCTCAAAGGTGGGCGTAGCGACTACAAATGCCAATCCATGGCAGAAGGTCCAGGTATCGCAGGCGAATCAGCAACAGTTGGCGCCGGTGTCCTCGGAGTTTGCGACTGTTATCGGTCTAGCGCAGAGGAGTAATCGCATATGATTGAAGTAAATCTTATACCAGACGTCAAGCAAGAGCTGCTCAAGGCACGTCGTGTTCGTAACTCTGTCATATCTGGTGCGATACTGGTAAGTATTGTAGCTGGCGGCATTGTTACATTACTAGCTGTCTATGTGTTTGGTGTACAGTGGGGGCAGCATACTTTTTACGACAAGTCTATAAAGGACAACCAGGCGAAGATACAGTCCATAGAGGGTGCTAGCGACCTACTGACTATCCAAAATCAACTGAGTGTTCTATCTGAGGCGCACAATAACAAGACTATAAGCTCGCGACTATTCGGTCTCCTTGATACGATCAACCCGGCTGCACCAAACAATATTACAATCAGCAAGGTTGGGTTGAACTCAGATGAGAAAACTATAGAGATTGAAGGGCAGGCCGATAATAGCTTTGCGGCTCTCGAGACTTTTCGTAAAACTATAGAGGCTACTAATATAGAGTATTCAGAGGGCGAAAATTCTAGTGAACCTACCAAGAAGCTACTAGCTTCTGAGGTGACCACTAGTGACACTAGTTTTGGTGAAGATAATTCCGGACGCAAGGTTTTGCGATTTAAGCTATCGTTCAAGTACGATGAGGCGCTTTTTGCTCGTAATTCACAAAACCTGCAGATAGTAGGACCGACCAAGAGGAACGCAACAGATTCCTTCAAGGGTGTACCTAGTGGTCTATTTGAGGGTCGCTCTGGAGATGAAGGGGAGGGCGAATAGTATGTCTAGTGGTGATTTGGCTGCCAGGAAGAGGTATCAAATAGCTAAAGCTAACAAGGTTATGTTTATATGGGTAGCGATAGCTTCAGCTATTGTGGGTGTGGCTGGTGTTTTCTCAGTATTTCTGTATCAGAAGCTAGAGTTTAACCAAAAAGTTATAGCTACCAAGCAGGAGAGCAGTCGTATCCTAAAAAAGAATGCAGATGTATTTCCAGAGCTGCAGCAGAACATTACAGCGCTATCTGCAAACGAAAATCTACTAAAGAGCAGAGCTAAGGACGGTGACTCGGCACTACAGGTTATACTAGATGCGATGCCGTCTAGCGTCAATACAGCTGCGCTAGGCTCCTCTTTGCAGCAGGTGTTACTAAAAGTAGATGACGTAACTATAGATAGCCTGGTTGTGGATGAGGCTGGCGAATTGAGTACTGAGAATCTTATAAACTTCACCTTCACGGTCAGCGTAGGCCCAGATGGAAGCGACAGGCTATCGAGAGTGCTGCAAAACCTAGAAAGCTCGATTAGGCCGATCAACGTCCTTACTTCAAGTATAGAGACGGATAGTCGTGGCATGAAGATGACGATAGGTGCGACGGCTGCCTACCAGCCCGCCAAGAGTATAGAGCTTGAGACGAAAAAAATGGACCCAAATCAGTCTTCGAGTCGTAAATCTAAAACTAAATCCACAGGAGCGAGTAAATCATGAAAAAAACTGACATCGCGATGATTATACTGATAGCCTCCGTCAGTGTATTTATGTCGTATATCGTCATTAAATCGCTACCCTTTTTTGAGGCAGCCAACAAACCCCAGTCTGTGCCAGTGGCTAAAAAAGTTGACTCATCGGTAGCAGAGGTCGACAGTACCGTGTTTAATGACCAGGCGATAAATCCTACCGTTGAGGTGGTCATAGGCAGCAAGAATCCATAGCAATATATAAGAGGTATTTATTATGGCCGTAATGACAGATGAGTCGCAAGTGAAGCTAACCTCTTTGCTGGTAGAAGAGGGTTTGTTGACTGGTCAGCAGCTAGAGGAGTCTCGACATAAAGCTACGGCCGATAATAAGCCTCTGATGTCTGTCTTGATAGACTCTGGCTATGCCGACGACGAGCTGATTACGCACGCTACGGCACAGATATCTGGCGTGCCATATGTTAATCTGTCTAATAGCTTGGTAGACCAGAGTGTACTAGCCCTGCTGCCGCAAGATATAGCCGAGCGCTTCATGGCAGTGCCTCTGGCTGAAATACAAGGCCGCTTGGCTGTGGCTATGCTAGATGCCAATAACGTCCAGGCGGTTGACTACCTGTCTAATAGAATAGAGCGGCCGGTCAAGGTGTTTATGTCTTCGGAGGCAAGTATCCGACATGTTCTCGACCAGTATAAGGCTGATCTCTCAACTGTCGACGCTGCCGCCGAGGCTAGTGAGGCCGAGTCTCAAGCCTCGGAAAACAAAGAGATCAAGACGATTGTCCAGGATTCGCCGATTAGCCGAGCGCTGACGACTATCCTGGAATATGCTATCAAGACCAAGGCTAGTGATATTCATATAGAGCCGATGGAGAAAGCTCTTAAGATTCGTTGTCGAGTCGACGGTGTGCTGCGAGAGGTCATGCAGCTACCAAAGAGTATCGAGCCGGCGCTAGTGAGCCGTATAAAGATTTTATCCAATCTAAAAATAGACGAGCATCGCACCCCCCAGGATGGTCAATTTACGGTAGAAATAGCCAAAAAAGAAGTCGACCTTCGTATAGCAGTCAGCCCTGTTGTATGGGGCGAGCAGGTGGTGATTCGTCTACTAGACAAGTCTGGTAATACTTTCGACCTAGAGCAGATGGGCTATGCTGGACGTTCACTACGAGCGATTCGCAAGGGCGTCAAGCGTCCAAATGGCATGGTTCTGACCTCTGGCCCGACTGGCTCTGGTAAGTCGACGAGTTTATACGCACTCATCAAAGAAATAAAAGACGATACCGTCAATATCGTCACCCTAGAGGATCCAGTGGAGTACAAGATGGACGGAGTAAATCAGATACAAGTAAATGCCGATGTCGGCCTGACTTTTGCGAGTGGTTTGCGTTCTATCTTGCGCCAGGACCCAGACGTAGTGATGGTTGGTGAGATTCGTGATGCTGAAACGGCGAATCTAGCAGTTCAGGCAGCCTTGACCGGACACCTGGTGTTTAGTACGCTTCACACCAACTCGGCAGCTGGTGTCTTGCCGCGACTGCTCGATATGGGCATAGAACCCTTCTTGATAGCAAGTACAGTTAACACTATCATCGGTCAGAGACTGGTGCGCCGAGTCGCCCCCAAGCGCGACGCTTATGCCTCGACGCCTATCGAGACACAAAACATATTGGGCACTGTCAATCATCTATTACCAAGGACACGAGAAGATATAGTGCGGGTGTCGGAGGATTTGGGCTATAAAGACTTGCCTCTAGCTGGTCAAAACGCTTATACTCTAGTCAAGGGTCGTGATACGCCCGCTACGCCACGTGGCTATATCGGTCGAGCTGGCTTGTACGAAGTGATGGATGTCTCTGAGGAGATCCAAAAGCTGATAGTACAGCGAGCTACAAGTGCCGAGATACAAAACATGGCCGTAGCCCAGGGTATGATAACCATGCGTCAAGACGGCTATCTCAAGGCGCTACAGGGTGTCACGACATTGGAAGAAGTAAATAGGGTAACGGCAGCAAGCTAACAGAAGGGTGGAGCGATGAATAATCAAGAGTTAAGGATAGAGATATTGCTAGAAGAGGTCGTCAAGAAGCGAGCTTCTGACCTTCATATTCAGGTAGGTCTGCCGCCGATGTTGCGTCTCGACGGCTCTTTGGTGCCGGTTCCTGGCTTCAATCCACTCGATGAAACTCAGGTCGAATCTTTAGTGTTTGCCATCCTCGACCAAGACCAGCAGCAGATATTGCTCAAAGACAAGGAATTCGACTTTAGCTTTGCGTTTGGTAGCTTGGGTCGTTTCCGTGTCAATGCCTATCACGAACGAGGCAATCTAGCGGCGGCTCTGCGTCTGATACCAAATGA
This sequence comes from uncultured Candidatus Saccharibacteria bacterium, assembly GCA_937873745.1. GTDB lineage: Bacteria > Patescibacteriota > Saccharimonadia > Saccharimonadales > Saccharimonadaceae > CALMYZ01. The sequence goes on along the minus strand of CALMYZ010000014.1, from coordinate 2,092 downwards.
GATTAAGTCGGTCACAGAGCTCGGTATGCCGCAAATCGCGATGAGCTTTGCCGATTTCCCTAGAGGTTTGGTCCTTGTGACTGGACCGACCGGCTCTGGTAAGTCCACGACTCTGGCGGCGTTACTAGACAAGATCAATAGCGAAAAAGCTCATCACATCATCACTATCGAAGACCCGATCGAGTTTACCCACAAGTCCAAGAAATCTGTCGTAGTGCAGCGAGAGGTTCATTACGACACCTATAGCTTCTCAGCAGCCCTACGCTCAAGTCTTCGCCAAGACCCAGACGTGGTCTTGATCGGTGAGATGCGTGACCTTGAGACTATCTCTGCGGCTATCACTATCGCTGAGACCGGACACTTGGTGTTTGCGACATTGCACACCAACTCGGCCGCACAGTCTATCGACCGTATGATAGATGTCTTCCCGCCGCATCAGCAGCCGCAGATTCGCGCTCAGTTGTCCAATATTTTGATGGCCATCATATCTCAACGACTAGTGCCGGCTATTGGTGGCGGCAGGGTGGTCGCGGCGGAGATATTGGTGGCGAATCCAGCAGTACGAAATATCATACGTGAAGGCAAGGCTCACCAGCTAGACGCTGTCATCCAGACCGGTGCCGACCAGGGTATGCAGACCATGGACAGGACACTGGCAAATCTAGTACAGGCCGGTACTATTACCTTTGATAACGCCCGTGAATTTGCAGTCGATGTCGTTGAATTTGATCGCTTGATGAGAGGATAAATCGATGAGAAAGTATAACTACGAAGCAAAAGACATCACCACAGGCAAGCACGTTAAGTCGGTGGTTCAGGCCGACTCGGAACGGGCTGCCGCCAAGGTGTTGTCCGACCAGGGTTTTATACCGCTAGATATCAGTGAGTTTAACGAAAACGGTAGTTTCCTAACCAAGCTGTCAGGGCGCATAACCACCAAGGACAAGATAGTTTTCAGCCGCCAGCTAGCTACTCTGCTCGGGGCTGGTGTACCTCTGGCGCAGAGCCTCGGTACTGTCGTAGGGCAGACAGAAAACAAGCAACTGAGGTCTGTCGTAGAAGATATCTTGGTGGGTATCGAGAGCGGCAAGACATTGTCTGACTCGTGCGCTAAATATCCGGCAGTCTTCGACAAAGTGTTTGTGTCTTTGGTTCGCTCGGGTGAGGTGTCCGGCTCGCTAGATGATTCACTGAAGCGTATCGCTACGCAGCAAGAGAAAGATGCGGCTGTTATGAGCAAGATTAAGGGTGCTTTGACCTACCCGGTGATTGTATTGGTGGTGATTTTTGGCGTCATGGGTTTTATGCTCTTTACGGTCGTACCACAGGTGGAAAAGCTATATGACGATCTAAACAAAGAGTTGCCGATAATGACGAAGATTATGGTCGGTATGGCAGACATAGCTCAGAATTATTGGTGGGCGATACTTCTAGTCTTGGGGGTGTCGGGCTATTTCTTCGTGCAGTATCTCAAGACAGATGCTGGTATCAAGTTCAAAGACACCTTCAAGCTAAATGTTCCACTATTTAGCCCGCTGTTTCGCAAGCTCTATATGGCACGCTTCGCCCGCACCGGCCAGACACTGCTCAGCTCTGGTGTACCGATGTTGGACATGCTAGGTATCACTGGTGAGGCTGTCAATAATACCATCATCCAGGCGGCTATCGAGCGCTCAGCAGAAAAGGTCAAGAGCGGCAAAGAGCTGTCTGTCTCGATCGCCAAAGAAGACTATGTACTGCCGCTAGTGCCGCAGATGATAAAAATCGGCGAGCAGTCGGGCAAGATGGATGACATGCTGGGCAAGGTAGCACAAGTCTACGAAGATGAGATCGATGAGCAGATAAAGACCATTTCGACGCTTATCGAGCCGCTACTGATGGTCGTACTGGCCGTGGTGGCGGGTGGTATGGTGGCAGCGATACTATTCCCGATATATAGTCTGGTAAACGGCATCCAAGTATAGACAACTAGCCCGTGGTGGTTTACTATAGGCTTAAGCGTTTTTACGTAGTAAGTAATCATTCATAGAAAGGTGGAAAGTTCGATGAATTTTCAAACAAATAAAAAAGACGGCTTCACTATCATCGAGGT
>CALMYZ010000013.1 GCA_937873745.1 uncultured Candidatus Saccharibacteria bacterium | reverse complement strand
CTCATTGACATATAACCACAAGTGTGATACGATATATAGTATAAATCCAATAAAACAAAAAGGATAAAAACGTGGCTGAAGAAAACCACCAAACAACCAACAAATTAGACAGCTTCATCGGCAACGATGTAGACGATATGAGCGTGCTAAATACACTGCTGCGCACCGTCAAGGGTATCAGTCCGGTGTCGGCAAGTCGCTATGAACTTGGCCTGACGCGCAGTCTCGACGACGAAGATTTTGGCTTGGTCTAAGATATCGATGCTATAATATATGTCGATGGATAAGACTATTGCTAGTGTTGTGAAGCAACTCTTCGACTTGGATGTCGAGATTGTTTTGACGCGCCCCGATGCGCAGTTTGGCGACTATGCTACCAATGTAGCACTGACTATAGCCAAGTCTGTGGGTAAGGCGCCGCGTGAAGTCGCCGAGCAGATAGCTATTGAACTACGAAATGATGAAATGCTCCAAGACGTCACGGTGGCTGGCCCTGGCTTTATCAATCTAAAACTGACAGACGAAGCTAGTCTGGCTATAACTCGTCGTGAGCCGCGACCGATTCGAGCTGGTCAGACGATAGTAATCGAGACTAACAATCCAAATCCGTTTAAGCCGATGCATATCGGTCACGCCTACAATGCCATTTTGGCCGATACGATGGCGAATTTGCTAGCCGTGAGCGGAGCTAGCACCAAGCGCGTGAGTTATCACGGTGATGTTGGCGCGCATGTCGGCAGAAGCATGTGGGCTTTGCTGAAGTATTGCGACGGAGATTTTTCTAAACTAGAGGAGGTTGCCGAAGATGAGCGCAATGAGTTCATGGGTAAGATGTACGCCGAGGGCGCGCGTATAGCCAAGGAAGACGAGAAGGCTAAAGCGGAGATTGCTGAACTAGCCAAGCAATCGTTTGACAGAGGAGCTGGTCTATATAGAGAAGTCTACGATACTGTGTTTGATTGGAGTTTTCGTGAGATAGACAAGATGATAAAGAGGCTGGGCAATATCCAGATCGAGCGACGTTATTTTGAGAGCGAAGCTGACCCTATCGGCGTCCAGACGGTGCGTGACAATGTGCCGGTGGTATTTCAGGAGTCAGACGGCGCCCTGGTGTTTGAGGGTAGTAAATATGGCGCCTTCGACAACGCCTTCGTAGGTAGTAATGGACTGGGGTTATATGCGGCACGTGATCTCGGGCTGATACAGCTCAAGGCCGGTGATTATCCGGCTATGGACCAGAGTATCGTCGTGACAGGCGGTGAGCAAGCGGCGTATTTCAAGGGCGTGATTGCCGCAGCGGAGCTAGCCTTGCCGGAGCTAAAAGGCAAGCTAGTGAATTATCCGACTGGTCTAGTAAAGCTAAGTACAGGCAAGATGAGTTCGCGTACGGGCGATGTAGTGACTATCGACTGGCTATTCGATGAGTTTGCCAAGGCTATCGAGGCTCGTGGCGGTGTAGCTGACGAATCTATCGTGGCTGGTGCGCTGAGATATCAGTTTTTGCGCGTAAAAACGGGTGGCGATGTTATCTTTGACATCAATAGTGCTGTGAGCCTAACCGGCAATACTGGTAGTTATCTACAGTACACGCACGCTCGAGCACGGCGGATTTTAGAAAAAGTAGCGGAAGTCACTCCACTCACCGAGCTTTACGACGAAGATAAAATGCTGGTGCGTAAACTGAGTGAGTATCACGAGATTGTCGACCTGGCAACACGCGAACTAGCGCCGCATTATATATGTAATTATCTGTTTGATCTGGCGCAAGAATTCAATCGTTACTATGAAAAAAACCAAGTCGCCGGTCACGAGCTAGAAGGACATCGAGCTGGACTAGTGTATATGTATGCTGATACTCTGCGAGCTGGCCTGACTATACTGGGTATACACGCCCCAGATAAGATGTGATGACTTGTAAAATAGTCTACAGAGTTGTATAATTTACTCTAGAATTAGGCTAAACCAAGCTGATATTCGTACAAAAACAGGAGCGTCGAGTAGTAAGCTCGTCGTTTTGTTTTTTGGTCATACGACAGACAGTCTGTCGTATATTTACAACTAGGAGGAGTTATATGGCTTCCTGTCCGGAAATTCGCGAAAGGGTCATGGTCGCCGTCAAGCTTGACGGGCCATTTGAGGCAAGCTCGATCGAAGAGCTTAAGACTCGGATGGGGCTTGGTGATGTCTCGCGAACAAAGTTCGTACGTGCGCTCAATAGCCTACGGTTTCATCACAAGTCTGTAGTGTTTAAGAGGGTTACGGAGGACAATGGTATCGATCGGACCTACCATGTGGGTTGTGTAATGACACACGTAGGTTAAGCTATCGGCTGGCACTTGTGGCAAATTCGTCACGAGTGCCAGCCCTGGTCTATAACTCCTCCTTAATTTTCTACAAGGAGTATTTATGACACAAGCAAAAAATAAAGTAGCCGAAGCTAAAGCTCGACTAGACAAGCGAGCGAAAGATATAAAAAGCAAGGCTAGCGGGCACGGCAACGGCTTTATCGACTTTATACGCACCCAGGGTGTGGTCGGTCTGGCTGTCGGTCTAGCTATCGGTACGGCTGCCGGCGACACTGTCAAAAAGCTTGTCGAGGGATTTATCAATCCAATCGTGCAGTTTATTGTCGGTACACAAGAAGGTCTAAATTCTGCCGTCTGGCGCTTCGAGGCATTCGGTCGCTCGGCGGATTTCGCCTGGGGTGCGTTCGTTTCGTCATTTATCACACTAGCAGCGACAGCTCTGGTGATCTATTTGATCGTTCATTTCGCCAAGCTAGACAAGCTCGACAAGAAAAAAGACAAATAAGTCCAAAGCGCTACTGCTTCATATGAGCACAAAGTGGTGCTATAGTTTTGATATATGGCAGAGCGAAGGAACGGGTCGTATCCGTACGGTAACGGCAATAAACGTCATGGTAGTGATCAGCGTGGTGTCGCTGCGATTCCGCGCGGTGCAACTTCGCTAGACGCACTTAAGCAATCTCAGGTAGATAGACTTAGGCTGAAGGAGATGGCTAGGCGCCATCGAGAGAAATCCCTGGGCGAAGGTTTTGGTAATCGTGAATTACCAGCCTTTAAGCATAAGCAAGAGATCATCGACAGCGTAAATCGCTACAAGGCTGTCGTACTAGGTGGTGAGACGGGCTCCGGCAAGAGCACGCAAACTCCACAATATCTCCTAGAGGCTGATTATGACAAAATATACATGCTTGTGCCAAGACGCGTAATAGCAGATGGGCTGCACGATCGCTTGATTGATGAGCTGGGTGTTCATCTGGGTGATGAAGCTTCAAGTTTGGTGGGTGTAGTACACGGCGAGAGGACTCGACTGTGTGATGACAATAAAATTGTGGTGATGACGCCAAATACATTCATAAAGATGGAGTCAGATATTCGTGCTCAGCACTACGAAAACCGTGTAGCTATTATATCGGACGAAATACACGAAGCTAATTTGTATACAGATCTTGCCACTGGCGTAGCGGCTACTGCGGTAGCAGACTGCGAAGATTGGCGATTGATAGTGTCTAGTGCTACACATAATACAGGCTCGGTACAAAATCTGATAAGCGAACTCAATGGTGGCTTTGTTCCATCTATAGAAATAGAGGGTCGGCCTTTCTTGATTGACTTTGATGAAATGAAGCAGTCAACTCCAGCTGAGGCTTATTATAAACTTCACCAATCACACGACAAGGCGATGATTTTCACCTCAGGTAAGGAAGAGATAAATCACGTCATAGCGAGTATTGAAAAAATATTTAGCTCATCAACTGATAAATCATCTAGCAACCTAGTGTTTAGAAAGCTGCACGGTGATTTGAGCGATATAGAGATAAGCCATCTCAACGACCCTGTACCCGAAGGATCAAAGCTGGTGATAGTTTCGTCTCCGGCCGGTATGTCGGGTATCACGATACCGGGCGTGACACTAGTGATTACGGACGGTACAATCAATCGTTCGGAGTTGGACTCGGATAGCGCATCTGGCTTACGGCGTAGCTATATGTCGAGAGCTGAGATAAAACAGCAAATAGGTCGAGCTGGTAGAGATGTACCGGGTGGTCAAGGTGTCTTAACTAAACCTACGGCTGTTTTTGAGGATCGACTACGAGCGCGCGGCAAGGCTGTAGACCAAGAGATGATGCCATTTGTAGGTTTTGATGATAAGCTCCGAGAGGATTTTAGCCCGGCTGAGATATATCATTCCAACCTGTCGCAAGTGGCTCTGTCGGTAGCGACTCTAGACAGGTCTTTCGTAGATATAAATAAGTTTTTGCCAAATCAAGTTATGTTGTCGCAGATCGTTCAAGCCCAAGAAGTCTTGGCAAGACTGGGGGCGCTAGACGATGACGACTTGATAACTACAATTGGACGACAAATGGATGATTTTCCGATACGACCGGAGTTGTCCAGAGGCGTAGTAGAGGTTATAAATCAACATAGAACCCTTCAGCAGATGGTGAGAGTGGCTTTTGTGGCCGCAGCGCTTGAGTCTGGTGGCCTACAAGACTACGCACGTGATGCGAGCGAAGACTGGCGTGATTTGCTCCGGCTGGATACCAAAGATGATGCTATGGCTCAGCTCGATATTATGATGTCTGACATGCCGGTAGGCGAGGTGGAGTTTACGAAATATGTCGAAGACTACGGATTGAGCTACAAGCGTGTGAAGCGAGCTAGGAAAGTAGCTCGAAAAATCATGCAAAAGCTAGGTGTGGACATCAACAATGTCGTGTTGACCCCGCCAAATCAAGACGAATCGATCGAGCTCATAAATGACATGACGGCTGGTATGATAGATCTCGTCTACGAGAAAACTCGTTCGATAAAAGACAAGCAGTACTATCGAAATATACACGGTGATACTAATTCAACCCAGCGCTACATAGGTAGAAACAGTATAATGGGGGAAACCAGAGAGCGATATCTGGCTGGCTTCCCGCGCTGGTTTTACAAGATATCAAATGGCCGTGAGCAGAAGCATGACGTTATCGAGATGCTTATGCCGGTAGATCCTGTAGTGGTCGGTGAGCACGCCAAGAATAACAAGCTGCTGACCAGGAGTGGTACAGGAGCCTACATCCAGGGGGGCAGAGTGGTTGAAACCTATCAGCCTAAATTTGGTTCGATACCAGTTGGGGGTGTCGAGGCTGACGTCTTGCACGACACTATTCCGCAAAAAAGCCAGACTATATTGGTGGAGCATGTTCTCAAGTCACCCGGCCCAGCTCAGTTGGCGCTACGAGAGCTTGCTGCTGAGATAAATACTTACCAGTCGCGACTACCCGAGGGTGAGTTTGAGAAATACCTCCGAAAAGACGCTCCAGAGATAATCACCAGTTCGAGTATCCGTGACTTGATAGCGGCTGCCGCACAAACAACTCGCAAGGCTCACGAAGTTGATCAGTTGCTAGCTAACTATATCTTCCATGAAAATATCAATATGCAGCGATTTATAGGCAGTGAAGCTCGCCAAGAGCTAAAGCTAAGAACTCCGGGTATCGTAGATATAGGTGGCGAGACATTGCCACTACATTACGACGGGGCCGTACCTTATATTATCGGGTCTAGCCAAAGAGTTCGTAAGCTTGTAGCTGGCAAGAATCTACACTTACCAGATGGCCGTGAGATTCTTGTTCAGGTATCCAAAGATGATGGTGGTAAAAAACGTGTCAGTACGCACGAGCTAGATGTATAATGGTAGGTGATGACTAGTAGGGCAAAGCTTTTGTGGATGGATCTGGAGATGACAGGGCTTGATCCGGTGGCGGATCGGATCCTTGAGGTTGCCGTGATTGCGACTGATTGGGATTTTGAAGAGATGGCGACGCTTGAGGCGGTGGTGGCTGTCGATGAAGCACTGATAGGGGAGCGTATGGTAGGCGAGTTTTGGGACAAATATAGCACAGTTAGAGATTCGCTGAAGCAGCAAAACAAGCAAGGTGAAGCTATAGATACTGTCGAGCGTAAGTTATTGGATTTTATCGATGAGCATTTTGACGGCAGTGAGCCGGTGCTATTGGCTGGCAATTCGATCCATCAAGATCGTAAGTTTATTGATAACGAGTGGCCAGAGCTAAGTAAGCGGCTACATTATCGTATGCTCGACGTCAGTGCCTGGAAGGTGGTGTTTGATGGCAAGTACAAAAAGCGCTTCTCTAAGCCAGAGGCACATCGCGCGCTCGAAGATATAAAGGGTAGTATTATTGAACTAAAGTATTACCTAGATAAAGTAAGGACGTAGGTGTGTTGAAACTAAGACGCAAGCGTAATCTAAAGCAAATTGCCTGGATATGTTTTGCGCTGCTGGCTACATTGGCCGCGATTTGGCTGTATTTAGCTATGTCTAGTGAGGTCAAAACACCCAAGGCAGAGGTGTCGAAAGTTATCTCGATCAAGCCTGTGAGTGTCGAGTCTAGAGTTTTATTTACAGGCAATAGCTTCTGGGGTCGCTACACAAACGACGCAGCCAAGAAGTCAGATGAACCCTATAAATTTCCGTTTGCTAGACTAAATGAGTTTCAGAGAGATAAGTATGACGCCTGGGTGACCGGCCTAGAGTGTCCGACTACGCAAAAGGGCATTTCTATGACGTCGGCCGACATGGAGGCGGAACTGAGTTTTAACTGCGATCCGAATTATTTACCAGAATTCGCAAAATGGTTTGATGTAGTGTCGCTCGCCAACAACCACACCGACAATCGCGGAGTGGATGGCTTTACTGAAACGCAAGACAGCCTGGCGAAAAATAAAATCCAGTATTTTGGACATTACGACCCAGATGAACTAAATGATATCTGCGAGGTGGTATCGCTACCGGCGCGAGTTAAGTACGACAACAACACCACCAAAGAGGGTAAGATAGCAGTCGCGCTTTGTGGTTATCACGGCGTTTTCAAGATTCCGTCAGAAGCCGCTATTTCGAAGATCAGTGAATATGCTAAATATTTCCCGGTTATCGCTATGCCGCACGCTGGTGCCGAGTATAAACCTGGTCCTGACCAGATAAAGACCGACATGTACAGAGGTATGATAGATGCTGGCGCCGACATGGTGATAGGCGATCATCCGCACTGGACTCAAAATACCGAAGTCTACAAAGGTAAACTGATTGCTTATTCTATGGGAAACTTCATGTTTGACCAGCAGTTCAATACTGAAGTGACGCGCTCAGCAGCTTTTTCTGTCGATATGACAAGCCGTAGTTTGAAGTCTGATGCGTTAGAAAAATGGACTAAGTTGGCAGAGGGTTGCGAGAGTTATCACGATACTTGCCTCGCTAAAGCGGGGGAGCTTGGGTTGGGTAAAGTTCAGTTCGATTATAAGTTTGATGTCGTCGCAACCAATAACAAGGGTTATCAAACACATCCAGCTCCAGAGCTGCAGGCAGCTACTGAGCAGAGGCTGGACTGGCAAAAGACGATACAAACCCTGGCCGGGGAGTGATAGACTATAGGTATGACACATAAAGAATTTGATGAATATCTACTCAGTTTTCCGAATACATGGCTTGATTTTCCGTTTGGTGAGGGTACGAGCGTCTATAAGATTAGTCATAAAGAAACCGGTGAAGGTAAGCTGTTCGCTATTATAGCCGATGGTTCGAATCCACTCAGGATTAGCCTAAAATGTGACCCACAACTTGCCGAGCTGCTACGAGATAAGTATGAATCGATTATCCCAGGCTATCATCTAAACAAAAAACACTGGAACACGATCATCTGCTCTGGGCAGGTGCCAGACGGTGAGCTAAAAGATTTGATACGACTAAGCTATCGACTGGTGAACGGCGACGCTTAGCCTAGCGACTCGCCGAGCTATAGCTAGCGAATTCTTTCTGCAAGGCACTGAAGTCTGGATAGCTCTTGCTTAGAAAGTCTTTGAGCGACTTACTTTTGGTGGATTTAAAGATCGAATCCATAAGGATGGCGGTATTTTCCATCTGGAAGCTCATCTCGCGCGAGTAGTCTCGGTCAAAGGTGGCATTTAGGCGAGAATCATCTAGAGCTGCCATGATGTCTGTCTTGAGCTTGGCCTCCTGACTACTGGTTTTTTTGTCGATAGTTTTGGCAGTGATACCGGCGCTGGCTAGGGGTGCGGCTATTTCACGATTGATATCGGTCAGTTGGGTAGTTAGTCGACTATTGAGAGCACGAAGCTGGGTGCTTTTGATGTTTTTGTGAGAATCCTTGCTGATAGATTGGAGGTTTTGAAGGCGAAGACTGAGTCGCTCGACTGATATCTGCTTACCGCCACCACCAGATGACATTAGCAGAAGGACTGCGATGATAACTAGTATAGCTCCACCGATAATCACACCAAAAAACAGTTTATTGCTCGGACCGGATTTACCGGCGGGAGCCGATATCTGATCTAGATAATTAGCCGGAATTGGCTCCGAAGATAACTGTGGTTGCTGTTGGGGTTGCTCTGGATACATTACCCCTATTTAAACACAAGGAGTAACAGAGGTAAATAGGTGATATAATAAAATCATGCAAGATGCCAAGGAGGAAGTGCGGGCTCGCCTCAATATAGAAGACGTTATCGGGGAGTATGTCCAGCTCAAGCGTGCCGGTCGTAATTTCAAGGGCTTGAGTCCGTTTACGAGCGAGAGAACGCCTAGCTTTACAGTTAGTCCAGAGAAGCATATTTGGCACGACTTTTCGAGCGGCAAGGGTGGTGATGTCTTTAGTTTTGTGATGGAAGTCGAGGGCCTGGACTTCAGGGCCGCCCTAGAGCAGTTGGCGCGCAAGGCTGGTGTGGACTTGTCTCAATACGATTCAAGGCACGATGGAGAGCTGGCCAAGCGCAAAAAGCGAGCCCTAGAAGCCAACGAGCTGGCGGCACGGTATTTTCAGCAAAACTTACTCAAAAACCCACATGCCCTAGATTATGTACTTCAAAAAAGACGATTCACCAAAGAGATTCTGTCGACATTTCGCATCGGCTACGCACCCGATACAGGAGATAGTCTAGTGAGGCTATTGGAGCAGCGTGGTTTTACCAAGAAAGAGCTGTCCGAGGCTGGTCTCGTCAATCGTTTTGGCGGCGATTTGTTCAGGGGTCGCGTGATGATACCGCTAATGGACGCCGGTGGTCGGGTGATTGGCTTCACTGGTCGCATATTAGAAGACGACCCGAAGGCTCCGAAGTATCTTAATACGCCGCAGACGGTTATTTACGACAAGAGCCGGCATGTTTTCGGTCTGAGTCAAGCTAAGGAGTCTATTCGAAGAGGCGACGGCGCTGTAGTAGTTGAAGGCAATCTAGATGTAGTAGCTAGCCATATGGCCGGAGTTGACCAGGTCGTGGCGACTGCTGGTACGGCTATGACAGAGTATCATCTCAAAGCCCTGTCTAGACTCAGCCATAACGTCAAGCTAGCATTTGATGCTGACAAGGCCGGCTTGGCTGCTACCGAGCGAGCTCTGCCGATTGCTCAGGTGGTTGGTGTTAATCTCACCATCGTGTCTTTACCTGGTGAGGCTAAGGATCCGGATGAATTAATTCAGAAAGACCCTAATCTGTGGCGCGAAGCTATCGACAATAGTCAGCCGGTAGTAGACTGGATACTTGATCAATATCAGCAGCGTGAAGATCTGACGACAGCTGCCGGCAAACGGTCATTTACTAGTGCGGCCCTGACAGTGATAAGAGGCTTGTCGGATGTCGTAGAACAGGAGCACTATCAGGCGAGAGTAGCCCAGATGACGGCTACTAGTCTAGATACTATCAAGCAAAAACAACAGGTTGGTGGTATCGATGAGGTCAAGCAGCTGAAACCCGTGAAGGCGCAGAAATCAGAGTCTAGCGTAGAGCAGGCTAATCATCAAGACAATTTACTAGCGGTATCTCTAATAGATGCGCCAGTACAAGACATGTTCCGTCACCTAAAAACAGACATCTTCGGCGGTCAAGCTCAGCGGGATGTTGCCGACTATCTAGCGAAAAACTCTGGCAAAGTGGTATCGGATACACCTAAAGAGTTGCAAAATCACGACACCTATGTGAAAATACTATTATTGAAGGCCGAGTCAAGATATGGCGACTGGAGTGACAATGATCGTTACTTCGAAGCAGCGCGCTTACTCCGCCAAGTAACAGTTGAACACAAGAAAGATCAAAAAATCGTACTAACAAATGAATTGAGAAGCGCCGAAGAGTCGGGTGATGAAGCCGAGGCTCATCGCTTGCGAGGCGAGCTCAATCGACTAATAAAGGAGATATCGCGTGGGAAATAGCGACGACGCAGCAATTAACAGTGTAGACAACGATATGATCGACCCTTCGGTGATCGAAGATAATTCTGAGCCAAATGCATTGGACCTAGAGGACGAAGAGCTAGACATCGATACCATCAATAGTAATCAGACATTTGAGGACGTATCCGACGACTCAGTGCGACTGTATCTACGTGAGATCGGTAAGATACCGCTGCTTAACTCAGAAGATGAACTGGCTTTGGCGCAAGAGATTGTTGCCAATCATGATACATTGGTCGAGCTGAACGAGAAGTTAGCAAATGAGGAAATGACTCCCTCTGAGCGCAATAAGCTAGAGATTAAGATACGTAAACTTAGTCGACCAAAAGATAAGATGGCCGAAGCCAATATGCGTCTGGTTGTGTCTATCGCCAAGCGCTATAGTGGTCGTGGATTAGATTTCCTAGACCTTATTCAAGAAGGCAATACCGGCTTGCTACGTGCGGTTGAAAAGTTTGACCCAGATAAGGGCTTCAAATTTAGCACCTATGCTACCTGGTGGATTCGCCAGGCTATTACCCGGGCGATTGCTGACCAGGCTCGTACGATTCGTATCCCGGTGCACATGGTTGAGACTATCAATAAGCTGCTGCGCACCCAGCGCCGTATGACTCAAGAGTTGAACCGTGAGCCAACTATCGAAGAGCTCGCCAAAGAGCTCGAGATGGAGCCAGAGAAAGTGGAATATGTCATTAAGATCAAACAAGACATCAGCTCGCTAGATGCTGGTGTGGGGCGTGATGGTGAGGATGAAGACTCGGTCTTGGGTGATTTCATCGAAGACGACGAAAGTGCTACCCCAGAGGAGTCGGCTACTTCACAACTGCTCAAAGAGCAAGTGCAGTCAGTCTTGTCTAGCTTGAGTGATCGTGAGCAAAAGATAGTCAAGATGCGCTTTGGTCTAGACGGCGGCAAGAGCCATACGCTCGAAGAGGTAGGGCAGGAATTTGCTGTCACACGTGAGCGTATTCGTCAGATTGAAGCCAAGGCTCTAGCCAAGCTTCGTAAGCACAAAGACTCTAAGAAGCTACACGAATATATAAAGTAATATACTACACGTCAAAAGTGAACGACGCTCGCTTACTTAACTAAGGCCCTGATCTGAGCTTCTAGATGAGCTTGATCTTTGTCGTTGATGACGAAGTGGTCGGCTATGGCGATAGGGCCGCCTTTTTCGAGGTTTTCTATCTCCGACCAGTCTCGTTGATCAATTTCGTCTGGTGTCATTGGTCGTTCTGGGCGACTAGCCATGCGTTTGTAGCGAAGATGCTTGGGGGTAACGATAGCTATGGTCGTCAGATTGCCTGGGAATTCATGCTTCAGGATGCGATATTCGCTCCAGGTATATAGGCCGTCTAGTATTATAGTGTGCTGACCGGCATTGGCTAGATTGTGAATTTCCTGGATGGCACGCTTGACGACGAAATCTTTGCCTTCTCGAGCGCGGATATCTTCGCGGAAGCGCTCTTGATTATCCCAGGTTCTTTCGATACCTGCTTCGTCCATGGCTTTGTAGATGATGCCGCCAAAGTAGATTTTTGGATAACCCATAGCAGTCAGGTATTTTACAGCTGAGCTCTTGCCGCTACCAGCTAGACCAACTGGGGCGATTAGTTTTAAGTTTTTTCTAGATGTCATATCTACCAGTGTAACAGATTAAGCACATGCTTGCCTTTGAACAGTCGTATAGGCTAACCTGGTAGTGATGAATCGAGAGCCAGCCAAAGAAAGAGAAATACAAAGACTACGGCAAAAAGTCCGAACTAATCCCAATTGTACAGAGGGTGATGCTGTAGTGTTTTTTCCAGAGACTGGAGGGATGAGATCCTTAGCGTATAGCTTAGCAAAAGAAATCTGCGGTCGATGTGTAGTGAAAGACGACTGCTTAAAACTAGCCATCATCGCAGAGGAGATCGATGGTATCTGGGGTGGACTTACTCCAAATGAGCGAGCGAAACTTGCAAAAAACACAAGATCATCAAATAAGCTATAATACACTTATGGCGAAACGTCTGGTGTTGATAGATGGAATGTCCGTGTTCTACCGCGGTTATTTCGCCATGCCGGGGCTTAGTCTGCCAGACGGTACTCCGACTGGTGGAGTCTACGGCTTTGCGTCAATCGCAATTGAGATTATAAAGAAACTCGAACCTGACTATGTAGCTGTAGCCTGGGATAAATCCAAGACCGCTACCGCCAAGCGCAAGGAAATCTTTGCCGACTACAAGGCTGGTCGCATGCGTCCGCCGGATGATTTTTTCGCTCAAATACCATTGCTCCATGACCTGCTAGATAGCTTTAGCTGGCCACTTATAGAGCTCGATGGCTACGAAGCCGATGACATTATCGGCACGATATCGCAAGCCGCCAACCAAAAAGACATAGAGGTCTGCATCGTGAGCGGTGACTACGATATGATGCAGCTACTGACGCCCCTGACGAGTGTCTATATCAACAAAAAAGGCAGTGATATGCTGCATTTTACCGAAGTTGAGTTCGAAGAGAAGTATGGCGTGAAGTTGGAGCAATTTGTCGACTACAAGGCCTTAGTGGGCGACTCTAGCGATAATATACCGGGTGTACGCGGGATTGGTCCGAAGGCTGCCCAGAGTCTACTGGGTGCTTATCAGACGCTTGATGGTATCTACAAACATCTAGGCGAACTCAAGGGTGCTCAGAAAGACAAGCTGGAGCAGGGCAAAGACAGTGCTCTTATGAGTCGTCGTTTGGCTGCTATTTGGTGTGATGCACCTGTCGAGCTAGATTGGCAAGAGGCCGATGTTAATTATACGGATTTGTCGCTGGTGGCGGATAAACTCAAAGATCTAGAGTTTCACTCGCTGATCAAACGTCTACCGCAACATATGCGCCAGACAGACGACGCTAGTTTGTACTTTCATGAGTCAGATGAAGTCACCCTAAAGCAGGTTGATTGGCCAGAGCAGACACTGATTGATGGACCCATCGTGCTACATTCACACGAAGACGAGCTATGGGTTTCGTTTGACAAAAAAACAGTTTCTTCAAAAAAGATTGTCGAAATACCAACTAGTTTTTGGCGAACTATTGAGCTCGGCGAAGTTATCAGTTATGACGTCAAAGCACTATATCACACGCTAAATAGCTATGACGTGGAGGTGGAGTTTAGCGCCATTCACGACATCCGGCAGATCGCTTTTTTGCTCGACCCGCTCAGGCGTGACCGCAGCCTGTCAGGCTTGATTGGTGGTGAACTGGGTAGCGAGATCGATCAGGTTGCTGCTAGCTGGCAGGTCTATGGCTGGCAGCTAGAGTCCCTGGCGAGTAAACCTGATATTGCTAAGATAGCTCAGGAATTTGACCTTCCGTTGATACCTGTATTGTTCAAGATGGAGCGAGAGGGTGTCCACCTTGATCGACAGTTTTTTGCCGATATGTCACTAGAGCTAGCCGGTAAGTATGAAAAACTTGAACAGGAAATTTACTCACTAGTTGGTCGTGAATTTAACATCGGTAGTCCAGCTCAATTGTCTGAGGTTTTATTTGTAGACCTGAGTCTACCGACAGATGGTATAAAGAAGGGCAAGACCGGCTATTCGACCGGCCAGAAAGAGCTCGACAAACTACGCGGTCAACATCCGATCGTCGAGCTCATCGAAGAGTCGCGTGAACTAGCCAAGCTCAAGAACACCTATGTAGATCCTTTGCCGCTGCTGGCTGATAGTAACGGCAGGGTTCATACGACTTTCAATCAAGATGTAGCTTCGACTGGACGCTTGAGTAGCACTGAACCAAACCTGCAGAATATTCCGATTCGCTCTGAGCTAGGGCGTCGGGTACGCGATGGTTTTGTGCCATCTGAGGGTAATGTTTTTGTCAGCGCCGACTACTCGCAATTTGAGTTACGTCTAGCTGCTGTACTAGCTGGCGACGAAGAGATGATAAATGACTTCAATGGCGATGTCGACATCCACACCAAGACAGCTAGCGATGTCTACGGCATACCTATGGATGATGTGAAGAAAAACCAGCGTCGTGATGCCAAGGTGATTAATTTTGGTGTTCTCTATGGCATGGGTCCGCACGCGCTAGCGGCCAATACAGGCATGAGTTTTGTTCAGGCTAAGAAATTTATTGAACACTATTTTCAAGTTCGAAGTTCGATTCGGTATTATATCGATGAGACTCTAGAAAAGGCAAAAACACAGGGCTATGTCGAGACCTTCTATGGTCGCCGTCGCCCGACACCAGACGTAAACAGCAGCAATTACATGGTGCGCGAGGCTGCCAAGCGAGCTGCTGCCAATATGCCGATACAGGGCACCGAGGCTGATCTCATGAAGCTAGCGATGATAAAAGTTGATAAAAAACTAAACGGCTTGGGTAAGCAGCTACTTCAGATACATGACTCGATCTTGGTGGAGTGTCCCGCAGGAAATGCCGACAAGGTAGCTGATATTCTAAAAAGTACTATGGAAGATATCGCGCCGGAACTACCTATCAAACTAAAGGTCGATGTTTTGACAGGAAGTAGTTGGGGGGAAGTCTAGCGATGTATGGGTGGGTAAATGGTTAAGCGGCGTTGGCGACGTTTTGTACCTCGTGCGAGGCGACGACCGGATTATAGTGGTGACGATGTTTTTCTGATAGCCCGTCGCAATATAGACAATATTAATCCTAGAAATATCGACGACCTAGCGAAGGCTGAAGCGAGCTTCAGTCAGAAGGGTCAATCAGCGTCTAGCTGGCTAACCTTGCTACTGCTGCGTTCTCCAGCGGCCAGTATTGCGCAACAGTCTATGGACGAACGCCCACACCAAAAAGACCACAAGACTAGACTTTATAAGCTGATAGATTTTAACGATTCATATGTCTCGACGATACTGGCGATGGATGACGAGCAGCGACGCGAGCTAAGCGAGAAATTGCCAGCCGCTATGGCGGATATTTGCGAGCGAGTCGGCTCTAGAAGATTTAGCAACGAACAGCTAGAGGCGATTACGCACGGCTTGTCTCGTGAAGTTGCTACTTATGAAGCAGCTCGGCGCCACGGACTAGACGTCGAGATGACGACCCGCACCAAAGATGCTTTTGGGATAGATATGACGATAGGCGACGCACGAACTGGTAAGTATATAAATGTCGACTGCAAGACGCGCTCTAGTTTTCATTTTCGCCTCAAAGATCTTTTTCACGAAGCCAGAATCAGCCAATACGATATGGAGCTAGCCGAAGAAGACGGCTACGCCGAAGTAATACATCGTAGCGACAATGCCAGTGCCAAAATAATACTACTCAGGGTTAGTGAAGACGACTTTGGTATGATAAATAATTTCCGTTTCGAAAACGAATTAAAGTTTGCAACTAGACTTAGGTCTATTGTGGCAGCCTATGGCAAGAAGACCTGGGAGAGGGAATTGTCTAGAGATTGACATTTAAGCTCGAGTATGGTAATATAAAAGTATGAACAGAGGTGTTTCCAGGTTTATACCAATTCTTTTTATCACAGTCATTGTCATCTTGGTGATAGCGGCTATATTTTCTGTGCTTGGCATGATGTTTGGTCGTGACAAGGCGCCAGAGATTGTAGATACTAGTCGCACAGAGCTGCTCAGCAAAGAAGCTAGCCGCAGTGTGCGTATGACTTTGCGTGGCCCGATCGTAGCAGACGAGAACTTTCGCTCATACCGAGTGACTGTTTCGCCAAGTGATCGAACTTTTGTGCGCTACAAGGGTTATCTACAAAACCCATTGATAGAAAAAGCCTATACCAATAACGCCAGAGCTTACGAGGAATTTGTCTTCGCACTCGACAAGGCTGGTATGACAAACGGTACTCAGCTGACTGGTGAGGCAGACGACACCAGGGGTGTATGTGCTGGTGGCGTGGTCTACGAATTTGACATCCTGAAGGGCGACAAGGTAGTAAAGCATCTATGGACTACGAGTTGCGGTCGCAATACCGGCTCACTCAAGGGTAATGTCTCAGGCCTACAGGATTTATTTTTGACACAGGTGCCAAATGCCGCCAATTACATCGGTAAAGACTAGCTAAGTATTACATAGTATAATGAGAGCATGATACGTGCTCTCATTTTCGATTGTTTTGGTGTGCTATATGTCGACCCGTCGCATGATTTTTATGAAAAACAGGTGCCGAATTACACCGAGCTTCGACCGCAACTCATGGATCTGAATAAGCAGTCTGACTATGGGCTGATAACTCAAGATGAGTGGAAGCAGGCTGTGGCGGAGGTGACGGGTCTTGC
>CALMYZ010000012.1 GCA_937873745.1 uncultured Candidatus Saccharibacteria bacterium | reverse complement strand
CGAAACCGTCATCATGAGTGCGACCGCTCCGAGTCTAAAAGCCGAGCTCGAAGCTCGCGGACTCCGAGTCATCACACCGCAAATCACCGAACTCGCCAAAGGCGGAGGCTATATTCGCTGCACCAGCCTGAGTCTCAATCCTTAATTACTAGCCAAGATAGCGCGCTTGACTTCAGCCACTTCATCCCACGGATGAGTACCGTCAGCTCTCTCGATGGTGCGCTCGTGGCCTTTGCCTAGAAATACCACCGTGTCGTCGGCACCCTTTACTCGAGTTACCGCAAAATCGATAGCACTCGGTCTGTCTAATATCATAAACAAGTCTTTGTCACGCTGCCTGCCAGACTCTTCGGCGCCAGCCGCAATCTGCTCCATAATCTCATTTCCATCAATATCACGGTCATCCTCTTCGGTTATCACTACCTCGTCGGCGTATTTGCCGGCTATGCGCCCTTGTACGGCCCGCTTCTCCTCGTCTCGACGCCCAGCCGAACCAAATACCACCACCAACTTACCCTTAGTAGCTTTTCGCAAATCAGCCAGCAGTCTCTCAAACGAGTCTGGTGTATGCGCAAAATCGATAATCGCACCGTATTTCTGGCCAGCATCAACTGTCGCCATTCGCCCCTCAACACCCTCTAGTGCAGCGATTCCAGCTACAATCTGCTTCATATCGATGCCCAGCTCCAGACCAACAGCGACTGCTGCCAAGCTATTGGAGACATTGAATTTACCTGGAATCTGACTCCTGACGCGATGCTTTTTGCCGTCTATCTCGACCGTATACTCCACACCATCACTCTGTAGTTTGATATTCTTAGCTCTCAAATCACCCGACTCGATGCCATACGACACACTACGCGACACCTCATTGGCGAAAGCCAGATGATATTCGTCATCGGCATTGACCACACCAAAACCACGCTTTGATTTACCTGCCGCCTGAAACAGTCGGACTTTCGACTTCAGATAATGATTTAATGTACCGTGGTAGTCTAGGTGCTCATGCGTCAGATTGGTCATCACCGCAATCTCATACGGCACCCCCCAGACGCGATTTTGCGCCAGAGCATGGCTGGTAGTTTCTAGCACCAGCCATTTGGCACCTTGTTTTTTGAACTGCTTGATCTGCCTAAGCAGTTGCGGGCTCGACATGGTGGTCATATGCTGCTCCTGGATGGTGATGTCATCACCCAAACCATAAGCAACAGTCGACATCAGAGCTACGTCATAGCCAGCCTCGACCAGCATCTTGTGGATCATAAAACTAGTCGTAGTCTTGCCATTTGTACCCGTCACACCGATGACGTGTAGGCCACGAGCCGGAAAGCCGTAGCGAATATTCATAGCAACTGCTTCTAGCAGGTGACCAGCGGGCTCGACTTTACGAAAGAGATTTTTAGGGATAATTTTTTTGACGATTTTACGGAAATTACTCATATATCTACTTTACCACCTACTGGCAGTATCTCACTCACCCCTCGATAACTCCTGCCCCACGGCAAAACCACAAGTCTACTTCTTTGGCTTCCGAACCGAGTGCGACATCAGGCCGTACATACCAGCAAACAGCAAAATTACAGCAACAAACACCCAACCCTTGAGCTCTTCGTACACCGATCCAACAAACATAAGCAGGGCAAATGCCCCAAAAAATACACCTACCACCAATAGAAAGGCGCCAGGAGATAAGCTTTTATTGCCTATCCGTATAGAGGTACCCTGTATAAACTCCCTATCTAGCATGTCAAACGGTGTCTTCTTGGGTGTATAGTTCCAACTACCCATTAGTCTGGTTATATAGGGCATCTGTTCCGATAAGAACTCGTTGAGTGCTTTCATTGTCGCTGGGTCGTAGAGCGCAAACTTAGTAACTACAATCATCTCATTACCATAAAACTCTATATCGAACATACCGGCGTGGTCTTTAAGTATCTGCATCGCATTTGGTGCTAGCAGCGTCAAGACATTGACCTGTAGCCCCAGGGGTGCGTACAGATCAAAATAACTATCGAAATCGCCCTCTAGCTGTAGTCGTTGATTTCTTTTAAAACTAGTCGGAATCGTTGACTGACCACCATCATTTCGTATCGAATCAAGTACTACTTGCGGCAATATCTTTGGCAGCTGGATGCGTATAATTCCCAGCGACTGCTGCGCAACATAAGCTCTCGCCTGCTCTTCTGTCGGATCTTCGTACGCCGCGTTGCCATTCGTCATCGGATTATAGAGTGAAAACATTTGTAAATTATAGTCTTCATACCTACCCGTCACCGCATTGTATGCAACTTGCTTCGGTAGCATCGGCGACATTGCCCCGACCCAACCTGGATTTGTAGCATTAGTGTGGTGCGAATATTCTATCATCTCTGGCGCAACAGATTGATAGGTAAAGGCATTGTCCTGGGCAAATTGCCGTATAGCCGCTACTTCAGGCGTATTTTCTGAAGGAGGGTATAGTGGCACAGTATTCAAAAGTGGCTGTAAAGAAGTTGTATTCATATCTTTTACTATATACTAGATACTAGTGAAAATATTGGGAATCGAAAGTAGTTGTGATGAAACCGCCGCCTCTGTCGTCGAAGATGGTCGACGGCTACTTAGTAATGTAGTTCATTCACAAATAGATATCCATGCTCAATACGGCGGCGTCGTACCAGAGGTGGCAGCGCGTAGTCATATCGAGATGATCAATCCAGTTATCAATCGCGCCCTATCCGAAGCTGGATGTAGCTGGGACGACATCGACGCCATCGCCGTCACTTACGCACCGGGCCTAGTCGGTAGCCTGCTGGTAGGCACCCTAGCTGCGCGCACACTTGCCTTGCTTCACAACAAACCCCTCTACCCCATCCATCACGTCGAAGCCCACGTCTACGCAAATTTTATCGTCGAACAGACCAATACCGAACTCGCCCTCCCTTCCAAACAGCCCGCCTTCCCGATGCTCGCCCTTATCGTCTCTGGTGGACATTCTCAATTAGCCTTGTTCCGTGATCACGGCGACTACACCTTGCTAGGTCAGACCCAAGACGATGCCGTCGGCGAAGCCTTCGACAAAGTCGCCAAGATGCTCGGCCTCCCCTACCCCGGAGGCCCATCCGCCGCCAAGGCGGCACTTAGCGGCGACCCGAAACGCTACAAACTACCCAAGGCCAGAGTTAAAGGAGAATACGATTTCAGCTTCTCCGGCCTCAAGACAGCCGTTCTAAGAGCCCTGCAGTATGAAATCGGAGAGGACTTCACATTTCCATCTCACGAGCTACCAGCACGCCTCACAGACATGCAGAAAGCCGACTTTGCAGCTAGCTTCCAGTACACCGCCATCGAAACATTAATAGATAAGGCCGAGAAAGCCTACCGGGAATATAGCCCTGCCTCCGTAGTTATCGCCGGAGGTGTCGCAGCCAATCAAGAACTACGCAGCCAGCTCAGCTCTCGCCTACCGCTCGCTATCGAGTACGCACCGATGCAACTCTGTACCGACAACGCCGCCATGATTGCTTGCCTCGGCCATTACTACGCCCAGAAAATGCCAGCCGTATCACCAGAGTCGCTTGAGGTAATTCCCAGCATTTCAATGACAAAAACCGCATGGAGTGTTGTCAAATAGACAACTAGATTAAGTAATGGATCATTTCTTACAAACAAAAGCCTGGCAAACCTTTCAGGAGTCACTGGGGCGAAAATCTATCTCCGACAAGGGTAAGGGCTGGTCTTATCGAGCCTATCTAGAGTCAGGCTCTGGCAATACCAGGCTGTACGCACCATATGGGCCGACCACCAGCTCGCCTGAAGGCTTCCACCGGGCCATCGAATCACTTAAGCAAGCGGCCGTCAAACAATCAGCTACATTTTT
>CALMYZ010000011.1 GCA_937873745.1 uncultured Candidatus Saccharibacteria bacterium | reverse complement strand
CCCCGGGCAGGAGTCGAACCTGCAACCTTATCCTTAGGACGGATCTGCTCTATCCAGTTGAGCTACCGAGGCGTATACCCTATCGAAAAACGATAGGGGTTTGTTTAATTATACACTTTACCTTGTGAATTTTTCGTGAATCGCTTCGTAGTCATAAAGCTCTTCGTCATTGAACCACAGAGCAATCTCTTGCTTAGCTTCTGCAGCGTCACCAGATGCGTGGATGAGATTCGGGATACCCTTACCCTCTCCATCAGCGTAGCCATAGCTCATGTGACTATAGTCGCCACGAATCGTACCAGGTGCAGCTGACTTCGGCTCGGTCGCACCGACAAGTTTGCGTACCAGGCTAGCCGCCTCGATACCCTCGAGTACCATGGCGATCACCGGACCCTTCTCCATCATCTCTAGCGTAATACCAAAAATCTTCTCACCAGCACGAGTCTTTAGCTTGCCTATTTCCTCGTAGTGCTTGTCGTAGTGACCACGCTCTGGCGACAGCATCTTGGTCGCCACTATCCTCAGGCCAACTCGCTCAAAGCGACTTAAGATTTCGCCTACTAGCGCACGCTGAAGCGCATCCGGCTTAAATAATATTAGAGTCTGTTCGACATTTTTTGCCACGCAAATATCTCCTTAGATTAGTAGTGATTTATTCTGTTTTATTGTACCAAAAGAATCAAGATAACTATAGAGGCTAATGCTATTCGATACCATCCAAACAAAGCCAAGCCATGTTTTGACAGATATTGCAGTAAGAAGTGAATCGCCAACATAGCCGATACAAATGCCACTACATTGGCAATAATTATCATATCCAGGTGTTGCGCCATATAAACTCTATCTGAGCTTTTAATCATAAGCTTACCGACAAGGCCAACCATAATAGGTATCGAAACCATAAAACTATATTCGGCCGCAGCCCGTGGATTAAGACCCATGATTCGGCTAGCTACAATCGTCGAACCGCTCCTAGAAACACCGGGTATTAAGGCGAACGCCTGGGCACCGCCCACGACTAGCGCTCGGCGAGGACTTAGGTCTGTACCAGATTTGATAGCTGATTTTCTAGGTAGCTTGTCGACTATAACCATCAACACGCCCACCAAGGCCAACATAATAGACACGGTTAGAGGATTTAGAAGCGCCTCACTCCCCTGTATGAAGTCCGCTAGCATCAGACCAAGTACACCAGCAGGTATACATGTCAGTACTATATTTCGCGCCAAGCGATAATCCTTCTCGACGAACACCTTGCGCAGTAAATCTGCGATTTTTGGCGAAAAATAAATCAATAACGCAGCCAAGGTACCGAAGTCTAGTGCCTGAATAAATAAATGATCCGCCTCGCGCCCCATCAAAACAGTCTGAGCAATCACGAGATGACCCGAACTAGATACTGGTATGAACTCTGTCAGGCCCTGAATTAAACCCAAAATAATTGCTTCTATCACGCTCATAAGCACTATTATACTAGATAATGCGTTATGCTATGTATATGAACTACGTAGTTGAACTAATCCCCGACTATATCGAACATCTAGAGGTGGAGGGTGGTCGCTCGTCCAAGACTGCCGAAAACTACAACCATTACCTCGATCGTTTTTTGGAATTTTGCGGCGAAGAGCTTGTAGCCGAAAAAATAACCAGTGAGCTAATCAGAAAATACCGCCTCTGGCTCAATCGATACCAAGACCAGCACGGCAAAGAGTTGACCGTCATAACTCAGAGTTATCATTTGATAGCCCTAAGGGGATTCCTGAAATACTTAGTTGATCGCGACATCGCCAGCCTACCACCCACCAAGATACGCCTACCGAAAGTTGCGCGCAAGCAAGTTACTTTTCTACACTTCGATGAAGTCAAGCGACTGGTCGACAACATACCACTGGACTCAGAAGCCGGACTGCGCGATCGCGCCTTGGTCGAACTGCTATTTTCAGGTGGGCTGCGCGTCTCGGAGCTCGTATCTCTGGACCGCGATCACATAAACACTAAGCGACGTGAGTTTATGGTGCGAGGAAAAGGCCAAAAGGACCGTCCGGTTTTCGTTAGCCAAGCTGCCACTCATCACATCGAGGAATACTTGTCATCCAGAAGTGATTCACTAGCCCCGTTATTTTTGAGCTATAGTCGCAACACATCCGACATCGATTCTAGCGGCGATTATCGAAGGTTGACGGCTCGTAGCGTCCAGCGCATCATTAGTAAGTATGCTAGACTAGCCGGCATAACCAAGCATGTTAGCCCCCACACTATGAGGCACAGTTTTGCGACCGATCTACTGATGAATGGTGCCGATATACGTAGTGTCCAAAGTATGCTGGGTCATAGTAGTATCAGCACCACTCAGGTGTATACACATGTGACTGATCAGCATTTAAAAGAGGTGCATGACAAATTTCATAGCGAAGACTGAGCTTATGGAGTAACGCCCGGGTCGCAAGTACCAGTACTATAATCGCCAGCTCGTCCGGTAACTGTCATAGTCTTACATAGGTTACCGGTTATATCGACAGCAGCTTCCGGGTAAATGGCATTGACGCTTCGATTCAACCTAGCTCTTACTCGCCTAAACATATCGTTCGCCCGACCAGTCGAATCAACTGCCGGCTGAACACCGTCAAACTTTAAACTAGACGTACCGTCCGATACGAGCACCTGGTAAGATGCTCTGTTGTAATGAGATGTTAGGCGCAAGAACTGCACCGGATCAACACCCGTGCTGCTCGGGATATTGATGGTAGCCTGACACGAATAGTTACCCCACTCCTTGGGCTCGCCAATAATCGACTGGCACTTGACAGGAATAAGTGTCTTTGAGGCGCTAGACTTGCGTATATCGGATGAAAAATCTAAACCACTCGTCGGAGTTGAGTCTACCGTGGCGACAGGATATAAATTAAGTGTATGCGAATTATTCTTCGTAATATCATCACCGTCGAAATCAGACAGAGGATCGTTAGTCAGCTGAATGAGTTGTATTTCCATGATCGGCGGTGTAGATGACTGCCACTTATCCCTAGGGGGCAGTCCACCATCTAAGCCGCCTGGCTCCAGTTCGACGGGCGTCACCAGTCCACTGCCACCACTAGCCGAGGCATCTTCCTTGTCGAACCACCGAATAGTTACACTCTTTGCAGCACCACCTGTAGTCTTGAGCGGTAC
>CALMYZ010000010.1 GCA_937873745.1 uncultured Candidatus Saccharibacteria bacterium | reverse complement strand
GTGGCTTTGCGGCGTTGCTCGGCTTGCTTCCAGGTGTAATAGCCAAAGCCGGCTGCGGCCGGCAAGACAATGATGATTACTGTAACAATAGTCACTTTGTATGATTTTTTCATGAGTAGACCCCTTTTAGCACGATACGCTCTCAACCTTTATATAGCCCTGACCCACGTTTGATACGTTGTATCTACAACTAGATACGTCTTCACTCAGGCCAAGGGCATCGGGCAGAGCCTGATTAAGGCCAAACACCCATGGGCCACCAGGTCCGCCAGAGACAGGATTAACCGCATCTACGCCAAACATATGAGTGTTGAAAATATTTGCGACAGCAATTGAATCAATCTGTTCCACAGTAGCGCCTACATATTCAGCAATTATAGGTAGATAGAATGATAGATAGAACGGCATAATGTAGTCTGTGTTGTAAGATAGCTCGCTATATGGCTCATAAAGCGAGAATGTAGTCAGGACCATGCCGTCACTCGGGCGCATGTATATAACAGTAGACCCCCCATTAGTGCCACTAGTGGACACACTAGCTACAACATACTGAAGGCCACCTTCTCCGTCGCCTACTTCGAGGCTATAATTATAGCCATCGGCATCTATAGGCGTATCGTTATAATGCCCACCACGACTAAGCTCTGGATTGGCGGAGAAGGTGTTATCTACTTTGATTGGACCATCGTCGTGGTCCGTACTGTAATCCACCATCGTCAATCCATTCGCCTGCGCATGGGCTTTTATGTTAGATACGAAAGTGTTGAGCTTTTGTGGACCTACAACAGACGGACTGGATGGACTACCAGTACCATAACCATGCCCAGGGCAAGCACCCTCCTTAGGTGCCGAGCCATTGTCTGAGTGATACGTCTTAACACCGTTCTTCGTAGAGGTGGCGGTGATGCAATACACTTCGCCACGATAATGATCATACTCTTGGGTGTACTGGTAATTCACGCCATCGCTCTTTGGTAGACCGTCGGCATTGGCGGGCGGGACCTCGGAGTCGACCATGTCGGCGGCTATCTTCTTAATAGCGCCATTGATGTCTGACTGAAGCTTGGACTCCTCGGCGCGAGTACCGATACTGTTGAAGCCTACTACGCCGATAGTAGACAGTACGGCGATGACGACGATGACTATGATTAGCTCTACGAGAGTGAATCCTTGGTTGCTTCGTGACTTATTGCTCATGGTTTTAGTTTACTTGCCCCGATACGTTTTAGCAAGAGCTACTGCCTGGACTTGATGTCTGCGATGATATCGCGGAGCTCGGCAGCTTTTTCAAACTCTAGATTGGCGCTGGCGAGATCCATCTGGGCGCTTAGGTCTTTTATCAGACTAGCGTATTCATCTTTTGGTATCTTTTTGAGGTCGAGCTTTGGTTTTTTGTCGTCTTTTGCCGGTATGATGGCGCGCAAGCCTTCGCCGACTTCCTTTGCTACACTCGTCGGTGTAATGCCGTGCTCGGTATTGTAGGCTTGCTGAATATCACGACGACGGTTTGTCTCGGCTATCGCTCGCTCCATACTGCCAGTCTGTCTATCTGCATACATAATAACGCGTCCGTCTTGGTGCCTAGCTGCTCGACCTATCGTCTGCACTAAAGCACTTTCGCTACGCAAGAAGCCTTCTTTGTCGGCGTCGATGATAGCCACTAGGCTGACTTCTGGCAAGTCTAGCCCCTCGCGCAGTAGATTGATACCGACCAGCACGTCATATACACCGGTGCGGAGGTCACGTAGTATATCACCACGCTCTAGAGTGTCGACTTCGCTGTGTATATAAGCCGTCTTGATATCTAGATCTAGCATATATTGGCTCAAATCTTCTGCCATGCGCTTGGTCAGTGTCGTCACTAGCACACGCTGGTTTTTCGCTATCCTCTCACGAATCTCGGCGAGCAAATCGTCGATCTGACCCTCAGTCCCTCGTACTTCGACCACCGGATCGAGCAGCCCCGTCGGTCGTATCACCTGCTGGGCCGGCTCTGGACTATGCGCTAGCTCGTAGTCGCCAGGTGTAGCCGAGACATATATCGCCTGGTTGATATGACGGTCGAACTCGTCGAAACGCAAGGGGCGATTGTCTAGTGCGCTCGGCATGCGAAAGCCATGCTCTACCAGCACTTCTTTGCGCGCTCGGTCGCCATTGTACATGCCGCGCACCTGCGGTAATGTCATATGACTTTCGTCGACAAGGAGTAGCCAATCGTCCGGGAAATAATCTATCAGTGTCGCCGGCTGCTCACCCGGCTCGCGATCTGTCAGATATCGGCTATAGTTTTCGATACCTTTGACAAAACCGGTCTCCTCTAGCATCTCGATATCGTACTTGGTACGCTGAGCTAGTCGCTGAGCCTCTAGCAACATGTCGCGCTGCTCAAAATACGCCAGGCGCTCACCAAACTCTTTTTTGACACCTTCTATCGCATGTGCCAGCTTGTCTTTTGGTGTCACGTAGTGACTGCTCGGAAATATACTTATCTCGTGCGGCTCGCCCAATATCTCGCCAGTCAGTGGGTCGATACGAGTCAATCGATCGATTTCGTCACCGAAAAATTCTATCCGATAAGCCACATCACTGCCAGCTGGGAAGATATCTATCACATCGCCTTTTACCCTGAAGGTTCCGCGATGAAAATCGATATCATTGCGCTGATACTGGATGTCGGTCAGCCAGCGCACTAGCTTGTCCTGCTGCCTGCGCTCACCTTTTTTGACCGTGATAGACATCTCTGAGTAGCTGTCTGGCGAACCGATACCATAGATACAGCTGACACTGGCGACTATGATGGTGTCGCGACGCGTCAATAGCGCAGAGGTGGCGGCATGGCGCAGGCGATCTATTTCGTCGTTTATCTTGCTGTCTTTTTCGATGTAGGTGTCGCTACTGGCGATGTAAGCCTCTGGCTGATAGTAGTCAAAGTAGCTGACAAAATAGTGCACTTCGTTGTCTGGAAAAAAAGCTTTGAATTCACTGTAAAGCTGTGCGGCTAGCGTCTTGTTGTGGGCGATGACCAGTGTCGGGACATTGCGATTAGCGATGATATTGGCCATCGTAAAAGTCTTGCCGCTACCCGTCACGCCAAGTAGAGTCTGCTCGCGCTGGCCCGACTCCAGGCCACCGACAAGCTGGGCGATAGCTGTCGGCTGATCGCCCGTCGGCTGGTAGTCACTTGCGAGACGAAACTTGTTCATCTCTATATTATATCAGTTTCGTCTAGTAGTGTGCCGTCTTCAGGATTTCGTAAGCCTGATGCAAGTCGCCATTCTCTAGCATAGAGACGGCCTGCTCCTTGGTCTTTTGGAAGCCAAAGGCATCTGTAGCAGCCCCGGACACTATTGTCGCTGTAGAGACGCCGACCAAACCGGAGACATTTTTACCTTGATAAAGCGCAGCGTAGCCAGGGAAACAGGTCTTATTGGCCACACCGACTGTCTTTGCTGAGATATCATCTGTCAAGAAAACGACCGGCAGGTAGCCGTATGATGGACTGTGAAGATACGACTGAACTGCATAGATATCACTCGACCGTATATCCTTATCCTCCCCTGAAACAACTCGAGTGATTTTGGTTTTTGTAGCCGATACAGCATTCAAGCTGGTCTCTGGCTCTCCCTCACAAGCGCCACCTATGCCAGAAATACCAGACTCTATATTCAACACAATCGCACCATCGGTATTTTTGATAGAAGCTTTATCGCGCGCCGGACCATCATACTCGGTATCTGCGACCGTTTCGATCTCCGCCTTCCAGTTTTCTGGGATAGAGAAAATTAACTTCTCATTCGGAAGTGAAACTTCGGTTACTTTACTAGGCTTATCTGTCTGTACCGCCTGATTATCTGTAGTGCTCTTGTCAGACTCACCCTGGCTGAAGTTTTGCCAAAATATAAACCCGAGAGCAGCTACTAAGGCCAGAGCTAACACAACTACTATTATTGTCATCGCATCACCACGTTGATTTGTCCTCATGCTACTATAAACTCCTGATTACACTTATGTTTGATGTGTATAAATATACAACCTTTGGCGGCAATATTCAATCGATTATTTGCGGCCTTCGGCGATCCAGCGATTCTTGAGGCGATAGGCGCGCTCGAACATCTTGTCGCGCGACTCACCAAATGGTCGCTGACTGATAGTCTCGACTACCGTCTTGATGTCGTCGGTGATGATATAGAGATCTTTGTCGTCTGGATCGATAGTCTGGAATTTCTTGTCCATAGTCTCCTCTATCACGTCCATCAGAGGAGTCCAGAAATCTGTACCGAGTAGCACAATGGGCACATTCGGGATAATACCAGTCTGGACCAGTGTGATTATCTCGAAAAACTCATCCAACGTACCGAAGCCGCCGCCACAAAATACATAGCCGCTAGCGTCTAGTGTCATAGTGACCTTGCGAGAGAAGAAGTGCTCAAATCTGTAATCGTCAGTCGTGTAAGCGTTGAGATTTTGTTCCATAGGAAGGTGGATATTGAAACCGATAGAGCCACCACCAGCCTTGATAGCACCGTGATTGGCAGCTTCCATAACACCACCGCCACCGCCGGTCACGACAGCATATTCGTGCTTAGCTAGCGCCCAGGCGGCAGCAAAGGCCTGCTTGCAGGTGGGGTGATCTTGAGGCAGGCGAGCCGAACCAAATATAGTGACGGTTCGTGGATATCTACTGAGTATCTCAAAGCCTTTTTCAAACTCCTCGACGACTGATATCAAGCCACCTTCAGCTGACTCTATCAGCCTGCGTCGCACCAAGAGTTCGTTGCGCTCATTTTCTTTCTTGAGTGCTTCTATTTTTATACGATCTTTTTCAGTCATACTAGTCGTCAAACTCACTGACTTTGTACCACTCAGGAGCATTGGCCAGATGCTGCAGCAGGACATCCTTTGATAGCAAGCCAGCCTGTGCGCCGACTTGCTGGACAACACTCATGGAATTGATAGGCGCCCAAGAAAGAGCCGTCTCGACAGACTCACCACCAGCGATAGCAGCTACGAAGGTGGACGCAAAAGCATCGCCAGCACCAGTACGCTCGAGTGGTGGCTGTGGGTCTGGATAATTCGGGATCGTCAGTAATTTACCTTCGGCTGATACATATGAGCCGTGTGGACCATCTGTAATCACGACAATCTCTGGACCAAGTTCATGCAATCCATTGGCGAGATTTTTGATAGAATCATACGGCAAGCCGGTTACATCCATCGCTTCTTCGCGGTTCATCAACACGATGCTACTGCGCCTATATAAACTAGCCAACTTCTCAGCACCCCATTTGAAATGGAAGGTTGCCGGCTGGAAAGCAAATTTGATATCTGGATTGCGCTCGAGATAGTCAAGCAAACCTTCGTGAAGTGGCCACGAATCTTCGCCCAAGTAAGCTAGATATATCCAGTCAGGCTTATTGGCCGGATCATTCCACTGATAGGTGTACTTCTCGCTCTTGACCAGCATCGTACGATCGGCGTTGTAGCAGAGCACATACCAGTAGCTGGTAGCCTTATCGGCTTCTGTCACCATGGAACCGATACCAACACGCTCGCCCTGAAGATGCTCGATAGCTTCCTCGCCCGTCTGGTCACCCCCGATCCAAGCCATCAGGTCGGCGCTGTAGCCGAGTCGTGACATCGAGACGGCAACATTTGGGGATGGGCCGACAGACTTGACAATATCAACCTTCTGATACGGTGGCTTACTGCCAAAAGGCACAGCCAGCCACTCCTTGTCGCCTTCTTTTATTATCTTGGCAGTTTCGTCACCAAGCGTAATAAATGCATCGGTAAATATATCGCCAATCGCTAGGATCCGCGGGCTATTATTATTCATAATACTCTCCTTTTCGGGTGTTATATGTTGGCTGATTTTAACTGGTATCTCAAATTCCTGATGAACGATGTCCGACTCAACCGCTAGGCGATGGACAGCTTCGTCATTTGTCCGCGGGTGTGACACGTAGCGACCTAGTATCTCGCCACGCAAGGCACGCTGGCCATGCGAGATTAATCGATGCTCGAATGGTATATGATGATGACTATTTTCGATCGCATCGATAAGATTGAGCGAGACTATTTCACCATCGACACGAGCCATCACGTAGTCAGCTTCGAACAGTAGTTCGTGATTATCTTCACGCTCAATATATGAGTTTAATGCCAAATATAACTCACGCGCAGTTGTGTCGGCCGTATCGAGACCGAGTGCACGCATAACTTCGTGCTTCTTGTGAGTTATATCGGCTATCAGTCGCAAGTCTACCCCTTCATCACCAGTCGAACGCTCTAGCTGACTAAGTGTATGGACCAACAAAGGATTACTTGAACTTAGTAGGTCTTTGAAGATGTGCGACATTAGACCGGCTTCTCCGTCAGAGGCATGTCGTGCAGCTTTACTCCCTGCCTCAAGATACCAGTCTTGGCTCCTATCCGAGTGACTACAGATGTAGAATTGGCACTACCAAATACAATCGAATCTTTGAGACTAGCCCCCTGCGCCCATTGACTCAAGAATCCACTAGCGAAAGCATCGCCCGCACCCGTCCTATCCACCACCTTGACGTCTTCGTACATACCGGCTGAGACTATAGTTTTGCCGTCACTCGCCATGACACCGTTTGGTCCATCGCTGACTATTACTACCGGCACAAGATTAAGGCCGTGGCGGACAAGCTCTTCCATAGACTCACCCTCGACTAGCTTCTGCATCTCCTCTTTGTTGACACAAAGTATGTCGACATCCTCCAAGATAGCCTTTAGCTTGCTCGGCTCGGCTAGCTCTGGCCCCGCAGGGTTGAGCATGACCTTCGTACCGACAGACTTGGCCTTTGCGACTATCTTGTCGAGCAGCTCTAGACCACCCAATGCTAGCGAGCTAGGATAAACCCAGTCAAAATCGCCCATAGCATCTAAATCTAGGTCTTTGCCGTCCGGGCCGGTCGATATACCCCTGTGATTTAGTATGGTACGCTCTCCGTTTGTGGCTATCAATATAGTCGAGTAGCCAGCCTGATATTTGGGATCGTGAGTAACTAGTCGCGTCGAGACACCTTCTTGATCGAGTACGCGCACTATGGTTTCTGACGCCGGGTCATCACCTAGAGTCCACATATAGTCGACTTCCAGCCCCTGACGAGCCAAAGTAGCAGCGACATTACCAGGATTACCGCCTGTGTCGAAGGTAACTCCAGAGACCTCCATCTTGATACCTAGCGGCAGATGAGTATAAACCATATCGCCTTCTGTATGTGGGTCAAATTCGTCGCTCGTCAAAAAGACGTCTTGGACGGTTTTTCCGATTGTGAGTATTTTTGGTTTTTGATTTGTCATAATAATACGAGTATAACACTTATGGCTATATGTATCCATAAGTATCGCTGACGCGACAGCGTTTAGTTTAAAAAGTTATACGATAGCCTTACTAGCCGAACCGAAGGCGTTGATCTTCTCTTCGACGACAGCCTGCACGGCATCATAAACAGCCGGCATCAACTTGACCACCGCATATTCTTTTGGATTCTCCTCCAGGACTCGCACCAAGGTATCACGATAAGCTACGCGCATATCGCTATTGATATTTATCTTACTAACACCTATACGTGCTGCTTCCTCGAAATAATGCAGTGGCGTACCAGAACCTCCATGTAGTGATATACCGCAGCCAATCGCCTCTCGGATCTGAGAAAGTAGCTCCAGGTCAAGCTCCTTGGGTACAGGATATTTACCATGGAGATTACCGATAGCAGCAGCAAATGTATCGACACCCGTAGCATCGACAAAAGCCATAGCTCCGGCGGGAGTAGAGAAAGTTTTTCGGATCTCTTCGTAGTCTATAGCTTCGTCGTGCAGATTCGACGAACCACCAAAGTAATGCGGCTCACTCTCGACCAGTGCACCAGTAAATTTCGCATACTCTACCACTTCTCTGGTCTTTTCAATAATCTCATCCTCGGGGGCGTCATGGTTCGCCTGCGAGATGTCTATATGGATAAACTCGTAGCCGGCATCTATGGCGCGCTTACACCCTTCGACGGTAGGACTATGGTCTAGGTTTAGGTACATTTCAATACCATACTCTTCCTTATAGTTATCGACCATGTCGCGGACATTCTCTAGGCCCATGGCCTTAACCTCACCCTCGCTTACCTCGACCAGCACTGGGGAATTAAGCTTTTGTGCTGCTCGACTGATAGCTATCAAAGTCTCCTGGTTATCTATATTAAAAGCACCAACTGCAAATTTCTGTTGTCTAATACGCTGATACAGATGCCTTGCTCTGGTTGTATTGTCTCGTATTTGGCTAATCGTAAGTCCCATGCTATCTCCTTAAAATCCTTGATGATACTTTGGTGTTTCGTCTACAAACTTCTTGATCACTGGCGCCATCTTACCTCCTGTTAAACCGAAATAGTCCAGCAGTTCAGCTGGTGAGCCAGATTCACCGAATCTGTCGTACATACCTATGCGCTTGAGTGGAGTCGGCAACTTTTCACTGAGAAGCTCGGCGATAGCACCGCCAAATCCAGCAGCGATTTGTGCCTCTTCGGCAGTTACCACGCGACCCGTCTTGCGCACACTTTCAAGAATTGTCGCCTCGTCTAGCGGCTTGATGGTTGGCACATGGACAACCTCGGCACTTATACCCTGCTCCTCCAGGAGCTTCGCTGCTACTAGCAATTGATACGTCATAGTACCGGTGCCAAGTAGCGTCACGTCATGGCCATGGCGCAAGACATATGCTTTACCGATCTCAAATGGAGACTTTTCGGTACTAAATGTTGGCACTTTTTCACGAGCCAATCGCAAATAACTCGGCTTGCCGTTTTCGGCTATCGCCAGCGTGGCTTTTTCGGCTTCGATACTGTCACCGGGAGCAATCACTACCATGTCGGGGATAACTCGCATCAGCGCGATATCCTCTAGCACCTGATGCGTGGCGCCATCTGGACCAACGCTAACGCCAGCATGCGAACCAATTATCTTAACCGGCTGCTCGTTTAGGGCGGCAGTGGTGCGAATCTGCTCCCAGCTACGCCCTGGACTAAACGCTGCGTAGCTACTGGTAAACGGAATCTTGCCAGCCCGAGCCATGCCGCTAGCTACTGTCACAAGATTTTGCTCAGCGATACCGACTTCTACGAAGCGTTTTGGAAAGGCCTCTCGAAAGAGATGCATCTGCGTACTCTCTGTCAGGTCAGCGCAGAGCGCTACGATAGACTCATTCTTTTCACCAGCCCCTAGCAGGCCGCGACCAAAACCGACTCGATTAGCTTCTTGCTCGATATCATCATTATACAGCTTTGGGTTTAATGGATAATGGCTCATTCATGCTCTCCTGTAATCTTGCCGTCTAGGCTGCGTAGTTTGCGTAGGGCTACCTTGGCCTGCTCGCTATTTGGTGGCATGCCATGCCAGCGATAGTCATACTCCATGAAGTCAACACCTTTGCCAGGGATTGTATGTGCAATGATTATACTCGGGCGATTTGTGATAGCCCTGGCCATACTAGTGGCATCGATAATACTCTCCACATTATGCCCATCGATCTCTTGTACATGCCAGCCAAATGACTCCCATTTGCCACGCAGATCCTCGAGAGGCATAACATCCTCGGTCGTACCATCTATCTGGATATTATTACGGTCGACAAAGCCGATGAGATTACCGAGCTTATACTTACCTGCAAACATGGCGGCTTCCCAAATATTACCTTCGTTCAACTCGCCATCGCCAGTCAAGAAATAAACCCAACGATGAGTTACCTCATCGATATGCTGCAGAGTGTATGCGTATCCAGCCGCCTGACTCACCCCTTCACCTAATGGTCCACTGGTCTGCTCGACACCTGGCAACTTGGTGCGTTCTGGGTGACCCTGGAGGCGCGACCCGAGCTTACGTAGTGTCATCAGCTCATCTTTTTCGAAATACCCAGCTTCGGCCATAGCAGCATACATAACTGGCGCGACATGCCCGGCACTTAAAAAGAAGGTATCACGCTCGCTCCAGTTTGGCTGTGAGGGTCGTATATTCATAATATCGAGATAAAGAGCTGCGAATATCTCTGCTAAACCTAATGGACCAGCACTATGCCCACTACCGGCATGTTCAAGCATCCGGATAATATCCTTCCTGATTTCGCTCGCTTTTCGCTCGAGCTGCCTGATAGTCAACCTCTGTCTCGTCATAAAACCCCCTGCTTATTTATCTCCGCAACCAGTTGCTTATATGTCTCTTCTGGATTATCGCTCTTGGCGATAGTACCACCGACATTTAAAACATCGACTCCACCCTGTGATAGCGTGAAGGCATTTTGAACATTGACACCACCGTCCCAGCCGATTTCGACAGCTGCGTTGATACGCTTCACTAGGCGTACCTTCTCTAATTGCATCATACTAGCCGTACCTCCATAGCGACCAAGATCACCGCTAAATATCATCACGTGATCAACCATAGAAATGAGAGGCTCGACGGTCGACGGTACGGTTTGCTTCTGCAGAGCAATTCCGGCCTTGACCCCGTTTTGCTTGATGTACTGGATTATCTGCGAGATATCCTCGTGACATTCAGCGTGCAAGATGATTAGATCTGGTCGCAGACTAACAAGCTTCTGGATATGCTCGGATGGCTTGTCTACCATGGCGTGTATATCGACCTTCCAGTTCTGAGGCCA
The DNA here is from genome assembly GCA_937873745.1 of uncultured Candidatus Saccharibacteria bacterium. GTDB lineage: Bacteria > Patescibacteriota > Saccharimonadia > Saccharimonadales > Saccharimonadaceae > CALMYZ01. The sequence goes on along the minus strand of CALMYZ010000010.1, from coordinate 23,063 downwards.
CCAGATCTGACCCTCATCGACCGTAAAATTAGGTGCGAAAATACCATCACTTATATCGACATGAACTCTCTCCGCAAAGACATTGAGCTTCTCCGCCTGTTGCTTGTAGGAATCAGCGTTTTCAGCCAGTAAAGCCGGTGCAATCACAGCCATAACTACAGCTCATCAATCTGCGCATTGCGCCGTCTATAGCGAGCCGCCGAGGCAAATGGTGTGTTCAGCCAAGTCTCGACAATCCCTTGCCAGACAGCGTCTTCCGACTCTTCCATGACACGCGCTGGTAGTGACAATACGTTGCTGTCGTTGTCATTGCGCGTCATCTTGGCTTCATACGCGTCCCAAACAACACTAGCGCGTATACCACGGAAACGATTCGCAGCCATCGCCATGCCTTGTGCGCCACCACATATCAAGATTGCACGTGGATCCTTGCTATCATCGCCGATAACCTTTAGAGCTGCCAGCTGAGCAAACTCCGGAAAATCATCCTCTGGATCGAGCTCGGTATTACCGACATCCTCGACCTCGTATCCACGCTTCGCCAAATAAGCAAACACGCGTTCTTTTAGATGAAAGCCGTTATGATCCGCACCCAGATATATCTTCATATTGTTTTAAGTATAAGCTTTATATATACAAATGTAAAATCAGCTAAGCCTTGTGAAGCCCCTTCGCTACATCGGCGGCTAATTCTACCAAACGGTTACTATAACCCCATTCGTTGTCATACCAGACACAAATCTTGACCAGATTACCACCCGCCACTCTTGTAAGTGCTAGATCGACAACGCCAGAATGGCTATTGCCGATATAATCACGGCTAACCAAAGGCTCATCGCTTACACCCAAGATACCTTGGTAGAAAGGATCTGCAGCGGTCTTCTTGAATGTTTCGTTTATCTCTTCGACCGTCACATCACGCGACAATAGAGCCGTAACATCACTGATAGAGACGACCGGCGTAGGTACACGCATAGAGATGCCGTCAAACTTACCCTTGAGGCCCGGCAACACCTGAGTAACTGCTATAGCAGCACCTGTACTAGTCGGTACGATATTTTCAGCAGCATTGCGACCTTCGCGTGGATCTTTCTTTGGTGCATCTTGCAATGCCTGGCTAGCGGTGTAACTATGGACGGTCGTCATAAGAGACTTCTCGATACCGAACTCCGCCTCTAACACAGCCATAACAGCCGCCAAGGAGTTGGTAGTACAGCTAGCATTACTCACCACTTCTGTAGCGCCGGCAATCTTGTCGTCATTGGCACCCAAGACTATAGTATCCAAGCCCTCACTCTTGGTCGGACCACTTATCACAACACGCTTAGCACCAGCCTCGATATGCTTCGAAGCGCCCTCTTTGTCTGTGAAAAATCCAGTCGATTCTATAACCAAATCTACACCCATATCGCCCCAAGGTAGAGCCGCTGGATCTTTCTCGGCTAATACTTTGATCTCTTTGCCGTCTACCTTGATACTGTCCTCGGTGGCAGACACCTCGTGCTGATACGTACCGTAGTTACTATCGTATTTCAATAAATAAGCCAGCGTCGCGTTGTCTGTCAGGTCATTGACAGCTACAACCTCTAGATCATTTCGCTCAAAAGCTATCTTGAAAGCATTGCGGCCGATCCTACCAAAGCCATTTATCGCTATTTTTGTTGTTGCCATATTACTTACCCATCCTTTAGTATTAGCATTTACAATTAGTTATCATTGTACAGATATTTTATGCGTCTATCAATACGCGGATGGCATCGATAACTATATTCAAGCTCTAGATTTGATTCACGCTATAATATACATATGGATAGATATCGATTGATAGACCAGGCAACCGGACTGTACGAAGAGGAAGATGTCTTCGAGCTAGACCACGCTATCGATATCGCGACTAAGGCCCACTCTGGCCAAAAACGTAAAAGCGGCGAGGATTATATAATTCATCCGTTATCCGTCGCGACTATATTGGTGGAATGGGAGATGGATATCGATTCCGTCATCGCCGGTGTTCTACATGACACAGTGGAAGATACCGAGCTACAATTATCTCAAATCGAATCTCTTTTTGGCCAAGATGTGGCCTTCTTGGTAGATGGTGTCACCAAAATCTCAAAAGCGCGCAGCGGTATGCGCGACCTCGAAAGTTATCTACCAGCTACAAAAGATAATCTGACTAAGCTGATGATAGCCGTCGGTCAGGATGTACGCGTGCTTATCATCAAACTAGCCGACCGCCTACACAACATGCGCACGCTAGAGTATATGCCAAAGGGCAAACAAAAAAAGATAGCTCGTGAAACTATGGAGATATTCGCACCACTCGCAGATCGTCTCAACATGGGTCGCACTAGGGTCCAGCTAGAAGAGCTTAGTTTTCGCTATCTATCGCCAAAAGACTTCACTCGCACCAAAACACTACTAGATAGCCGGCTCAAAAAGAGCCAACGTAAACTCGAAAAAGTAAAGCGTGATATCGCCAAGCGACTGAGTGAAGAAAAAATAGAGTTCCAGATGGATGGTCGCATTAAGAGTGTCTATAGTCTGTACAAAAAACTAGACAAGGTAAATAACGACATCGATCGTATCCACGACCTAATCGCTCTGCGCATCATAGTTAGTGACCTAGATGTCTGCTACCTAGCCCTAGGGGTTATACACGAACTATACACCCCGATGTTTGATCGTATCAAAGACTACGTAGCCAACCCTAAGTCAAACGGCTACCAAAGTCTACACACCACGGTACAGACTGATGCCGGTCAAATAGTAGAGTTTCAGGTGCGCACTCAAGAGATGCATGAATACGCCGAACGCGGCCTAGCAGCTAGCTTCCACTACAACGAACAAAAACTGACAGAGGCTTATAGTAAGGGTAAGATAGCCGAACTGCCAGAGCATCTGCGGTGGATAAAAGAACTTCAGATGTCGGCAGCCCTTACCGGCAAAAAGAAGCAATTTGACGGTGATAAATTTCGCATGAACCTCTTTGGTGATCGCATATTTGTTTATTCACCAAAAGGAGACATCTGGGATATGCCGGCCGAATCTTATGTCCTAGATTTTGCTTATCGAGTCCACTCGGATGTCGCCAGCAAGGCTAGCGGATTCAAGGTAAACGGCGCCATGAAACCTTTTAGCTACAAACTACAGCACGGTGATACCGTAGAGATATTGACAAGCAAAAGCGCCAGTCCAAAGTCGACGTGGAAAGAGTTTATTGCAACCTCACACGCCAAAGACAAGCTGCGACTCCAGCTGTCGCGTCAAAAACGCGGCGTATTCGACTCTGTCGCCGAAAAGCTACGCCGCAAAAGACCCAGCTAATTGGCTAGTTACTTATTATTCCAACGTTCGATACACTCAGCGATGACAGCCTTGGCCTCTTCCGCATCACCCCAGCCCTTGACTATAGTACTGCCGGGCTTCTTGAGGTCTTTGTAATGAGTGAAGTGGTGCTCAAGCTGCTTGACCAGCTGCGTAATATCTTCTAGTGAGTTGATGCGATCATCGTCACGATTGTCAGCCGGTACGACGACTATCTTGTCGTCTACTTCGCCGTCGTCTTCAAACTTCATCACACCGATGATTCTTGCCTCTAGCCACACTCCAGTCGCTAGCGGCTCTGGGCAGATAATAAGAGTATCCAGCTCATCGCCATCTTCATCTAGAGTCTGAGGGATGAATCCATAATTACACGGCTTGGCAAAAATCTGGGGCTCTACACGGTCAAGCATAAAGCTAGCTGTCTCGCGATGCCACTCTACCTTTAGTCGAGAGCCTTGCGGGATCTCTACGACCGTATTGACGAGTCCGTTTTCGTTATCACCCGGGGTTAGTACTTGATTGAAATCAGCCATTATATCTCCTCTTTTTGGATATTTAGATGTCTTATACTATCTCTATTTTACCAGTTTTTTGATATAGGATATATAATAAGATAGATATGTCCACAAAACCAACACTTCTGCTGCCAGACGAATACCTACACGACGCCACCTTAGCCATCAACCAAGCCAAGAAACGTGTCGTGTTTACCTGTATGATGCTCACGGACGACCTTGTCACAGACAAGTTTGTTGACGCCCTAAACAAGGCTGCCTTACGCGGAGTCAAGGTAGAGGTTGCCGCCGATGTATTCACTTACGGAGAGTTATCTGGTCATTTTATACCGACCAAATACTTCACCAAAAAAACTCGTGAGACCAATCAGATGGCTCGTAATTTCAAAAAGAACAATGTCAAGTTTCATTGGCTGGGTCGCTTCGCATACACCCCATTTACCGGCCGTACTCACACCAAATATTGTGTAGTAGATGACGTCGTATATTCTTTTGGTGGCGTCAACTTATACGACGCAGGTATTTCAAATATAGACTATATGCTCAAGATAAAAGACACAGCTCTAGCCGATGCACTCGACAAAGAATACGACAGGCTAGTCCAGGCAGACCAGGGTCGCTATGCTTCACGTAGTCGCTATTTCGACTCTCCATATGGCAAAGTTTTGGTTGATGGAGGCATCCCGATGGAATCGCTAATTTATCGTCGCGCCTGTCAGCTCGCCTCTGCTTCTAGTGAAGTTTTGTATGTATCCCAATACGGACCAGTAGGCAAACTAAATCGACTGCTCAAAAAAACCAATAGTCATCTGTATTTCAATACTACAGATCAAGCTAGCCCCCTCAGCAGGCTTGTCATACGCCTCACTCTCCTACTTACTCGCAACAAAACACTTTACAAAAAAGACGACTATCTGCACGCCAAATTTATGATCTTTACCATGCCAGACGGTACAAAAATAGCATTGACCGGCTCACATAACTTTGCAAACGGTGGCGTTATACTGGGCACACGAGAAATTGCACTAGAGACCAAAGATCCTGCTATAATCAAACAGCTCGAAAAATTTTACCAAGATTACGTCGCTTAGCCCTTGATATTGTCGAGATATTCACGGATAGACAGGGCGGCCTGCGCACCCTCGCCGACCGCACTAGCGATCTGCATCGTTGCGCCACTGCGCACGTCTCCACTCGCGAACACACCAGGCAGATTAGTAGCCAGGTGTTGATCAGTCTTGATGAGACCGTATTGGTCTAGCTCAACACCACTGCCATCCAAAAATTCCGTATTTGGCTTGAGACCAACAAAAACAAACACCCCGTCGGTCTCGTAACGGACTTCTTGGCCATCTCGCTCAGCTACGACTTCCTTGATCGAGCCGCCCTCCGCTACTATCTCTTTCGTAGTGGCAGCTAGGTGGACAGTTATCTGACCAGAGTCTACATATTGCTGCATGTCTTTTTGTAAAATCTCACTAGCTTTTACGGTACTACGCACTAGTAGGTCTATGTGGGTAGCGAAGCGTGTCAAAAATATCGCCTCTTGGATAGCTGAGTTGCCACCACCCACTACAACCAGTCTTTTATCTCTATAAAAAGCACCGTCACACGTCGCACAGTAGTGTACCCCGCGTCCATAATATTCAGCCTCACCCGGCACGCCGATCTTGTGATAATCGCTACCCGTAGCAATCAACACAGCCTTGGCACGTACCTCTTGTCCGTCAATAGTTGCGACATTGAAACCATCTTCGTGTCGCAAGGCGGTCGCTTCACCAAATTCTATCTTGGTACCAAAACGCTCCGACTGAGACTGAAGAAGCTCCGCCAGGCGCATACCCTCGACGCCTTCCGGGAAGCCAGGGTAGTTATCTACTTTGTCTGTGATAGCCGCCATGCCGCCGATGACAGACTTCTCGTACAAAGTAGTGTCGATATCCTCACGTGTAGTATATATCGCAGCCGTCAGCGCGCTCGGGCCAGCACCGATTACAATTACATCTTTTATGTCTTCTGTCATAGTCTACCTATCCCACTGCCATACATAGTACAGCTCTCAAATTATTGATAGTTTTGAAGCAAAATCTCTGGTATCTTTGGAGCTTTCACTTCTTCTGGGGCTTCGACTATCATCATCAAAAACTTCAAAGGAGTATTGGCCGGTATATTCTCACCGCCACCAGCCTCGCCGTAAGCTTTGTCTGACGGTATAGTCAAGACACGCACCGTGCCGAGCTTGACATCCTTTAGACCCTCAGTCCAGCCCTCAATCACATTACCCGGCTGACCATTACCAAAATCCCACATGCCATCAGCCTGACGAACCAGCGGACGATTGAGCGCACTCTTGTCATCGTTAAAAGACGAGTCAAACATCTTACCTTCTGGATTCCAGCCCATATAATATACAGCGTAGCGACTCTTGTCACCGAGAGTGTCACCTTCACCGGCTACGAGATCTTCTGCCTTTACATCCTTAGAAGTAGGCTTATCAAATTTACCAACCTTAGGCTTAAACCCACTAAACTTATCGAAATATCTTTCGGACATTTCTTTGCCCTGCTGCGTCATTTTGACTTGAAAAGCGGCCATCTCTTTTTGATATTTAGCCGTAGCCTCTTGGATTTTTGCCTGATCGGCGGCTTCATTTTTTGGTGTTATGATCATAGCGAAAAATCCGGCAAGTGTACCAATCACCATTACGGCTGCTATAACCCAAATAAATACTCGTTGGCTAGTTTTTGTGGCCATTCTGTCTCCCTCCTACGGTTTCAACTCTATCTATTGTAGCAGATTATTCAGCTTCGGTGGCTGGTGTCGGTGCGAAATAATCATCTTCGTAGATATCTTGTGAACGCCAGGCATCAATCGCTCGACCAAGCGGCAATATATCCATATAGCCGATAAAGTCTGCGACACTACGCACTAGCGAGGCCGGCCAGCCATAGAAGCGAATCCAACGCCACTCAAAGGCTGCCCAGCGACGACCGACAGGCAGTACGACAGGCGGCAGCATCGGCTTATATTTAGTAGCTTTCTTACCCTTCTTGCGACGCTCGATATCACGAGCCACAAATTTGGCGTCATACATAGCCGTCTGCGCCAGACCACTGTACGGAGTGAAGGCATTGTCGCCTATCACATAGATATCTTTGCCGGCGCGCATATAATCATCAACTACGACCTTGCGGTTTGGTGAAAATATAAACTCTGATTCGTTCGCCTGATAAAACGGCGAAGTAGCTACACCAGACGTCCAGATGACAGTACCGCTCTTTATCGGACGACCACTGACCAGAAGCTCGTCGGCTGTCTGCTCCTCTACCTTTTTGTTCGTCATCACATGGACACCAAGCTGCTTGAGGCGCTTTGCTATCTTGCGACTACTATACTCACTCATCCTAGGCATAACTCGCGGTGATGCCTCGACGATATTTATGCGCGTCTTGCGCTTCGGCAGGCGATAGTCGACCCTTAGTCGCTCGATATACTCACCCATCGAAGATGCCAGCTCGATACCAGTCGGACCAGCGCCGATAACGACGTAATCTTTTTCTATCACTCGATCCTCGAACATAGATTTGTATAGGTGTCGCTTGAGTTGCTTGATCTCATCAGACGACTTGATGCCATGAGAATAGGCATCGAGACCCTGAACCCCGAAATAGGTAGTCACCGAACCAAGCGCCAATATCACCTTGGTATATCCATAGGTATTGCCAGATTCCCCAGTCAAAAGCTTAGCCTTGCTGTCGATGCGAACTATCGGATCTATAATGACATCGATGTTTGACCGACTGGTAAATATCTGACCGAGCGGTATCCAAGCCTGCTTGTGGCTACGCCCTGTCGCCGTGCTATATAGAGCTGGAAAATACTGAAAATCTTCCTTGTCTGTCAGGATGGTGATGTGGTTTTTTTTATTTTTGGCGAGCTCCAGGGCAGCTTTTACTCCGCCGAAACCACTACCTACGATTACAATGTTCATTGATTGATTCCATTTATATTTCGTGATTGATTATACCACTTATGGCAATAGAGGTCCAATAGACAGAGCCACGCATAGTACCAGTATATTAATCATCGACAATTTAAACATACGTCGCGCCCACTTGTCAGAGTTTTTGGCATGTAAACCTTCGTAGCCGACGGCGATCCAGTGGATACCAAACAATGCCATAGCCACGAAATACATCCAGCCAGTATAGCCAAACAATGTCAGAGAGAGCGTACTCAGTACATACAGTATCGTATATATAAATATCTGCACAGTCGTAGACCTGACGCCCTTCACCACCGGCATGACTGGTATCTTCGCTGCCGCATATTCCTTGCGCCTGTATATTGCGATCGAGTAAAACTCTGGAAACTGCCAAAAAAAGATGATCAAGAATACGATAATAGCCGCCGCGTCTAGTCTGCCACTAGCCGCTACATAGCCACCCAGTATAGGCATCGCTCCCGATATACTACCCACTAAAGTACCGTGTATGGAACGTCTTTTCGACAGCGCACCGTATAGCCACACATAGGTCACAAAACCAATCACACCGACCCAGACCGTCAACAGATTCGTCCACAAAACAAGCGCCGTCATACCAACCAAAAACAATACAGCTGAAAATACCAGCATACCGACGCCAGACACGGAGCCAGATACACTTGGCCGCTTCTTTGTCCGCTCCATGACGGCGTCTATATCTTGATCTAGGTAATTATTTAGTACGCAGGCGCTCGCAACCACAGCAGTCATACCAAATAACATACCTCCAAAAACCAGCCAGTCTATGTCGCCAGCCGCCGCCAATAAAAACCCGGCCACCGCCGTCAAAACATTGCCATACAGTACACCCGGCTTGGTTAGCTGATAATAAGCTCGAACCTTGTCCAAGTCTAGAAGCCCTTGTCTTTTTGACTAGACATATAGTGATCTTTTTCGCTTGGCGACATCTCCATCATATTGTAATTTAGATGATGCATGATCCATAGCGTGCCGACGACGACTATCAGTAGTATCACTACCATAAAGCCAAACGATAGCAATTTGTAGCGAGGCTTCATCTCATCTGGTAGGTGTAAAAAGTAGACTAACTGTATAACCATCTGAGCCAGAGCCAGTCCACCAATCAGCAGCAGTAGAGTTAAGCCATTCGCTATCTCTCCAGCTACTAGATTATACGCCAGTAGAGTCAATGCAATCGACGCCAAAAAGCCGATGATGTATTTCTTCAAGCTCATGAGGCTACTCCCATCAAATAAACAATCGTGAAGATAAATATCCACACCAAATCCAGGAAATGCCAGTACATCGCAAATAGACCGAGTTGTCGGCTAGACTTGCTATTAAGCCCTCGCCGCAGTAGCACAATCACCATGACAAGTAGCCATATCAGACCTATCAAGATATGTAGACCATGCGTACCCACTAGTACAAAGAAGGCTGACAAGAAAGCACTCGCTTGCCATGAATGTCCTTCGCTCACCAACACGCCAAACTCAAACAACTCTATAGTCAAGAAGGCTACACCTAGTATGTATGTGGCTGCGAGCCACCAGATAGCTTGCTTGATATTTTTCTTTGACAAGGCAATCATCGCCAAGCCGACCGTGAAACTACTAGTTAGCAGTATCAACGTCTCGGTCAGCACTAGTGGCATCTGGAAAATATCTTTTGGACCAGGACCACCAGCAGTGCCCGGCAGTAGTACGATATACGTCGCAAACAGGCTGGCAAATATCAGACAATCTGTCATCAGATATATCCAGAAGCCTAGACTAGACTTGTAATTGGTAAATTTTACAGCCGCTTGTTTCATTATAGACCCGCCCTTTTCATCGATTTTTCGTGTCGCAAGATTTCACCGACAGACAATTCAAACTCGGTCTCTTCGCGTAGATTCGCCCAAATAACCAAGCCAACGACAGCGATCACACCGATAACCACGAGCCACCAGATATGCCATATAACTGCAAAGCCAATCAGCCCAGCCGTCATACCTATCAAAAATCCAGCCGATGTATTTTTTGGTAGCTCGATAGGCAGCAGCGTAGACTTAGACCTAAATCTATTTTCTTGCTTCATCTGCCAAAATTCGTCTCTCGACTTGACAGTATCTAGTACTGCGAAGTTGTATTCCGGCACAGGCGTATGCGCATACCACTCTAGAGTCCTACCACCCCAAGCATCGTGCGGGGCGCGTAGCTCTTTGCGCTTCCAGATACTGTAGGCGACTTGCGCAACCTGCACTACCACACCCAGTCCGATTATCAGCACTCCGACAGCCGCCACCACAAACAGCCCCTGCCAGCCCAAACTAGGGTCATAGCTATCGAGCCGTCGCGCCGCGCCCATCAAGCCAAGTATATATATCGGCACAAATGCTACCAAGAAACCGACAATCCAGCAAAGTGCAGCTATCTTGCCCAACTTCTCATGCAGGTAAAAGCCTGTGAACTTCGGCCACCAGTACGTGATACCCGCAAATAGACCAAAGACCACGCCGCCGATAATCATATTGTGAAAATGCGCCACCAAGAATAGACTGTTATGCATCTGGAAGTCGATACCCGGCACAGATAACAGTACGCCAGTCAAACCACCTAGTGTAAATGTCACCACGAAGCCCATAAACCAAATCATCGGGCTAGTAAAGCTCACTTTACCTTTGTACATCGTAAATATCCAGTTGAAGACCTTGACTCCGGTCGGTATGCCGATAATCATCGTCATAATACCAAAGAACGCATTGACATTGGCACCGGCACCCATCGTAAAGAAATGATGTAGCCAGACGGTAAAAGATAGTACCGTAATAGCCATTAATGCCATAACCATAGACTTATAGCCGAATAGCTTCTTACGACTAAAGACCGGGACTATCTCGGAGAAAACACCAAAGGCTGGCAGTACTAGTATATAGACCTCTGGGTGCCCCCAGGCCCAGATGAGGTTGACGTACATCATCGGATTGCCGCCCAAGTCTGAGGTAAAGAAATTAGTACCGATAGTTCGATCTAGTGTCAGCATCGCCAAAGTAGCCGTCAATATAGGGAACGCCCATAAGACCAGCGCCATGCTACCGACCACGCTCCAGGTAAAGATCGGCATCTTCATCAAAGTCATACCCTTACGGCGCATTGTAAATATAGTCACCAGGAAGTTAATACCGGACAGCAAGCTACCAATTCCAGCTATCTGGATACTCCACAGCCAGTAGTCGACTCCCGTACCGGGACTATATTCTAGACCAGATAGGGGTGGATACGCCAGCCAGCCAGCTGTCGAAAACTCACCAATCGCCAAACTGAGGTTCATCAGCATCATACCGGCCACAAATAGCCAGAAACTGATAGAGTTTAAGAGCGGGAAAGCTACATCTCGTGCGCCTATTTGCAGAGGAACTATCAGATTGAGCGCGCCAAATAGTATACCCATAGCCACGAAGAATATCATAATTGTGCCGTGTGCCGAGAACACTTGCTGGAACAAGTCTGCCGAGATAGGTCCACCATCGCCAGCCCCGAACACAGCTTGCTGTGCGCGTAACATCAGGGTATCGGCGAATCCTCGAAGCAGCATCACGACAGCCACTATCATATACATGATGCCGATCTTCTTGTGGTCGAGTGACGTTATCCATTCGCGCCACAGCCAGCCCCATTTCTTGAAATAAGTTAGCGCCGCCACACCCGCGAGAACCGCTAGGCCGCCACCGACCACACCGCCGATAGTGACTATATCATGAGGTAAAGCCTCAAGACTCAATCTTCCCCACATATCAATGCCCCATCCCTTCATGATTATGTCCTGAATTTTGATTATCTGTCGACTTATTGCCGCCGCCATGATCCATATATTTCGCAATCACCCTGTCGTATATATCAGACTCGTGCAGCATAAAATATCGCGGAGGTATATCTTTGGTCGGCTGAGACAATTCGGTATACTCGTTCCAATCTAGGTGATTATCTGAACCGGCCGCTCGACTCACCCAAGCATCAAACTCAGCTTGCGACATCGCGTTTGCCTTAAAACGCATCTTGGCGTAGCCTTCTCCGTTGATGTTAGTATTCATACCAGGATAAACACCGGGTTTATCCGCCACAAGATGGAGCTTGGCTGTCATGCCATTCATAGCATAAGTCTGTGATCCAAGATTCGGTATCCAAAAAGCACTCATCGGCGCATCGGCCGTGATAGAAAACTCCACAGGCGCACCGACCGGCATCGGCAGCTCATTTACACTAGCTACACCGTGGTCGGGGTAAATAAATAGCCAATTCCACTGCATAGCCACCACCTGCACTTTGACGGGTTCCTTACTAGACTCAATCGGTTTATACGGGTCGAGCTGATGTGTCGTAACCCAAGTAACTACACTAAGTAGCAAGATGATCAGTATCGGTATTCCCCACCAGATAATCTCTAGTAAAACATTGTCTTTTTTGTCTGGCTGATAATCAGCCTTTTTGTTACTAGCTCGATATTTGTAAGCAAAGACAAATAGCAATACAAAGACCGGGATGATAACAACCAGACCCAGTAGCGTAGTAAACACCAGTAGGTCTAGCTGCTGCTCAGCTATAAGCCCCTTTGGATCTAGTAGCGCGATGTTTTTGCCAGGCAGCATCAAAAACATCACCAAAAAAGCTATCACCAAGCCTAAACTGGCTGTTATATATATCCTCTTCATCGTCAAAAACGATGAGAGCTGCTTGATTAGTTTTTCAACCTTTTCCAACATAATAACGCTTCTGCTTTTATCATACACGCCCTTGCTAATATCGGCAACAGCTAGATGATTTCTGCAGCTAGATTTTGTACGACATTAGCCGTCAGTCTATCGATTATTAGATTAGCCTCGTCACTAGCCAAGGTTTTTTCGTACGGCGTTAGTTTCACGCTTATAGTGATAGTCTTTTTGTCGTCTCCATCCGCCTGATAGATATCACGTGGCTCTATTTGCGCATCTACACCAGAATCGCTCAGCCCGCCCTCAGCAAGCTCTAGTACCTGCCCATATGTCACGTCGCCAGCTACACGGAAGCTAATATCACGACTCGTACTAGGATATCTACTGAGAGGCTTGTAGGCCTGTGAGACCACATCGAGTGCACGAAGTAACGCATTTGGCGCTATCTCAAATCCGGCGGCATAATCAGGTAGCTTGAAGGCGCTCTTTACACTAGACTTGTATTCACCGACAAGCCCAAGTATCTCACCGGTACTCTCTATCACCACCTGAGCGCTGCGCTTCAGCTCAAACGGTGCGACCGGGTCGAACACTTCGCCGTCGTCTTTGGCGCGATACAGTAGCTTCAGCCCCAAGCCCTTGGCTAGATATTCCAGTAGGTATTTAGCCTGATAATACGACGACCCCTCGCCCTTTTTGTTGGCGAGCGTGAGCGCCATACGCCATTGCTCTCTAGGAAGTCCTTCGTCGTCTAGTAGCCCCTTCGTATGACCTTTGCCGATCTCAAACAGCGCGAACTCGTCATGTCCGGCCTTGATATTGCTATGTACTTTATCTAGCAAGCTCGGTGTCAAACTCAAGCGATAATATTGCAAGTCAGGGCTAAGCGCATTGGCGATACTATAAGCATTGTCTGAATTTTGACCAGCGCGCTCTAACACCTTCTTGTTTACAAAACTATATGTCAAAACTTCATTTGCGCCAGCGCGCGACAAAATCTCACGTATCTTTCTAGCAAGTTCACGATTCGCATTCTTGGGCGCAGGTTCGATACTTCGCACCGGCAGCTCGCGAGGTAACCTACCAAAGCCGTAGAGTCGCCCGACTTCTTCGACGATATCTTCCGGTAGCGCAATATCAGTACGCCAAAATGGTGCCGTCACTGCCAGTCTAGACTCGTCTTCTTCGGATTGACGGACCGCTAAGTTGACGGACCTCAAGATATTACCGATAGTCACAGGGCTTAGATCCGAGCCAAGACGCTGATTGATAAAATCAACTCCAATAGTCATCTCACTATGTAGGCTACTTTTGTCGGTTTGCTCATCAAAATCATTGACGTCGAACACCTTGCTCGCCTGCTTTGCGCCAGCATACTCAGACATCATAGACATCAGCTTGGTAAGTACTCGATCGTCTTGGAGCTTCGACTGACCCTTGTTAAATCTAGTCAAAGCATCGGTAAACAGCCCGTGGCGCATACTACTGCGACGCACATCGTACATACCAAACGACGCAACTTCGAGTACTATGTTTTTGGTATCGGCAGACACTTCTGAATTACCACCGCCCATGATTCCAGCTAGGCCGATCACACCCTCGCCGTCGGCTATCACGATATCTTCGCTATCTAGCTTGTAAGTCTTGCCGTTTAGTAGCGTCACCTCTTCGCCACTAGACGCCATACGTACACCCAGCTTGCCGCCACGCAATTTGTCATAGTCGTAGGCGTGTGTCGGCTGAGCGGTCAACAGCATGATGTAATTTGTCATATCAACGACATTGTTGATCGGCTTGCCTCCCCAGCGCACCAGCTCGCACTGTAGCCAAAGAGGACTAGGCTTTACTTCTACATCAGACATCGCCACCGCCATAAAGCGCGGCGCCTTGTCGAGCGCGTCGTTGTAGACCTCTAGTTCGAGTTCGTTCGCATCGCCAAAGCCTGGTACTTGCCAAAACCAATCTTCCTCCAGTATCGACTGCTGGCTATGGTCGGTAGCACTAGTATCTAGTGAAAGTATGCTGCGTATTTCTCGCACCACGCCGAGCTGACCAAACAGATCCGGGCGATGCGTAAACATCTTATTTTCGATATCTATGATCGTGTCGTCTAGACCAAAAGCCTTCGCAAAACTCACACCAGGTGCTATTGCCTCGCCTAATGGCTTGGCTTCGGTAGGGTCGATTTCAAGTATACCGTCGTGATCGCTACCGATAGCTAGCTCGTCCGCCGCTGCCAACATCCCCTGGCTCATCACGCCACGTAGCGCCCGAGCACCCAGTACAAAAGGTTCACTGTCATCATATGTTGACGGTACAGTAGAGTTCGGCGGCAACCAAACAGCCAGCATGCCAGCTCGCACATTTGGCGCACCACAGACTACTTGTACGTAGCCGTTTTCGTCCCGTGGCACATCTGGTGCAACCCCGTTATCGTCGATCTTGGTGACACTCAGCTTGTCGGCATCTGGATGCTTATCGCACTCCACTACGCGCACTATCACGGCGTCTTTGTACTTATCCGCCAGGTCTATAGTAGCCTCGACTCCGCCGAGTTGAGTATTGATACGCTCCACCAGCTCCTCTAGGGGTGGTAGCTCAAAGTCTATATATCGCTTGATTGTATTTAGGCTAATTCTCATAGTTTCTTATGTGATTATACCACCTCTAGAGTTATCATTGTAAGATTAAATCGCCATTGCGCTACAGCGCTAAACGTCTAGAGATTCTAGAGATTTGGCATCGGTACGCCGGTTTTTTCGGAGACCTTGCGCGCCCAATCTACTGGCCGTGCGAATTGCGCATCGCGAGCGGCTTGTTCGTCATCTTTGTCATCAAGGCGCTTTGCGATAATATCGGGTACATCGAGCAAACTACGGATATCAGCCTTCACCTCGTCAAACCTGCCGTCGATGCGCTTATCCATATCAACCATATAGTTAAACAGTTTGTCGAATTTATCGTCGTTCATATATCTAGTGTACACCAAGCTCTAGCCGATTTGGCGCATAGGACGGGTGGATTCGTTCATGCTAGAATTGCTTCAAGAAATCCAGTTTGGCGCTCTCAAAATGTCGTACGTCTTCGATGCCGTTTTTCATCATAACCAAGCGATCGACACCTAAGCCCCAGGCGAAGCCAGTGTAGACTTCCGGGTCGATGTCGGCGGCGCGCAAGACATTTGGATGAATCAAGCCACAACCGATGAGCTCTATCCAACCTTCGTAGCTACAGACCTTGCAGCCGGCCTTTTCGCAAAACGGACAGCTCAGCGCAAACTCAAAGCTCGGCTCGGTAAACGGAAAATAAAACGGATTCGTCCTGACGTCTAGCTCTTTGCCATAGTACTCGCTCAAAAACGTCTGTAACGTCGCGATGAGATTACCGACAGTCACACCCTTACTGACATAGACACCCTCGACCTGATAAAAAGTATGCTCGTGGCGCGCATCTAGGTCTTCGTTGCGAAAGACGCGGTCTGGCACGACTACAGCTATCGGCTTATCTTCTTCGAGATTCTGCTTGTATTTACGCAGTACGCGATTTTGCATCGTGCTGGTGTGAGCTGGTGCTACGAACGGCTCGCCATCTTTGTCTGTCTCGACAGTCATAAAGGTGTCGTAATCGTCGCGTGCCGGATGACCCTTTGGGAAGTTGAGCGCGTCGAACATATGATATTGATCGTCGATCTCGCGTGAATCTTCGATAGAGAAGCCCATGCGCTCGAAGATGTCTGACAGCTTCTGGATCTCTTGCGACAAAGGATGCGTCGTGCCACGCTCGGCTGGTAGCAATGTCGGCATAGCGCCGTTAATATCCATCGGTGCGGTTATATCTATGGGCGTGACAACTTCGCTAGCCGAAGCATAGTCTGCGAGCTTACTCTTTAGTTCTTGCTGGAGTGAGTTGACAGCCTGCCCATATGCAGCGCGGTCTTCTGGAGCCTGATCTTTGATAGCACCAAAAAGCGTCTTCAGCTCTGGAGCCTTCAAGATATCGGCTTTGTGCTCTAGCGTGTCTAGTCGCTCGAGCAAGACCTGTTTTATAGACTGTATATTATCCATCTGTTTCGATTATACCTCTAGCTGCCACTGACTACAACGTAAGAAACCACGACTATAGCTACGAGAGCCGCCACCGCCCATACCCAGCCAGAAGTGGTATTTTGCTTGATATCCTTCATATACTCCGAATCACTCACGCCATCTGGACGATCGACATCCTCTAGATTGGCGCGCTGCCTAGCTTTTTCGCGAAGCTCTGCCGCTACTCTGTCTTGTAGTTCACTGCGGTCATTTTTTTGATTTACATATAATCCCATAGCAAAATTATATCACTTTATATATACATCTAGCGCGATATGATATACTTGACTCATATTTTCTATAAGGAGGGAAATTCATGGCAACCAAAAAATCTACTTCTTCAAGCAAGAAGTCTTCGGCTGCAAAGGCTGCACCGAAATCTACTACTAAAACTAAAGTTACGACAGTAAAAGCCGCCCCAGCCAGCAAGCCAGCTAGCAAGCTATTTGGAGCCAAGCTTTCTAGCTCACCACGCCTCGCCGCTGGTGTCGCCGAGTTTATCGGTACTTTCCTGCTCGCAGCAGTTATCCTAGCAACCCAGGGTAATCCACTTATCGTTGGTTTCGCGCTAGTTGCTTTGATAGTTATCATCGGCGCTCTGTCTGGCGCTCACCTAAACCCGATCATCACAATCGGCGCTTGGGCTACCCGCAAGATCGAAGGCCCTCGCGCCCTTATCTACGTACTAGCTCAGGTACTTGGTGCTATGTTCGCCATCGTTGTACTTGGCTACTTCGTAGGTCAAGCCCCAGCTGTTAGCGAGCAAGCTGCCGCTATCGGTCAGACTGCGCCAGAGCTATTCACAGCTGCTGCCATACCAGAGGGTAAGGAAATCGCTGTACTACTAGCTGAGTTCTTAGCTGCAACTGTCTTCGCTTTTGCGGTAGCTGCATCTATCCGACTCAAAGAAAAAGCCGCAACTGCGCTTGGTATCGGTTTTGGTATCTTCGTAGCTCTAACTATCGGCTCATACGCTGCCGGCATGGTGAGTGGTACTACTATCATCAACCCAGCCGTAGCTGTATCACTGCAAGCTATCGACCTCAAATCGGTCTGGCCAGTTGCTGTATATGTAGTAGCTGCCGTACTAGGTGGTGTCGCAGGCTTCTTCCTAAACGAAGTCATCAACTCAGAGGCCAGCAAAAAATAATTTGCTACTTCAATCAAATACCCCGCTCTAGCTGGCGGGGTATTTTTTTACTCGTCAGTCGTCGGCTTGTCTAGCGCCAGTGGGTCGATCTTCTCATCGCCACCAGATATCTTGACGACGTCTTTGTCGACACGCGCCAGCTGCTCGTGGGCATTATTGAAATGTCCGACGGTCGTGCCTAAGCTAGCGCCAAGCTTCTGCATGTATTGGTCGAAGCCACGCATATGCTTGCCGAGCTGCTCGACGTTTTTGCGTATCAACTCAGTATCTTTCTGGATCTCTAGACTATTGAGGCCCTGTGAGATTATCTGTAACATCGCCGAAAGAGTGCTCGGACCAACGATAGTCACACGCTTATCGACAGCTGCGTACTGCATCAAGTCGCGGCCATTCACTCCGCCGACACCGACTTTGTTTGCTAGCAGGTCATAATATATCGCCTCAGACGGTATAAACATCAGAGCCTGACCGAGTGTACCCTTGCGAGCATTTATATACTTGGCTGTCTCGTCGATACGCTTCTTGAGGTCGTCCTTGAAAGCTTTTTCTAGAGCCGGCTTATCCTCCGGCGCTGCCTCGATCAGGCGATTGTAGTTTTCTAGACTGAACTTGCTATCTATCGGCAATATCTTGTCGTCGAGATGTATGATGGCATCAACTATCAGTCCCTCGCCGAGCTTGTACTGTAGCTCGAAGGCACCCGGTGGCAGCATGTTTTCTAGTATCTGCTTGAGATAAAACTCACCCAGTACACCACGTTGCTTTGGGTTGGCGAGTACGTTCTGTAGACTCTTTAGCTCGTCCGCCACACCGACTACACGACGATTTGTCTCATCTAGCTTGGCTAGTCGCTCAGTTACCGTGCTTATCAGCTTGGAACTCTCCGACAACTGCTTCTGCATCGAAGTCTGTATAGCAGCATTGCTGCGCTCCATCCTGTCACCCATCGACTCTTGTAGTTGGCCGATCGCGCGCGACAGCTCGGTGACATCTGACTTCACCATATCGACAGCCGAGTTTTGCTTGAGCTCCTTTAGGCGTTGATTCAACACCAGCACCATAAAGCCAAAACCAAAAACCACCGCTACCAATATAAGTATCAAAAAAGACTGTTCCATGCTTATGATTATAGCACTAGCTGATGACAATCAGGCGCATCAACACAACCACAATAGCCGTCACCACGAGCGCTATACCAAACGAGCGAATCTTTGCCAGCCAGACAAATAGCATATAAACCAACGAACTCACCAACACCAGCAGGAAGAAACTACCCCAGCCAGACGTAATCGCCAGCCAACTACCACCGATGCCCCACATCGTGACAGTCGCTGCTATCGCTGCGAGTAGTGGGCGATAGATGCGCCAGCGAACCAAGAATATCAGTGACACTATAGCCGCTACCACCAAAGCTACTACAGCCGAGACTTCACCTGTCTCACCACACGACACTAGGCTAGTGCCCATCCGGCAAGCGATATTGTTTATCACAAAATTTGCCAAGAAATAAGTCGTCAGCCAGACGATCACCCCGTTCAGGGCACCTATCCAGCCAGCCGTGAAAATAACTCGCCAAGCAACATCACCGACGATCGGCTCCTTTGCTCCAACAATCCTTACCATAACAACTCCTCTCGCTATCTTTTGTATTATTTTATACTATTTTTGAGATTTATGCGAGTCTATGATGATTTTTTTGAAAATTTTTGCTGAAACGCCGAATACCAAACCACACCGACACAAGCTATCGCTAGTCCACCCACCACGTCTAGAGGCGTATGTACCATTGCCAGTACTCGGCCGGCGCACATCACGAGCGTGATAGCAAAAAGCACCAACGCCACACGTGGTCGACGCGCCCCCAGCCACACTGCCAGCACCAGCGCCATAGCAAACAGTGCGTGGTCAGACGGAAAGCCAGGGTTGTCTAAGTATGACGCCTTGGCTGCTTGACCAGCTATCTCAAACGGTCTTTCGCTAGCCGGCTGATAAACACTAGCTATCAGCTTGGCCACTAAGTAAGCCGTCAGCCCAGCCATCAAGACCTCGCTATACCTTGCGAACTTATATTTGTTTGGCACGGCACTTACTAGCACATACACCGCCACCAGTGCTATCACTATCACCGACAAATCAGCCGCGAGTCTTATCATCAAATCGTACATGCCTACTTACGATTATACCTCAATCAGAGCTTGAGCAAATCATCAAATTATAGTACAATCTAATACCGGTAACAGCGATGGGGATTGGCCAAGTGGTAAGGCACCGGCTGTCCGAGGTCTATCGACCGAGTAGATCAACATTAGTCCCGTACGGGGCCAGTACGTTACAAATTATCAGTCCGACATGACGATAAACTACCTATACTGGGGATTGGCCAAGTGGTAAGGCACCGGGTTCTGGTCCCGTGATCGGGGGTTCGAATCCCTCATCCCCAGCCATAAAGAACCGTTTGCGTGCGAAAGCACATTTGCAAACGGCTCTTTTAGTGTAAAATACAGTCTTTTGCCGTCTAATTGGAGGTTCGAGAGTAGCAATCCGATGATTTGGCGTTTTTCTTCGATTTCGGCGGCTTCAAATATCTTTTCGGCATACTGAAATATAGCTAACAGATAGCCAGCTGTTACATAGAACTGTTTATCGGCTTCGTCTAGTCGCTGTTCTTGACGGCGTACATCGGCGATTTCATCGTCGTAACGTGCGTTATTTTCGTTATATTCTTGCGGAGTAATACACTTATCGGCGAGCATGTCATACATATTTTGCTTGCGGTTCGAAAGTTGTTTACGTCGAGCAACTAATTCTTTGCGTTTGGCTTCATAAAAGCTGTTTTTGTCCGCATGGCTTTCGTTGAGTGCCTGTCGTACTTCGGCAAGTTTTTCTTCGGAAATGCGAAAGTCTTTAAGGATTTGCGACATTGCGTCATTCAAGTCCTTTTCGGTAGCGTACTGTATTGGTGCGGTGTGCATTTTCTTGCCATTCGTACAGTGGTAGTAATAGTAATTATGCACATTGCCGTTTTTTTGTTTCTTCTGCTTCTTTTCTGGCGTGATTGTACAACCGCAAAACTTGCATCGAATAAGCCCTCGGTAAATCGACGGTAGGCCAGCATAACGCTGTCGTCGCCCGCTATGACCATTCAAAATGTCCTGATTCCGCTCGAACATATCATCGCTAACAAGCTTTTCATAGAAATGCGGGTATTCTTTGCCCGTTTTCTTGTCTGTCATTATGCCTATGTAGAACCTATCACGAAGAACACGCTGTATTTGGCCCTTAGTTAGTTTCATGCTGAACTCGTTGCTGATTTCTTGTGCGAGCGACTGACACGAATAAGAGCCTGTCGAATATCGAACATGGATTTCTCGTACTATCTGAGCGTTTGGCTGAACCGATACAATAGTCTTTCGCTTATCTTCGAACTTGTGGTGCTTGTAGCCAAATGGTGCAGCCCATGGCAGTTCGCCACGCTCTAGCTTGTTTAGTTTTGTATTGTTTCCATCTTCGATAACACGATTGATATACTCTTGAGCGACGAATACTTTTACGTTCCATTGCGTCAAATCACGAGCGGGGCTTTCTCTGTGAAGTACAAGCCTATCATCGACGCAATGAATATATTTATCGTGAGCTATACGCATCTCGTCCATAACAACAGCGTCCCGAAAATTGCGGGTAATCCTATCAACTCGAAATGATACGATTTCCGTAATATCTTTTCGCTTTTTGAGTAGTTCGACCATGCGGTCAAACTTGGCACGCTCTTTTCTGTCGCCACCTGTTTCGCTTAACGCAAATACTTCGACGACCTCGAAATCATTATCTTTTGTGTACTTTTGCAGTATCGGAAGCTGTATTTCTTTGAGCGATAGCCCCTCTTTTTCTTGCCGTTTCGTCGATACTCGGGCAAAGATTATCGCTTTCTTCTTGCCCGCCATATTAGACCTTGCTATCTTCTAAAAACTTTTCAATATCGGACTTTTTGAACAGATATGAACGTCCGACTTTGTAGCCAGTTATCTTTTTAGCCTTGAGCCATCTGTACACCGTGATTTTGCTAACTTGGAAAATCTTACAGATGTCGTCTATCTTGTAGAACTCGCCCTCTTTCATACTTATCATTTTATATCAATTCCTTTCATGTTTCAATTTGACCTTTATAATCCGCCAGCTTCACGGGCTTGAACTCGCCGATTGCCTTGTTAAGCTTGTCAAAGCCTGTGAGCTGGCTTTTCCGATAGCGTAATTTTGCCATGTCTTTTACTAACCTCGACCATTGGGACGACGAAGCCCCGATTAGCTTGCGTATATCACGACTACCAGTTTCAATGAATAATGTTTTGACAGCGATGGCTTTCATTTTGACGGTCATGCTAGCTTTCGGATTTAGTGCCATGATGTCATTTGTGAACTCTAATAACGATTGGCTATTTTTGCTAATACCGATAATCCCGTCGCCGATTATTGCCATTTCATGCCGCAAGACGGCTTGCGATATTTTCGACGAATACAGTGCACGAAAAGTATATTCTTTCACTTTGGGGCATGTCTTCGCCAGAATATCTTTTATGGATTTGCGGTCATTGTATCTAGCTTCAACCCTGACGACTTCAAAGGGCTTACGAATGGCACACTGGTCGAAAAGCGACAACTGGCAGTAGTTATCTTTTTCAATCCGTCCTTTTTCTGTCTTCTTTGCTTTGTTTAGTTCGGCAACCTTGTCGTATATCGCCAGTCCTTTCTTAGCGGTGAAGAAATGTAGTGCTTCGCCATCGTTCTTGTAGGCTCGAATATCGGCGTTTTTGCGGGTCGATATATTGGACTTTGCCAGTTCAGACACAATAGATGAAGCCGTCGAATAATCATCTATCACGATATTTTTGCCGTAGTGCATAGTTTTGACTTCGGCGTTTTTCAGCTGGGCAGAAAATATATAGAAACCCATGTGCCGCAATCGCTTCGCTAGGGCTGTACATAATTCGCCGAAATCACCATCGTCTAGTTCATCAAAATTGTTATTGTAAAGGATTTTTGGGGCTGAAAACTCGACGTGCATAAACACGCCTATCCCGCCCGCCCGAACCGCCTTAAACAGCGTTATGCGGGGCAAATACAGCCCATTACGTTTATCTTGGGCTGTTGCGTTCATGACGCATTTGATGACCTTTTGCTTGCCAAAGCTATAATACGGCGGTTGCCGAAGATCGCGGCCGCGCGGCGGTAGAGCATCGCGGCGATCACACGAGATCGGAAGTTCGTCGTGTAGGGAAAGAAGGGAGATCTCGGC
>CALMYZ010000009.1 GCA_937873745.1 uncultured Candidatus Saccharibacteria bacterium | reverse complement strand
CCGAATACTTTGCTTGGTTTGAATATGCCAGACACTAGAGAGAAGATTACAGGCGCTTTTATGCGAGGTATTCAACAACTACCCGAGCCTGCTCGCCAAGGTGTAGTCAAGGATTTTAATGATAAGCAGAGCGACTTTTCAAACACTATAGCTATCTCATTTAGCGACAGTTTGCGCAAGATATTTATATCCTCGACTATCTTGATGTCGATAGCTACAGTGTTAGTGTTTAGTCTCAAGGAGAGGCCGCTTCGTAGCGCCAAGCTAGGTGATGCGCCGGGCGTGGCCTGAGATGCCAGTGGTGTGGATAGTTTACCAAGCTAAGATGTCCGGCTGTCTAGCGATTTCGCACTGATACTATAAAGCCTTTGACTATATCTATCATAGAGTTGAGTAATTGTTGCCCACGAGCGGTGTCTGGGCTGGTGCTAGGATCTTCGTCTATGGATTCCTCATCCGAGTAGTCCGACTCTTCGTCTGATTGATCAAGCTCTTCATCACCAACTTCTAAGTCTGACTCAGATTCATCATACTCCTCCTCTTCGGTGTACTCAGCTTCATCCTCGTCCGAAGTGGCCGCATATTCGGATTCGGTCTGGTCTGGCTGATCCTCTGGATCGTTCGGAGTGGATACTACTTTGTCTGGGGTGGTGGGTTCGACTGGTTCCGTCTCACACAACTCATCTTTCGCGCCTTCATCTTCACTATCGTTAGTGGCATCTTCGGCGTCGTCTTTAGTTTTTCCGTCTACTTCTTCGATCGGCTTATCTGTGTCGCTAACTTCACCTGTATTACCGGTATCGAGTGAGGGGTCGGATGGTGTAGTTGAGTTCTGGGGTGGGCTGGTATTTGCAGTATCTTCCGTAGTATCTGGCTCTACCTTGTTATCTATAGGCGGCGTGACATCTATCTGGTCAGTGGGGCAAACCCGGCCAAGTGCTTCTGAGTCTGCGGCATAGCCCCTAAGATTGCGTAGCAGGTTAACACCACTGAAGCCTATCGCTACTACCAAAACTACACCAGATATCCAGGCAAACGCTTTTTGCTTTGTAGATAGAGATCGTCTAGACACGCTGCCGATAGCCGAATTGTTGTTGATTTTGTTTTTTTTTAGTATCATTGGTACTACTATATCAAAAACAACGCTTAAGTCAATATGACCAGTGGGCTAGTGTATAATATGATTAGCATGAGCAGAAATCTAAAAAAACAAATAAGTCATAAAAGTCTTCAGTTTATAGCATTTTTCGCAGTGTCGTTAATGTGTGCCAGTGTGATTAATGTTGACTTCGCCAGGGCAGATTCGGCAGCTGCCTGTACTGGTAATTACACTCTGTCATACACGGGTGAATCTAGTTTTTCAGAAACTAGCTACGATGTCTACGTTCGTCTAGCTAGGCAGGGAGAGAAAGCCACAGTCAGCGCCGGGATGATGTTGGACGGAAATGCTACTGACTGTCAAGTGATTAACGGCGGAATAGAGGCTAGTGGTGATCACTGGACTAAACTCGCGTCTATAGAGGTAGAGCCAGAGTCTGAATACACCTTTGAGCTGCTGTCTAGCCTATTTGCTGATATGCCAGACGCCAATCGACCATCACTGATGTTCGTGTCCAA
>CALMYZ010000008.1 GCA_937873745.1 uncultured Candidatus Saccharibacteria bacterium | reverse complement strand
ACTCGATATAATTGCAAACTAACGCCTAAAGTGTGATAATGAAAGATGATTATGGGCATAGTTTCGGCATTTTTGGAATTTATTTTACAATGGTATGTCTGGATGCCGACCGTCGGTATACTAGGCTACTTAACTTGGCGCAACTACAAGATAGTAGATGATGTCGTAGAAGTCGACAGTACGCTACTAGTACTAGAGATACCAAAGGCAAACGATAAGTCCGAGCTAGCCGCAGAGCAGCTCTTTGCTAGCCTACACGGCATCCTGCGCGACCGCAACGAGCTCAAGCATACCGGCGGCAGGCAAGAACACTTGAGTTTTGAGATAGCCTCTGTAAATGGCCAGATACGCTTCTATGTCTGGACGCCGCGCAGCCTACGCAACTTTATAGAGAGTCAGATATACTCACAGTATCCGACGGTCCAGATACACGAGGCTAGCGAAGACTATGTAGCACACGAAAGAGACCATAGTGTAGTCTATACATCCGAAGTCACACTGACCGATAGTGAGTTTTTGCCTATCAAGACATTTCAGAGCTTCGAGGTTGACCCGCTGGCTGGTATCACTGGTACACTAGCCAAGCTAGAGTCGACCGGGGAGGAGATCTGGGTACAGGTGCTGGTCAAGCCGATCGCCGACGACTGGCATAAATCCTCCGACCAGTGGATATCTGGAGTTCAGGGTGGCAATCCATTTGCGTCTTTTGGTAGCGGCACATCTGGTATGCGCTGGCTGGTCGAGATATTTGAAGCCCTCTGGAAACCACCAGAAGCTGGCGGATCAGTCTCGGGCGCACCAGAGCTATCCGAGAGAGATAAGACTCGCATCTCCGAAGCCCAAAAGAAAGCCACCAAGCTAGGCTATCAAACCAAGATTCGCTTGGTCTATCTGGGTGAAAGCCAGACCAACGCCAAACTACAGATGCAGGCGATTGTCGGCACCTTCAAACAGTTCAATAGCACAAATCTAAACGGCTTCAAGACGACGACTGGTAGCTTCCAGAAGTCCGACCTTGACTATTACAAGAAACGCGCCTTTGGCAAGGGTAGCTACATCTTAAACATCGAAGAGTTGGCCTCGGTATTCCACCTACCTCATACCAATGTCGAGACGCCAAACATCGTCTGGGCTAGTAACAAGACCGCCGAACCACCATCCAAGCTACCTATCATAACCGGCAACCAAGCGATAGACGAGAACATCTCGGCCTTCGGTGTGACCAATTTCCGTGGTATCAATCATCAGTTCGGTATGCTGCGCTACGATCGCTCCAGGCACGTCTACATCATCGGTCAGACTGGGGCAGGTAAGTCCGGCTTGCTCGAGCTATTTGCCCTCAGCGACGTCTTCCATGACCAAGGTTACGCCATCATCGACCCGCACGGTGACTTCGCTATCAATAACATGAAATTTATACCGGGCTCTCGGCTCAAAGACGTCGTATACTTCAATCCAGCCGACACAGCCTACCCTCTAGGCTTCAACCCACTAGAGGTCACCCACGAAAACCAAAAGACTAACATCAGCTCTGAGGTCATCGGCGTGCTGAAGCGTATGTTTGGTGACTCCTGGGGCCCGCGACTAGAGTATATCTTGCGTTATACCATCTTGGCACTACTAGACAGGCCGGACACCACCATGCTCGATATTACGCGCATGTTGACCGACAAAAACTTCCGCAAAGAAACACTGACTTACTGTAAAGACACGGTTGTACTGCAGTTCTGGAATGTCGAATTCTCTAGCTGGACCGAGAAATTCCAAGCCGAGGCTGTCGCGCCGGTACTCAACAAGGTAGGGGCCTTCACAGCCAACCCAGTCATCCGTAATATCATCGGCCAGCCGAAGAGTACTTTCAATATCCGTGAAATCATGGACGAAGGCAAGATATTGGTAGTCAATCTGTCAAAAGGTTTGATAGGGGAGGATAATGCCAGCATCCTCGGTAGCTTCTTGGTCACCAAGATACAGCTTGCCGCTATGAGCCGCTCCGACATCCCAAATATCGAAGATCGCCGGCCGTTTTATCTGTATGTCGACGAATTTCAAAACTTCGCCACCGATAGCTTCGCCACGATTCTATCTGAAGCCCGTAAATATGGCCTCAATCTGACTGTCGCCAATCAGTATATCTCGCAGATGAGCGACACAGTGCGCGACGCCGTATTTGGCAATGTCGGCACCATGGTATCTTTCCGCGTCTCGGCCGACGACGCACCGATACTATCCAAGCAGTTCGAGCCACAGTTTGAAGCCCAAGATCTCTTGCAGATGCATAATCGTAATTTCATCGTCAATATGGTTATAAACGGCGAGAAAGCACCGGCTTTTAGCGCCAAAACTCTCAATCTACCGCCAGCTCAGACAGATAATACCGGTCGTATCATCGAGCACACGCGCCTGACTTATAGCCGGAGCAGGGAAGATATAGAGAGGGAAATCGCTGCAGCTGTACAACCGATCAAGAAACAGCAGCCACAAAGCGCCAGCCAAGCCGCCCGGTGGCCGATAAACGCTCAATCTCAGACTATAACACCACAAGTCCTCCGACCTGCCGCCCAGGCCGCCTCTGGAGCCGCTCAGACAACAAACCCCGAAGAAGCTATCAAGCCCAAAAAGAAGCGCACCAGATCTCGCAAAAAGAAGACTACCGATACCACACAGCCCGGCTCGCAAGCAAAAGCCACTGGCGCAAAGAAAGAGCCGGCTCCGGTATCATCTACCGGTAGCAGCGCCGACGGGTCTGAGCTGAAACTTCGCTAGACGAGTAGAATGTACAGTCTCTACCCTTATCCGATATATCTTTGGGTTACTGTCTATTTTATAATAGAACAAAAATAGAACACTTTATATTTGCGTGTAGGTAGCCATATTAGTCTAGATATCATGATTTTTGTACACACAGATCTCGTCAATTAGATATCTAAAGTCCAGCCATAAATAAGCCAATAAACCAGCAAAACATTACGAACTATAGACGATGGGGTGGTATACCAGATTTCATACAAAACCAAGCGAGGTAGCATGTTCTAAAATCAAAACCTAGTGAAATAGAGTGTCTGAATGATATATAGACTTAACGTCGCACAATGTATATTTTAAGACATTAACTATACATAATATAAATGAATACACACTCATGGCTATTTGGGTTTATTTTTCATTTACTCTTCTCGGACGGGGGACTTACCTTGTTTTGAATATGATATCTATATTTTATTCTCAGTTTTGTTTAACTATTATCAAACCTCACTATAGACTGCTAAGTAGCCTAGCCGCTGATACGAATGGAGTCTACGCGACAACAATGATGTACTACAGACATCAAACTAATCTTATAAAATGTTTTCCACATCATTATTTGACGATTTGCTTTTTTGCTGTTTTTATTGCCCCACTCTCCTACTCTACTATATTTGACGATTTGCTTTTTTGCTGTTTTTATATGTTTATATGTTTTTTATCAAAAATAGAACAAAAAACGAACATAGATAGAGTAGTGTAGTAAGTCCCTGCCCTTGGACTACTTATAGTAAGCCCTGCCCTTAACTCTGACGTCTAGATACTTCACCGACTGACCTGAATTACTAATATACCGAATCGAACGAGCCATATCTTCGGCCTGCTCCCCTGCTGAGCGATCGACAGAGACCTTTACTTTGTATCCGATATCTTTTATAGAAAATTCGATTTGTTTAGTTGTATACCTAGGTAGTGTAGCCTCGGTCACTGTCAGACCGTGCTGCTTGGCAGCACCGACAAACTGACCGACAAAAGACAAGAAGCGCTGACTAGTCAAAGCCTTGCCGTCAACAACGGGGATGCCGCTATCGTCGATAATCTTTACCAGCCGGGTCGAATCAGAATAATCAGTATCATAGGCAACGCCATTTGCATCGACATACATCACACGACCATTGACCACCCAGCTAGCTACAGACTGGCGAGGCTTGATGGTAATATTAGAATGCGCGCCTATACCGGCACCTGCTACACTTAAGGATTCTGCCTCGGGCAACTTAGACTGTACATATCCAAGCAAGCGATCTTCATCTAGACTGAACCGGAAGCGATCGGCTGGATATTTAGCATAATATTCGTCAATCACTTCAGAAAAGGCGGCTTTTTGTTGATCTGTAAATTCGCCACTTCTACTAGACGACACGTCTACCGAAGCGGTAAATTCACTCATGATATAAAGTGTCGCTATGCCCATAAAGAGCACCGCCAGTAATGTCACCCCTAACTTGTGGCGCACTCCAGACAAGTGATGCACATGCGCCCGTGGTGAACGCAAATTACCGGATTGCTCATTGGCGCTAGCTACGCCAGATGACAGGCTGCCAGTCAGGGTTCGCCCGCGCTGAAAAAGACGTTGAGAACTAGGCTCACTCTCGAGCTCCGTCTTTCTAGCAGACTGCCTCCGACCAGGAGGAGATGCGTCCTTGTTTTTCTTAAATATCATAAATAAAAGATAACCTTTTTGACTACCTATCTATTGTAGCAAATTGCGACCCATTTAG
>CALMYZ010000007.1 GCA_937873745.1 uncultured Candidatus Saccharibacteria bacterium | reverse complement strand
TACTGAACTAAGAACTTTTTAAAAAATCGAAATATCAATTAATAAAATGGTCGACAAATACCCTGTTCTACATGCGAGAAGAAAGACAAAGTAAGGTAGACGCCCTTGTAGCAATACGAGTGGCAGGAGAACGATAATTCGTAACCAAGCAAATATGGGCACAGTCCATAATTCAACTAGCAGTATCGGTAGCCGGTTGCTAGGTAAACAGACGCCTCGCGCTAAGCGAAAAAAACCAAACACTACCATTATTAGTACCTATGTAGGTGTATTCTTGCTAGTCGTAACTCTTGTCGCAATAGGCTATCAGCCGCCACAGCGAGTCGAAAACACAGCTGCTTTGGCTAATGTTTCTGATCCTGTAAAAAAATCGACAGTCTCTAGCGTATCTGTAGACGAAACTGTCGCTACCGCTGTGGCTAGTGACTTGGCTGAGCGTGCTAATCTACCAATCGTATCTCATATGTCTGAGAGGCTAGTCTCATTGGAGGTCAAATCTGACCTGGCTCAGGACGATACTTCTACTATCACGAAGCCGCAAATTATAGATACTAAATCAGATGATCGAGCTATTAGTAAGTATGTCGCCAAGGCTGGCGATACAGTGCCTGAAGTGGCGGCCCGATATGGCGTATCGGCTACGACTATCAAGTGGGCGAATAATCTTCAATCTGACGCGCTAGATGTAGGCAAGGAGCTTAAGATACTGCCGATTGACGGTGTCATTTACATAGTTAAGGAGGGTGACACGTCTAAGTCTATCGCCGATCGTTACTCTGCTGACGAGGCTCGGATCGTTACTTATAATGACCTAGAGATCGACGGGCTGAAGCCCGGTTCTCAGATAGTATTACCCGCAGCCAACTTACCATCGGCCGAGCGACCGGGCTATGTGGCGCCGCGCACGGCTAGCTATATGCCGTCATACGGGGGTAGTGCCTACAACGCCAGTGTGTCAGCCGGTAATCGTTATGCGTATGGTTGGTGTACTTGGTATGCTTACGAGCGACGAGCTCAGATGGGGCGGACAATAGGTAGCTTCTGGGGTAATGCCAGCTCGTGGGCCTATAGCGCTCGTGCCGCCGGCTTCACGGTTAATAATGAGCCGGCCGCTGGAGCTATCTTCCAGACAGGCGGCGGCTATAGTGGCATGGGGCATGTTGGCATCATCGATAGCGTAGATCATGCCAGCGGTACAGGGACATACTCCGACATGAATGGTATAGCAGGTTTTGGTCGTGTCGGCTCGAGAACCATTAGCTTGGGCGATGCCAAAGCTCGCTGGATGTTCATACACTAAAATGTTCTAATATAGAAAATAAAAATACCTCTGATAAAACAGAGGTATTTTTGATATAATGTAAGATAATATGTTTGTCGATACAGCCAAAGTTTTGATTCAGGCCGGAAAAGGTGGCGATGGAGCCATTAGTTTTCGTCATGAGATATACGTAGACAAAGGTGGCCCAGACGGCGGCAATGGAGGCAAGGGTGGCGACGTCATTTTTCGCGGAACCGAAAACCTTAATACGCTTATAGATTTTCGCTTCAAGCCAGAGCTAAAAGGTAAGCCGGGGTCCAATGGGTTTAAGTCTAATCGCACAGGCAAATCAGGAGATAACTTGGTAGTAGAGGTGCCGATGGGTACACTTGTAAAAAAAGACGGCGAAGTTATTGCTGATATCACAGAAAATAATCAAGAGGTAGTTATAGCCAAGGGTGGCGATGGTGGCTTTGGTAATGCTCACTTCAAGTCATCGGTGCGACAGACCCCGCGTATGGCAGAAAAGGGCGAGCCTGGTGAATATTTCGAGGCTGAGCTAGAACTCAAACTGCTGGCCGACGTTGGCTTGGTGGGTTTTCCAAATGCCGGCAAGTCCACCTTTCTATCTGTCGTTAGCAATGCTAGGCCGGAGATTGCCGACTATGCCTTTACAACACTTACGCCAAATC
>CALMYZ010000006.1 GCA_937873745.1 uncultured Candidatus Saccharibacteria bacterium | reverse complement strand
GACGATGAATTCGTGCGTCACCTTTTTTGGCGTAATTTTTTTGATCCATACGAGTGGAGCTGGCGAGACGGCCGTTCGCGCTGGGATATGCTAGATGTTGTACGTATGACCAGAGCGCTCCGGCCAGATGGAATCAATTGGCCGATCAGTGAAGATGGCGTGCCGACGAATCGCCTCGAGCTTTTGACGAAAGAGAATGGCATTGAGCATCTGAATGCTCACGACGCCTTGAGCGATGTCGATGCTTTGATATCTATAGCTGAGCTGATACGCAGCAAGCAGCCCCAATTATTTGAATATCTCCTGAAGATGCGTGACAAAAAAGAAGTCCAAAGACTAGTCAATCTAGATGACAAACAAGCCTTCGTCTATAGTTCTGGTCGTTACGAAAATGATTTTCACAAAACAACTATCGCTTTCCCCCTGACATCTGGTCGCAACAGCAATGTGGTTGTCTATGATTTGCGATACGACCCAACACCTTTTCTAGATATGACTCCAGCACAGCTAGAGGCTATACTTTATGCGCCGCGTGAGCAGCGTCAGCAGGAAGATTTCCGTCACCTGCCAGTCAAGGAGCTTCAGTACAATCGCTGCCCAGCGGTTGCGCCGCTCGGTGTGCTCGAGCAGGCCGGTGGCTGGGATAGACTGAAGTTAACGACCGACGACATCAAGCGTCATCGCGATATCTTACTGGCAGCGCCACATTTTGCTGAGAATATCCGATCGGTATTTCAGCGCGAGCGAGTATTTGAAAAGTCGGTCAACCCAGAGTCTCAACTATACGATGGTTTCGTGAACGACAAAGATAAGATTCGAGTCGAAGCGGTGCGCAATGCCGAGCCTAGACAGCTAGTTGACCTACATCCAGCTTTTGACGACGAGCGTCTGTCAGAGCTACTACTACACTACAAGGCTCGTAATTTTGCTAGTAGTCTAAGCGAAGACGAGGCTGCTAAATGGGAGGCTTGGCGAGCTGAATATATCCGTCAGCAGCTACCAGGTTTTGTGGCGTCCTTGCAGAAAATGGCGTCGGAGCGAACTGATGAACATTCGCAATTTATCCTGAGTGAGCTACAGCTCTGGGCTGAGAGTATAGTGCCTGTGGAAGACAGCTAGACTTTGCTGTAGCGTCGCTTTGGCATGACAGGTGGTGTGGCGGTGCCATGACGGAGGTGTAGACTAATGTACAAGCAGACTACGCCAGCTGTAGCTAGTAGTGATGTCATGGCGAGTGGAGATAGGGTGATATTGGTGCCCGGGACTACACCGGCCATCAAGAAAAAGGCTATTGATTCCCAAGCCCCGAGAGAGCTCAGTATAATGATTGCTGATCCGACATTGCTATATCGAATTACCTGCTTTTTCATACGCTACACCTCGCAAAATTAACTATATGATTAAACTAAAATACTACAGATGTCAATAATATGCAATCATAAGCATAAACTATCCTTGCCAACCCCCCTCGTAGAGGGGTAAACTAAAAGCATGAACACTATCTCGCTTCCTCGTAAGCCACAGCACCCCTCTCGTCACCACCAAGCTGCCTTCACTATCGTCGAGCTCCTCATCGTCATCGTCGTCATAGCCATCTTGGCGGCTATAAGCGTGGTAGCTTTTGTCAATATCTCCCAAAGAGCCAACGATTCAGCTATAGCCTCCAACGAAGCTCAAGCTAAAAAGAAACTAGAAGTCTACAAGGTAGACAATGGCTCCTATCCACCAGACCAAGCTACCTTCGATAGAATTACCGGACAAAAACCAACCGATAAATTCTACACAACGTACACTTCGACCGCGCCACATGATAGCTATGCACTATCAACTGAAGGCTCTACTGTCGCAAGTGCCTTGGCCCCGCCTACCGATTGCCCATCTGGATTTATTCCTGTACCGGGCAATGCTTCACTGGGCACAAATGGCTTCTGTGTGATGAAATATGAAGCCAAAAACGCAGGTGGTAATGTTCCCGTATCTCAAGCCTCTGGTACCCCTTGGACTAGTATATCTCAGACGAATGCCATAGCCTACAGTCCGAATGTAGCTGGCTGTACCGGCTGTCACT
The DNA here is from genome assembly GCA_937873745.1 of uncultured Candidatus Saccharibacteria bacterium. Lineage (GTDB taxonomy): Bacteria > Patescibacteriota > Saccharimonadia > Saccharimonadales > Saccharimonadaceae > CALMYZ01. Next base: position 11,656 of record CALMYZ010000006.1, on the reverse strand, counting down.
TAATAACTAACGCAGAATGGATGACAATAGCTACGGACATAGCAGGAGTCTCCAGTAACTGGAGCGGAGGTCAGATCGGTAATGGCTACATTTATAACGGCCATAACCAGGAGCCACCGTATGCTGCCGTGGCGTCTTCGGGCGACGATAGCGACGGCTATTACTTGATGAGCAATATCACACCGTCTCCGAACGGCAACAATCGTCGTACATTAAAATTATCTAACAATGAAGTTATTTGGGATTTTGCTGGCAATGCGTGGGAGTGGAATAGCGATACGGTTGCGGCTGGCCAGCAGCCCGGTGTACCGTCGCAATCAAGCGGTCAATATAAGCAATGGAGTGATAGTTCTATGAACTGGAAGGGGTTAGAGTCAGCAATTAAGCCGAGTGGATCGCTATCTAGTTATTCTAGCACACAGGGTATAGGCCAGTTTTTTACTAACCCATCAGATAGCCAAGAGAGGGCGTATTTACGAAGTGGTGGTAGGAAGAATGGTAGTCAAACCGGAATTTTTACACTTACGTTGGATCAGCTACCGTCATCTGTCAATTCCCATATCGGTTTCCGTGTAGCTCGGTAATAAATCCACGGTCCATCTAGAAAAACCTCACAAAAAAGCGTATAATAGACGGGTTATGTCAGAGGTGATAAAAGTCGTTGGTGCGCGTGAGCACAATCTCAAAAATGTGTCGGTAGATATACCGCGCGATAAGCTAGTCGTTATCACTGGCCTGAGTGGCTCTGGTAAGTCTAGCTTGGCCTTTGACACTATCTATGCCGAGGGGCAGCGTCGCTATGTCGAGAGTCTGTCTAGTTATGCCAGGCAGTTCTTGGGTATGATGGAGAAGCCAGATGTTGATCAGATAGACGGCCTGAGTCCGGCGATCTCTATCGACCAGAAGTCGACTAGTCGCAACCCACGATCGACGGTTGCAACAGTCACAGAAATTTACGACTACCTACGCCTTCTTTATGCTCGCATAGGAGTGCCGCATTGCCCAGTGTGCGGCAAGGAGGTGTCGCGTCGTACGCCGCAAGCCATCATCGATGAAATTATGAAGCTAGACGACGGCAAGAGATCGCTTATCTTGGCGCCAATAGCGAAAGAAAAAAAAGGTGAGTTTGCTCATGTGCCAGAACAGTATTTGAGACAAGGCTTTGCTAGGGCGCGAGTCGATGGTGTGGTCTATTCGCTCGACGAGTTCCCAGAGCTAGACAAAAACTACAAGCATTCTATCGAGATAGTCGTCGACCGTATCGCCCTGAGCAAGGATATGCTTGGCCGGGTGACGCAGTCTGTCGAGCAGTCTTTAGACATCGCTGATGGTGTGGTGGAGCTACTAGATGCCGACAACGACGAAATTCATACCTATAGTCAGCGCTATGCCTGTGTCGACCATCCGGCCGAAGATATACCAGAGCTTGAGCCACGCCTGTTTAGTTTCAACGCACCACAAGGAGCTTGTCCTGTATGTACTGGCCTAGGCAGTCGCCTGGAGGTCGATCCGGACTTGGTTTTCAATCCACGCCTAACTATTTCCGAAGGGGCGATTCGTCCATACAATCGCGTAAATAGCGATGCTTGGTATATGAAAAAACTGGCAGCCGTAGCCGAGGCACACGGTTTTAGCCTGCAGGTGCCAGTAGGTGAGCTATCAGCCGAAGCACTAGAGCAGGTTTTGTACGGCACGGGAAGTCAGAAATATACAGTAGAGCTTGGCAATGGTCGACAGTATGATTCGACTTACGAGGGTGTCATACCGAACCTTGAGCGACGTCACAAAGAAACCGATAGTGAATTTATGCGCAAAGATATTGAGCGATTCATGCGCCAGCGTAAGTGTCATGCTTGTCAGGGCGCACGCCTCAAGCCGGTGGTATTGGCTGTGACTGTGCACGGATTAAATATCATGGATATTTGTAATCTAGGCATCGATGACGCGCTAGATTTGTTCCAGAACAATCTGAAGTTATCTGAACAGGAGCTGCTAATCGCTCGCCAGATATTCAAAGAAATTACTGATCGACTAGGTTTTATGAGCAATGTTGGCCTGAACTATCTAGAGCTTGGCAGGGCTGCTAATACTCTGAGCGGCGGTGAGGCGCAGCGTATTCGCTTGGCGACTCAGATTGGTTCCGGCCTTCAAGGTGTTCTGTATGTACTAGACGAGCCATCGATTGGCCTTCATCAGCGTGACAATGACCGGCTAATAGCCACCCTCAAGCGACTGCGTGATCTTGGTAATACCGTCCTTGTGGTAGAGCACGATGAAGATACGATTCGCGAGGCTGATTACCTGCTAGACATCGGCCCCGGCGCTGGTGTCCATGGCGGCCAGGTGGTTGCCGCTGGCACTCCGGCTGAGGTCGCCAAAAATACCGATAGCGTCACCGGACGATACTTGAGTGGTGTAGAAAAAATAGCCACACCAAAGAAGCGTCGGCCCGTCATGGCTGATCGCAAGCTAGTTATCCGTGGCGCCTCAGAAAATAACCTCAGGAATATTGATGCTAGCTTCCCGCTGGGTGTCATGACCGTGGTATCTGGTGTATCGGGAAGCGGCAAGTCAACACTCGTAAACGGTATCTTGGCTAAGGAGTTGTCAGCTCGTTTGCATCGTGCGCAAGCTGTACCGGGTAAGCACGAGAACATCGAGGGTATTAAGCACCTCGACAAGGCGATTATCATCGATCAGTCGGCCATAGGTCGGACACCTCGTTCAAACCCGGCTACCTACACGGGCGTATTTACACCTATCCGTGAGCTTTTCGCTGGTACGCCAGAGTCAAATATTCGCGGTTACAAGGCTGGTCGCTTCAGTTTCAATGTCAAGGGTGGCCGTTGCGAGAACTGTCAAGGCGATGGCGTGATAAAAATCGAAATGCACTTCCTGCCGGATGTTTATGTGACCTGTGATGAATGTAAAGGCAAGCGCTACAATCGTGAAGCGCTTGAGATTAAGTACAAAGAGAAGACGATATCTGATGTGCTAGATATGACAGTCGAACAAGCAGCCAGGTTTTTTGAAAACGTGCCGACTATCGCGCGCAAGCTCGACACTCTGGTGGATGTTGGACTGGGCTACATCAAGCTTGGTCAACCGGCGACTACATTTAGTGGCGGTGAGGCCCAGCGTATCAAACTAGCTAGCGAGCTGAGTCGACGTAGTACTGGTAAGACGATGTATATCCTAGACGAGCCTACTACCGGACTCCATTCGGCAGACGTCAAGCGGCTACTTGAAATACTCCAGCAGCTCGTAGAGGGCGGCAATAGCATGGTGATAATAGAACACAATCTAGACGTCATCAAATCCGCCGACCACGTGATAGACATGGGCCCAGAAGGTGGTGTCGGTGGTGGTATGATAGTGGCCGAAGGTACCCCAGAAGAGATTGCGAAGTCGAAAGAATCGTTTACTGGACTGTATTTAAGATCGATGCTGTAAGTAGACAGCTGTACTTATTTATCTGGCGAGAAGAAGTCTTTTGCTTGCTGTAAAATATTATTGATAATCGATTGACGGCGCTCTTTCTTCATAAACAGATGTACGAGAGGCGGGGCGATGGAGACTAGGATGATCGCGTATATGATGTATTCTATGTTTACGCCAGCTGCTACGATAGCGCTACCGACGAAGTATCCTAGGTAAGTTATACCAACGGCCCACAAGAAGGCACCGACAAGGTTGTATGTCAGGAAGCGTCTATAATTCATATGACTGATGCCGGCTACGATCGGCGCAAAAGTACGGACTATTGGCATAAAGCGGGCGATGATGATGGTTTTGCCGCCATGTTTTTTGTAAAAAGCTTCGGCAGCTTCGAGGTTTTCTTTGCGAAATAACACAGAGTCTTTTTTCTTAAATAGTTTGCGGCCAACTCTACGTCCAAATGTGTAGCCGACGCTGTCGCCTAGTGCAGCTGCGACGAAGAGTATCAAGACCATGAGATGTATATTGAAGTCTATTATTCCCTGATGTACCAAAAAACCAGCTGTAAATAACAGACTGTCGCCCGGTAAGAAGAAGCCTATCAGTAAGCCAGACTCGGCAAAAATAATAGCCGCTACACCGTAGACACTTATCAGAGATACCAAAGACTTAATGCCGTAATGCTCGATACTGAAATAGCCGAACATACCGATACAAAAAACCACCAGCACTATGCTTAGCCAAAATAATCGCTTTTTCATCTCTGACTATTGTAGCACGATGAACCCCAGGCCTAAACATGCTATAATAATAAGTACAATAATATTTCCGTAAAGGTATCCAACGAAAAGGAGGAGAGACATGGGAGATAAAGTAAACTTAAAACTTCAGGCGCGTAGTGTACAAGGCAAGAAAGTCAAGAAGCTTCGCGAGCAAGGATTTATACCAGGGGTGGTCTATGGTCATGGGGTTGAGCCTATCACGGTTCAGGCTGAGTACAATGTCGTCGAGAAAGTAGTGCGGCATGCCGGTCGTCATACGCCGGTACACCTGGCTATTGATAGCAAAAAGAAGATTGCTATGATAAAAGATATCGATCGTGATCCAGTCGGTTCACGCATTCGTCACGTGTCGTTTCATGCTGTCAAAGCAAATGAGCCGGTGGTGGCGGATATCCCGATACACTTGGTCGGTAGCGGCGAGAGTGAAGCAGAACGAGCTGGCTTGATCGTACTTCAGGCGCTAGAGAAAATCGAAGTGAAGGCTCTACCGATGGATCTACCAGAGGCGCTCGAGGTCTCTACGGCTAGTCTAAAAGAAGCGGGTGACAGGCTGACGGTTGCAGATATAGTTGTGCCAGAAAATGTCGAAATCGTCGACAACGACGATGGTCGTGAGGGTACGGCCGATGATGACGTGACTATCATGGATCTAACTATCGCGACAGTCTACGAGCCAAGCTCACTTCAGGCGGCGAACGATGCAGCCGGTGGTGACGCCGAAGACGCTAGCGCAGACAGTGTAGAATCAGAAAACGGTGCAGAAGACTCAGCTGCGCCAAGCAAAGACAGCGAAGCTTAGTCGTCTGGCAGAGTTTTGCAAGGTTCCACCCTGCAAAATCTAATAGCAAAAAACACCTCCGATGGCAGGAGGTGTTTTTGTATAGTATAGACAGGCCCTAGTCTTCGATAAACCCACCACTCTGATGGTTCCAGAGCTTGGCGTAAATACCGCTATTTTCTAGCAACTCTACATGCGTCCCGTCTTCGACTATCTTGCCACCGTCTAGCACGATGATACGATCGAGCTTGGCGATAGTAGAGAGGCGATGGGCGACGACGATGGAAGTTCGGTTTTTCATCAAGTCATCTAGGCTGTCTTGGATGAGCTTTTCGCTCTCACTATCTAGGGCCGAAGTGGCCTCGTCTAGCACGAGGATTGGTGCGTCTTTGAGGATGGCTCGGGCGATAGCGATACGTTGCCTTTGGCCGCCAGACAGTTTGATGCCTCTTTCGCCAACTATAGTGTCTAGACCTTCGGGCATCTTGCTGATGAATTCCATAGCGTGGGCTTTTTTGGCGGCGTCGATGATCTCATCGTCGCTAGCATCTAGCTTGCCGTAGGCGATGTTTTCGCGTAGAGTCCTGTGAAACATCATCGGCTCTTGTGGTACGTAGCTGATGTTTCGGCGTAAGCTTTCTTGGGTTATGTCGCGGATATCTTGTCCGTCTATTTCTATAGCACCTTGGGTCACGTCGCTAAAGCGCAGCAGCAGCTGGACGATAGTAGATTTACCGGCACCAGAATGACCGACCATACCGACTTTTTGGCCAGCTGGAATCTTGATGTCTAGTTTGTTTACGACGTCCACATCTCCATCTGGGTAGCGATAGCTTGCGGAATTGAAATCAATACCAGGAGATTTGATGGCGAGTTTTTTGGCGTCGGATTTATCCTTGACAAGATTGTCGGTCAATAGCATCTCTGTCATCGGCTGAGCGTCTAGGAAGGATTGGTCATAGCCATTTATGATATCGCCTAGGATGAATAGCTGCGAGCCAATACGCTGCATGTAGGCCAAGATAAATATAGCGATAGCCAAAGTCATGCCGCCACTGCCGACCATCGTAACAGCCACGACGACGGTGATGATCTGGACTATCACCATGATAGTGACACGTGATGAGCCTTCGCCGACTATAAATCCGATGTCTTTTTTGTAAATCTCGGTGAAGCGATCGGTCATTTTGTGGAGGTTTTTTATCTCGCGCTTTTCGCCGGCAAATGTACGCACCACTAGGTTATTTGTCAGAGCGTCTGCGACTAGGCCGTGGATCTCGGCTACCAGAGTTTTGCGTTCATGTCGCCATGGAGCTCGTTTTTTGGTACCCCAGCGTATTTCGAGTATCAGTATAGCAATCATTATCATCACGATAAACGCAACTACCCAGGTGTTCAAAAATAGTATCACGAGACCGCTACCGACGATAGCGATAAAGCCGAGTGTGCGGATGATGAAAAGGTCCTGGATGCTGACTTCATTGCGCACGAAATCTATATAGCGACTAGTCATAGCGCCGATTTTTTGATTGCTAAAGAACTGGTGGTCTTTTTTCATCAGACCTTCGAAGGTGCTAGCTCTCAGCCTCGCCAGTACGTGTGCCTCGTGATGCGCCATAGAGCGAAAGCCTATGAAATTGAGCGCTGCACCTGTAAGTCCAACCACGGCTGCAATCGATAGTAGTTGGAATAGTTCACCCGAGTCGTTTATCTGCACGATCGCCTGACTCAGTACGTAAGGCAGGGCGCTGTCTATCAGAGCCGCGCCTATCGGGATAGCGATGAGCATGATAAAAAAGCTCGGTTTGTGATGTTTTACCTGTCGCCAGTACAGCTTCAGGGTTTGTTTGTTGATATTCACACTAATCTCCTTGTAGTGTTTAGTTTTAGTTTGGTTGTAAGATGTCGCTATTGGTTCGGCCGTCCGAACGTGTACGAATAGAGGAATTAATAATATATATAATTCATAGTGTTTTTGATTATAGGGGCATAAGAGTGGCTAGTCAAGCTATTAGTAATTACAATTATAGCAAATTTATTTACTTTTGTAAAGTTCGGTCCATTGTTCGAGGGTCAATTGCGATGGCCTCAGCTCGCTAGAGAACGGTTTTTTAAGTGACACAAAGTACTTTTGAGCGCTGAAACACTTGCTAGTAAAATCGCGAAAGTTGGTAGCTTGATCGATCGGTAAAAGAGGCGATTCACGTAGTTTTACCTCTAGTAGCACGGTATCTACGGCCGGTGGAGGAGTGAAGTCGGTACGCCTGAGTGGCCTGCGGATACGGACGGTAAACCACGGCCCTATCTCGGCGGCTAGCTGGCTAGTAAAATGATCGTCGCCAGGCACTAGCTTGCGGGCAAATTGCTTTTGAACCACTAGATACATACTTTTCGGAGGCAGGTCGGCTTGGGTAAATTTGCGTACGACATCGGCACTGAGATTGAAGGGTATGTTGGCGAATATCTTGTAGGGCTCGGTAGGTGGTTTTATGTCTATGATGCTTTTTTCGACGATGGATACATTTGCGATGTCGCCGACATTTTGATGTAACTTTTTCAAGGCTTGGGGCTCTATCTCGACAGCAAATACCTGCCTGCAGCGAGCAGCCAGAGTGTAGGATATTATACCGCTACCAGCGCCCAGGTCGTAGACTATGTCGTTTTTGCGGATATTTGAATGACCCACTAGTTCGGCTACTAGCTTGGGGCTTTTCAGGAAATGCTGAGCGTAGAGATGTGAGCGAGCCATATGTATAGAATAGCAGATATGAATTGCCCTCGGTGTATTATAATGCTAAGTATGCCGGGCGCAAGATTAGATTTTCGAAGAGGTTCGTACGCGAGTAGGTTTGTGGCGTGTGTGATTATCGTTGGGATCACGCTTATCGTATCTTCTGGTGCCATATGGGCTGTTAGTTCGGCTTATCGCTCATACGACAAGTACGTCAATCGACCGGCCTATATGACTTACACCTCAAGAGTGGGATCGATAACTTTTAAGTATCCATCATCTGCCGTATTCGACAAGAGGGTTGATTACCCTAGTTCTGAATACCTAACACTTTCCAGGTCGTATAACTCGAATGAGGCGACTGACGGTGACCAGCAGGGCTATAATGGCCTAGTCTCCATAACGGTGTTAGATCTATCTAGTGAACATTGTAAGTGGTCGAGTTGCAGAACTTTGGCTGATGAAATGGAGCGTCGCATGGATGTGTTTCGTAAAGCTCACTTTTATGATGATCCGGCGGAGCCTGATCGTCTCGATGAAGAGAGAGCTCGTGGTTACACTATTAATCTCGTTCACGACAATCGTAAGATTGGAGGTTATCCGTCTGAATTCTATAGTGTTGAACAGGTAGGGAGTGGTTATCTGTCCGGTGACTACTCTAAGCGGGTTTTTGCACTAGTCCCGGTAGGTGATATTCTGTATATCGTCGAGGGAGAAGTAACTAAGTATCAACACCAAGATATAGTGCAAGACGTCACTCATATAGATAGACTCATTGACTCTATCAAGATAGGCGGTTCGGCATGAACAGCCTTTTACCCGTCTACACTTTGATACGACGCCTTCGCAAATATATGCGATACGTGTCTGTCGTTTCGGTACTTTTACTGGTTGCGTTTCCACTTATTTTTTACGGGGCGGTTGTCGGTTGGTACGGTTTCGCCTCAGACTGGGAGGCTGTCTTGCTACAGTCGTCACTTCAAAACGGAAGCTTCTGGCTGCTGCCTGGCCATATCATATTTCAGGACAGTCAACAGCTGGTCGCAGAGGATCTACCCATTGCGGCTGTCTTGACATTGTTTGTTATACTACTGGTGCCAGTGTCTCTAGGCATAGCACTCATATATCGAACTCTTTCGATTATAGGAAAGGTTAAAATTTTTCTAGGTGCTAGCAGGCCGCCTGAATCACAGACGCTTGTTAACGGTTCGCTTGTCAGTAGTCTGATGCCTAGCCTTCGTGACGAACAAGCTTTTTGTTATGGCGAATATACGATGTCATGTTCCGGCAGGAGTCTGGTCGTTCAGGTACCTACTGTCGGTGCAAACCCACCATCTTTGTTTTTTGATTCCACTTCAAATGATATTGCCCGACGAGAGGGTCGGCGACTTGTGTTTGACAGAGCGGACGAGCTTGTATTTGACGGCACTACTTTGGAGCATTTTAGGATTTATGCAAACTCAAAGCACCATTCTCAGTTAGTTGGCTTGTTGACGAGCGAAATACTCGCGATAATAGTAAAAGAGCTTGATGGAGCGGAAATTGTGCTCGAGGGTAAGACGCTAACTGCTGTATTTGATATTAGATCTGTCGGGTCGGAGAAGGGTCTACAGATGACACTTGAGTCATTGTCAAGACTCCGTGACACGCTAGGTGACTTGAGCAATGCAGATAGCTTGGGCCATCAGCTGCGAATCGCAAGGGTGGATAGGACTATTAATTTGTTTGGATTGGCCCCAGTAAAGATGCTCTTTGTTCAGGCGATGATGTGGCTTACAGTGGGGATATATATAGTATCAACGATAGCTGCGGGTAAACATGGCTTGGTGGGTGACGTAATGTTCCCTGTTTGGATTGCTGGATCTTTCCAGATTATCGGTATACATAGGCTACTAAAGCAGCGCGCCTCGTTGCTATTGTCTAGAGGCGTGTTTACCTCAGACTGGGGAGGTCTCGCCCTGAGGTTCGTGAGGTGGGTACAATGATATATGTGATAATGTGGAGTATCTGTGCGGTGGCTATCGTGGGGTATAGTCTTATTGTGTACAACCGCATTGTAGTCGTGACTAATAGTATAAGTGAAGCATGGGCTAATATAGCTAGCTCTATAAAAAAACGTCATGATGCAGTGCCAAGGCTATTGAGTGTAGTTAGAGTTGCTAGTGATTACGAGGCATTAATCCAAAAGAGCCAGGTAGCATTGCGCAGCCAGGATATTCAAGGTTTGAGTGAGGCTGAGCGTCTTTTACAGAAAGAGCTTATAGCTATAATGGAAGCTTCCCCTGAGGTAAAGGCCGACAGGGCGTTTACTGAGCTGTTTGACGAGCTTGTGGATATAGAAAATGACATACAGGCGAATAGGCTTCTGTTTAATCGCTCAGTGTCACTGTATATTCGATATCTCTCGTCATTTCCGAGCGGGGTATTTGCGCAATGTTTTGGCTATACAAGGATAGATTTTTTTGAAGTTGACCCCAGTAAGCATCAAGTACCTGGTTCGCTATCGAGTGGGGAGAACGTTTGATAGTTATGAAAAGCTTCTATCAGCTACTACTTAATACCCTCATTGCAAATGTAACTACTAGCTATCTGTGGTTCGCGCTAGTGTTTTGGGCGTATTTAGAGACTCGATCCGTCTTAGTGACGGGTATTGTCGGTGGGGTGTATATGCTATTGGTGTCAATGTGTAGCCTTTGGTTTGGCACGATTGTGGATCGGCACAAGAAAAAAAGCGTTATGATGTTTGCGTCGATTTTCACTATGACAGCCTTTTTGCTGGGTGGGGTGATTTACGCACTCGTACCGTATGGTGAGATGTCGGCACTGGGTCAGCCGTGGTTTTGGCTGTTTGCGGGTATTGTACTGGCTGGTGCGGTGATCGAGAATATGCGCAATATTGCCATGGGCACAGTCGTGACCCTGCTTGTACCGAAGGACAAGAGAGCAAACGCCAACGGCCTAGTGGGCACAGTGGGGGGTATCGGGTTTATTATCACTAGTGTATTTAGTGGTCTGTCTATTGGTCTACTGGGCATGGGGTGGACATTGATTGTCGCCTGCGTCTTGACGGTGATTGCGACTATACACCTCCATGCTGTAGATATACCAGAAAAAAACATTCTCCATGATCCGGAACTCAAAAACAAGAGGGTGGATTTCAAAGGTAGCATAGACGCGATTCATACGGTACCTGGCTTGTTCGGGCTTTTGATTTTTTCGATGTACAACAATCTGATCGGTGGGTCGTACATGGCGCTACTCGATCCGTATGGACTGACGATGTTTTCGGTCGAGATATGGGGGATTATATTTGGTGTAGCAGGTACAGGCTTTGTGATCGGTGGACTGTTGATAGCCAAGTTCGGTATGGGTAAAAATCCAATCCGCACTATGCTACTGGCGATTATTGCTATGGGTGTCATCGGTGCTATGTTTACGCTCCGCGAATGGCCGATCCTATTCATCGCCGGCATGTGGCTGTACATGGTGATCGTTCCGCTCATAGAGGCGGCCGAGCAGACGGTTATTCAGCGCGTGGTACCGTTTGAGAGGCAGGGTCGAGTGTTTGGGTTTGCGCAGATGATGGAATCTGCCGCCGCACCTGTAACGGCGTTTTTGGTGGCGCCAATAGCCGAGTTTTGGGTGATTCCATGGGTCCGGTCCGATGTCGGCGTGCAGGCTACACAGAGCCTGCTCGGTACGGGTGATACTCGTGGCATAGCGTTGGTGTTTTTGATATCCGGATTACTGCTAGCGTTTTCTGGAGCATTGGCATTTAAGACCAAGACCTATCGGACTCTTTCGGCTTTTTACACGAAGTCGTAAGATCTGATCAGGTGTGACAACAGGGGCCAGGTGTGCTACGATAAAGTTATATGCAAAAGATTCTTCTCTACTACAAATTCACACCAATCAAAGATCCGGAGG
>CALMYZ010000005.1 GCA_937873745.1 uncultured Candidatus Saccharibacteria bacterium | reverse complement strand
GTAGACCCTGAAAAGGTGTTCACTCTAAATCAGCGTACTGACTTTATCGTACTAGATGTAGATAAAGACAATCGTAAGATATCTCTTAGTCTTGCCGATAAGAGTAAATAATTTTAATCAATAGCCTCGGTGACGTGGCGGAAAGGAGTTTTCGAATGGACGATAAAAAGATTGTAAACATCGCCGAATCGATAACTGTCGGTGAACTTGCCGAAACCCTAAATATACCCGTCACGACACTGATAGGTGAGTTGTTCAAAAATGGTATCGTCTCGACTATCAATCAGCGGATTGACTTTGAGACGGCTACTATCATCGTCGAAGAGTTGGGCCTAGATGTATCTCTCGAGAAAAAGGCTGTTAGTGTGCGCGAGGATCGCCAAAAGCGAGAGCTTTCTGATGACGCAGTTTCTCGTCCACCGATAGTGGCCGTGATGGGTCATGTCGATCACGGGAAGACAAGTCTGCTCGATGCTATACTTGGGCAGAAGGTTGTAGACGGCGAGGCCGGCGGTATTACCCAGCACATCAGTGCTTATCAGACCAATCGTAAAGATCGCGTCATTACACTACTGGACACTCCCGGTCATGAGGCCTTTGCGGCCTTGCGTCAGCACGGCGCTGTCTTGACCGATGTAGTGGTGATAGTTGTGGCCGCCGATGACGGCGTGAAGCCACAGACTGTCGAGGCGATTCGCTTCGCGCGCAATGCCAATGCCAAGATCGTGGTTGCTATCAACAAAATCGACAAAGAATCTGCCAATCCAGAAATGGTCAAGGCTCAGCTGGCTAGTGAACATAATTTGAACCCAGAAGAGTGGGGTGGTGATGTTATTATGGTGCCGGTTAGTGCTAAGACTGGTGAGAATCTAGAGCAGCTACTTGATACGATATTGCTAGTTGCTGACATGGAAGAGCTGAAGGCTGAGTCTGGAGTTTCTGCTGAAGGTCTGGTGATAGAGGCTCATCTAGAAAAAGGCCGTGGTTCTGTCGTGGGCTTGCTTGTCGAGCACGGCGAGCTTCGTCCGGGTCATTTAATTGTAGCGGGTACGTCTTATGGAAAAGTGCGAACATTACTAGACTTCAAGGGCGATGTTATCAAGGAAGCTGGTCCAGCAACACCCGTGACTATCACAGGGTTTAAAGAGCTGCCTCAATTTGGAGACACCTTCTCGATAGTAAAGAGTGACAAAGAGGCTAGGGCGCTAGTCGAGTCGACTCGCCTGGATCGCGAGCGCGAGGCTGCTAGTACAAATGTCACTAGTGCTGACATGCTCAAGATGATATCTCAGAAGCACGAATCCGAAGATTTCAAGATCATAGTAAAGGCTGACGTGCAGGGCTCATTGACCTCTGTAATCGATAGCCTAAAGCTGATTGAGACAGACGGTCAGATCACCCTTCGGGTAATCGGCAGTGGTGTCGGTCCGATCTCTGAAAATGATGTTCGACTGGCTGCTGGACAAGATACTATAATTTACGGCTTCAATGTCGATCTATCTCCACCCGTCAAGCGAATAGCCACTAGAGACAAGGTGCCGGTGCGACTATATAAGGTGATTTACGAGCTACTAGATGACGCTAAGGCTTCGATGGAGCAATTGCTAGCCCCAGATGTCGTAGAGACAGAGATCGGTAAATTGACTATCAAGGGAGTGTTCCGCACTACCAAGGATGAAATCATCGCTGGTGGTGAAGTTACTGGTGGCAAAGCGACAGCCGGTGTGATCGCCAGAGTGCTGCGCGGCGAAGACAAGATAGCCGAAGTCGAGATTACCAAAGTCCAGCGTCAGCAGGTAGAGGCCAAAGAGGTCTTTGAGGGTGAGATGTGCGGCCTATCACTAAAAACTGAAAAGAAGTTTATCCTCGAAGAGGGCGACAAGCTAGAATTCTTTACTCGTGAGCTGGTGAAGCGTACGTTGGCGTAGAGCTGATATATAAACACAAAACACCCTGATTTGGGGCGTTTTGCGTTTGGTGGTAAGGCAGATTCTATAGTGTACCACTTATAGAGTTGGCATTTTCAGCTAATTCACCGATTAAGATATCGACTTCGTCCTGAATAATCTCCTTTAAGTCTGGTATCCTTTCACTCAGCCAGGCATTCATATTTTTGCCAGAGCCTTCTTGGGTGACTAGCAGTTCGGCTAGCTGGTCGTCGTCAAGCTGTTCGGTAACTTCTGCACCGATACGTTCACTTAAAGTTTCATTCAGGTGGTCCAGTAGGGTTGGCTGCTCTTCTGGGCTAATAGATATACCGTATTCTTCTAGTGTATCTGAGGTTATAATATTGTCGTTCATGGTGTTTATTTATCCTTTTGATTTTTAATTACAATAACTAGATGTTTTTATGAGCTTCAACGGCGTCTCTGTAAACCAAGAGAGCTTGTCTACCTGCACTTCGACGGATACGATAGGCGCGTTTAGCTTCTTCTTTCTTATCTTTGGCTGCGTCGATGAATTCATCGGCCCTTTCACGGGCGTTGCGCCTTAGATTGAATAGGCGAGATCGACGTTCGTATTTTCTAGATAGGGCAGCTTCCTTTTTCTTGACAGCAGCCTGGCGGCGATATTCCAGAGCTTCTTTGGCTGCGTCGATGACATCGGTAGTATTTTCGATACCTTTTGATATGACGGATTCTGCTTTGGCTCCAGCTTTTCCGGCCATTTCTTCAGCAGAATTCCACGCCTTGGTGGCTTTTTGGCCGACTATTTCTGCACCTTGTGTAGCAGAATCTTTTACTTTTTCGCCAGCCGATTTTGCTACTGACTGAGCAGATTCAGCTCCGATAATCACGAGCCCGCCAGCTTCCTTGGCGCCAGCCAAGATAGATCTGCCAATTGAGCGTACCTTGGTCTTGCCGGCTTCTATTTTAGCTTCACGATCAGCCCTGCGCTCTGCTTTAGATAGCTCTTTGTTAGCAAATTCTTGAGCAGATTCACTGCTATTATCAGAATTTGCGCCAGAGGCCATGGTATCTACATATCCGTTGTAATCTCGTTTTTTGTATTCCTTCAGAGCTTCTCCGTGTGCTTTGTCGAGTGCTCGTTGATTTAGCGCATCACTTATTTTATTTATACGGTCCGCAGCACGTGACAACCAAGAAGCGGTAGGTGACAGCTCTCGATTATCCTCGCGATCATCCTGGTCATAGCTAGGATCAATCTGATCTATGCCGGTGTCAATCTGCTCGGCAAGCTTAAATTCAATATCCTTCTCAGGCCCTTTGTTAGATTGTTTTCTAGGAGCCTCAATGGCTAGTCGTTCGCTCATTTGTTTTTATCCTTTGCTGTTTGCTTTTTTAGATTTATGTGTTTATTATACACATACAAGGTACCTTTTGTCAAGAGCGAGGAGTAAGACAAGAAATAGCTATCAGAGGTATATCTATCCTATGCCAGCTAAATATTAAAGGGTGCTAAGGTAATAAAAAGCATAATTACTAATATAGTTTACTAAACTTGAAGAGCTGTGGTACAATTACGGCATCTAAACTATTTATAGGAAAGAATAAACAAAAAATATGGAAGAACAGTTATTACCCTTTATCGACACGGTACTGAAAGAGAAGTCTTTAGCGGGTATGCGACCGGAGGTGTTTCAGCAGCTTCGCAGAGATTTAGCGACAGAGCTCAAGTCCCAAATAGATAGATCAGTTATCGATGAGCTTTCTGAGAGTCAGGTTGATGAGTTTAGTGCTCTTATGGATAGCGAAGAGACGACGGAAGAGGTATTGCAGAAGTTTATTCAAGACAGCGGTGTAGACACGGCAGCGGTCGTTGCTCGCACTATGGCAAGGTTTCGAGAATTCTACTTAGGTACGGCGGCTCGGGAAAGTTAAATTACTATGAGCACTGCAAGAGAGACTTACGGGCAGGCGACGAGAGTAGAGTTAACACCCGACGAACGAGAGCGCATTATGGAGGAGATGGCTGAAGAGGCTATTGAGGTTGCGCCTGTCGAGAGACAAGGACACGTAACAGTCGGTGAGATTGACGTTAGTCACAATGCTGAGAGGAAGGCTTATGAAATTGCTGATCGTCGCGTAGAAGAGCTTAAGGAGCAGAATGAAAAACGGTCTATATTTAATCCTAAGCGTATAGTGCGAACGATCTGGGGCTTTAAGGGGACGCACCGTTCTTTGTTAAACCAAGCCAGGGAAGATATACGCGAAGCTGGTGACGTAAATGCTATAGACGAAGAGTTTGACGCAAGGGCTAGAAGGCGTTATGGCGAAGCTATATATGAGCAGTTTTTTAACGGTTCAGAAGAAGCAATCGATACTGAGGCGGGAGAAAAAAGAGAATTCTTCGCCGATAATCATGAAGCTGCCATTGAAGCGAAGCAGCTCTATGTAGAGTTTGCTGAGTCTGATGATATGTCCGATGACGAGTTCAACGGTCGTCTGCAGGAAGTTCGGCGCAAAATGGGTGAAAACCTGAGTGACACGGCTACAGGCGCGGTGGTGCTGGATAATTATCTAGAAGTAGCACGTGCTATGCGTGGGCGCAGGCAGCATGGTGAGGCAATCGATAGCGTAACTGAGGGATTTCGGCTGATGCGCGCTGAAGCGCGATCAGACTCTCGAACAGAGATTCATCGTACAAAAGTAGATAAAGTTCTCGATAAATATGAAGACAGTCGATTTGGTAATATAATTCCGTCACAAGTGCTAGCTGTTGGTATAAGTGTCGGTGCCTGGGTTGCCACAAGAGGCGCTAGCACGATAGCACGAGCTGCTGCTTTTGTGGGTGGTGGTGCAGTGATTGGTGCTGTCGCAGGTGCCCGGGAGCATGCAGAGATCACGAGACAGCGTGCAATGCGCGAGCGAGAAACGTTTCGCGGTAAAGAGTACGAAGAGGATGGTACAAAGCGAGAGCGTGAGCTATCAGATTTTGAGTATGATCGCCGTAACGTCGATGCTATATTGAGTGATTTTGATGAAAGCCTAGGGCGACTACGAGAAGGTGATTTCGATAAGATAGTGATCGATGCCACACTCGATCGGCTAGCGGAAGTGCAAACCCTAAAGGACATGTCCGCCGAGCTGGGTATAGATTTGTTTGATCATGGGGTGAGTGGTGATCCGACTAAGCATCTGACCGACCGTATGAGTATGGCCGAAGCCCAAGCCGAACTAAAGGTTCTTATTGCGCAGGCTATCGAGAATGGTGATGTTAGCGCCCTGGATGCCTTCGGGCTCACAGACACCAGTACCGTAGGAGATTCCGCGGAGTTTTTGAGTGATATATTAGTGAGACGGTCTGAAGCATTTGCCGAGGCGTATACGGTTGATGTGTCTGCCAAGGATGAAGCATTTAGGAAGTATAGGCGTCGAGAATCGCTTAAAAAAGGCCTGAAGGTCGGAGCGTTGTCGATGGTTGCCGGTGTGGCCATTCAAGAGGCTATATCTATGGTCAGTAATGATAGCGCTGGATTGGTTGAGCAGGTATGGGGTGGCAATGACAATGTTGGTGCACACAACACAATGCTTGGCGCGCTACACCCTTCGGAGCAGTTTACTACTAATATGGTCACGCGTGCGCTTTCACCACAAGAGATTGCAGATCTGCGCGCAGGGGGCAGCACAGTAATAGATCACAGCACCACTTCAACTAGGGTTATTCCTGGTACAGAAAGCTTGCAAGATTATATAGACAAGTTGCCACAAGGAGACGTGAGGCGATTCAGTAGCGTCGAACTATATACGAATAAATATCCGTCATACTCTGATCTAAATGAGCTCGGCGGGCAATTGTCTTATGGTTCGGATGGTAGTGTGTCTCCGTGGGACACTATGAAAGTTGACGGTTCGTTTAATTCGAATGGCTCTATAGATATGGTAGCGGGTCCGAATGTGTTTGATATTGCCATCAAGCAGCCGGACGGTACACATCTACATAAGATTTTTGAATATGGTCAGGATGTACCTAAACCGTGGGCTGATATGCTCTATCAGAAGGATGATGGAACTTGGGGCTTCAAGGGCGAAGGGTATATAGCCTGGGGTCAGACTTATGGCGACCATCTTGATGTAGCCGCTTCTATTAGAGGTGATGGGGATCCTGTTCTGATTGATACCACGCGAACTGTTGAAGAAGTCATATCGAAATACGAAGTCATCACCCCGGTTGACGCCCAGGTTGATTTTGCTCCGCCGATTTGGTTTTCGCAAACTGAGAGGCTTGGAAATGCGCGTAGGCGGTCTTCGGGGTATTATGGCTACAGTGGTGTTAGTGGCGGCTATACGGAGCGTCGGCGCGATGCGGATATAATTGAACGGGCATCTGAGGACTGGTCTCCTGCTATTCTGGAGAATCCATCAGCAGACCTAAACCCGGCAGAGGAACTAGATAGGTACGCAAAGCTACTTGAGCGGCGGCGTCCAGCATCTGAGTTAAATGAGATCAAGAAGAAGATTGTAGATATCCCAGAGTTGAGTCAAGTCGATAAAGGGCTGGAGACAATAGTTACAATTCCAGTAGCCGCAGCATCTGAGAGTGACAATATATTTAACACGCTGTCGCTATATGCCAAGCAAGACCCGGATAGCCTGAGTAAGACTATTATTATGCTTAATGTCAACTGGCTTGATATGGTGGAGTCTGATCCGGCTGAGATGGATAAAGTCAGGAGGACGCTAGCAGAGATTGAGCGTGCACGCCAGTCTTTCCCTCAGCTCAAAATTGCTGTTATCCAGAATACGTATAATAAAGAGCGCGTAAGCAAAACCGGTGGTGCGATTGGGTATGTGGCCCGGGACTTGGTGGACACAGCGTTTCTAATGCTTAATGAGGCGATAAAGAGGGGTGATATAGCGGATGACAGTGGTGTACTTATTCAGCGACATGATGCAGATATGAAAGGCATGAGCTATCGACATCTAGCTTCGCTTCAGGCTGCCGCAAAGAAAAATCCACATACAGACCTATTTAAGGGCAGTACTAAATTAGGTACTAAGCTAGTAGATAATAACCCCGGCTGGGGTGTGATTGGTGATATATTCAATATAACTTCTATATTAACAACTAAGGCCGGGCGAGTTCATACTGGTGGCGCTAACTTTGCTGTTCGCGCCGAATCCTTGGCTGCGGCTGGCGGCATAGACTTATTGGAAGGCAGCGGTGCTGGATCTGATGATCTTTCTATAGGCAATAAGATAAGTCTCATGCGTAGCGTTGATCGTCGCACTAAGGCGCGTAAGTTGTTGGGGTATCCGTATAGGAGCAGGGGTTTTAGTGAAGACAGGGATGGATATGAAGCAGAATCAGAATCAAACCCTGCTTCAGATAGGGCTGTTATGAGGCATGTACCAGGTATGGTTATAGATACTGACTCTCAAAGATTTATTCCCGAGTATATGAAGGGAAGTTACTGGGGTAGGGTTTGGGATCCTGAGGGCGGTAGTTTTAGCGATGGCGATGGAGGATACGGGGATCGTTCTCAATCTGGACGTAAGGTCACAAAACATGAAGCTAGGCGAGAGAGCTACGATAAGATTAATAGCCCAGACTTTGACCGACTAGAGACTGCGATAAGCTACGAGCTAAGCTATGTAGACGAGGTGGATCGCAGGCGAGTATTGTCTGTGCTCTTCCGAGATACGCCGGGTGCCTATAGTATAGAGACAGGCTCCACTGGAGAGGTTAAGTTCACCCTGACGCCGTCGGGGCGAAAGTTTATTCGAGGGCATCTCGGAAAAAGAGGCAGCTACAAGAGAAAGAAGCTAGAGGGTCTATACGGTAATAATGAAGGAGTTACTCCTCTAGGGCAGCGAGCTATAATGTCATAAGTGTGGTACTATTGAGATAAATGCTAATCATTAAGGTGGGAATATGAATAGGGGTGAACTACTAAAAATAAGAGCTGAGATCGCGAATAGCGCTCGTCAAATCGCACTAGAAGGTGATGTAGAGCCAGCCGATAAGCTAGAAATATTAATGAGTCTCATAGCATCTGGAGATTCATCTGCAGAGGTGTTGCATCGTGTGTACGATACAGCAAAGTTATTACCGGATGACACAGACAGGCTATCGGCACTGCTGGATATTATGTATGAGGTTGATAAGATGCTATCTAGCCAGCCTGGTGATGATAGTGAGGCGCACCTGTCTGAATCCGAGTCACGTGTAAATGAAGACCATTCTAATTAGTGGTAATAGATAATCCTTGATGCTAAAATAGAAGCAATAGAGGAGAAAATATGTTTAAACTAGACGATGACTTTTTGAAAGAACTTGGGCTTGATAGCCTTCCAGATGAGCAGAAGAAGGCTTTTCTGCAGCATATATATAGCGAGCTTGAACTGCGCGTCGGCACCAAGCTGTCAGATGGCTTGAGTGACGCTCAGCTCGAAGAGTTTGAGAAGATAATTGATCGCAACGAAGAGTTGGTCGTTAGTTGGCTAGCAAGTAATGCACCAAATTTCGCTCAGGACGAAGCCTTTATGCGCATACAGCAGGCGACCAGGCTCGAAGCGGGTGATATTCGCCTGCAGGCCGAGTTTGCGGCTACAAAATGGCTAGAGATCAATAGGCCGGACTATCGTGATGTGGTGGCTCAGTCTATGGACAGTCTCAAAAAAGAGATTCTGTCTAATCGTGAGGCGATACTGGGTGGAGTAGCCGGCGGTAGTCAGCAATAGGGGCTATCTATTTGTCAGATAACCATGAATGAACGCTTCGGCGTTCATTTTTTTGCCACTAGGAGCGATCAATTCATTGATCACTAAAAACTTACCGTCGGTACACTTTAAATCTATAGGTGTCTGCTGGGTGGACGACACACTGGCGCTAGCGACGACCACGTCATTATCGCCAATAGACACCTTGCTGCGAGGATAATTTAGGTGGGCGCGTACCTTGCGTTCGAGCTGCGCGGCAGAGTATAGGTCTGGTCGTAGTATAGAATCGGTCTTGCTGAGTAGTTGACAGTAGGAGGCTGCGCTATGGTCTTGTGCTGTCGGTGTAAGTTTTTCGTCGATGATGTCTTGCAGCGAACCTACCAGCAACTTGGAGCCCAAAGAGCCTAGTCGCTGGTATAGCTCAGGCTGGGTTTCGTTGCCCTTGAGACGATACTTTTCTCGAAGATAGACCGGTCCGGCATCCATCTTGCTGCTGATTTGCATAATACTAACACCAGTGACAGTGTCACCGTTTATAATAGCTGATTCTATGGGTGATGGTCCCCGATAGAGCGGTAGCAGTGATGGATGGAGGTTGATGATGCCAGGAGAAAATAGTTCGATGATAGGCTGCGGGATGATTTTTCCATAACTCACTAGTACGCCTGTCACGGGCTGTAGGCTTGCGATACTATCATGGATATCTGCCAATTTGTCCGGCTGCCAGACAGGTATATTGTTGGCTAGGGCTATTTTTTTGATTTGTGGCTGAGTAATTTTTTGACCACGACCTTTTTTGCTGTCGGGTTTGGTGACGACAGCCGCGATTTCGTACTCTGCGTCGATAAGAGCTTGTAGCGATATAGCACTGAAGTCTTCGGTGCCAAAGAAGATCAATCTTGCCATAGGGTTTTGTTGTCGGCTATATGTTTGGTGTAATCAAGAGGTTGCAGTTCACCGTCGTCGTCTAGTTTGTAAAAAGCTAACTCGTCTTCGCGGATACGATCTATGAAGACTATGCCATTGGTGTGGTCTATCTCGTGCTGGATGACGCGAGCCAAGAAGCCTTCTGCCTTGAGGCGAATCTCATTGCCGTCCTCGTCTAGTGCCTTAACCCGGATCTTGCTGTAGCGGGGAACTTTTCCATAAACCTCTTTGACACTCAGGCAGCCTTCGTAATCTTCTACTATAGAGCCTTCGTACTTCACTATTTCTGGATTTATCAGAGCGGTGAATTCTCGTGCTGATTTGTCGTCGAAGTCGCTACGTACAATAACGGCTCGCTCTAGGCGATCTATCTGGACAGCTGCCAGGGCGGCGCTAATCTCGTGTGGACGGGAATCCTCCCAGTCGAGAGCGGCACTAGTCATATCTTCTATTAATTGCTGCGTATCATCTGTAGTAACGTGGATGCGAGCTGATTTCTGGCGTAGGTGTGGATTGGGTAGGGTGATAATTGCTTCTTTTTTCATCTGTTACTTAGTATACCATCTCCAAGGGGTAAGCTCTAGAGTAGCCTCATAGGATCAAGCTCGGTTTGCCAGTGAGTACTAGGGAATAGATCGAGTGCGGCAGCCAGATCGGCTCGCTTGGTCGATTTTAGCACCAATTGCCAGCGATAGGTATCTCGCTGACGCTCATAGAACGACGGTGTGGGGCCGAGTATTTCTACCGACTCGGGCGCGCGCTTTTTCAATATGTCGGCCATTTTTTTGCTATTGGATATAGCGGCTTTTTCGGTCTTATAGACGCAAGTTGCCTTGAGGAGATAGCAGAAGGGCGGGAAATTGCTGCGACGCCTTTCTTTGAGGGTGTATTGGTAGAAGTTTTTGTAATCTTGTGCGATACCATGGCTTATAGCCGGATGATTCGGCTGATAACTCTGAACTACGACCTCCGTGGAGTGGTCCGATCTACCGACCCGACCGACTACCTGGCAAAGTAGCTGAAAGGTTCGCTCAGACGAGCTATAGTCTGGCAGACTGAGTCCAGTGTCGGCCTGGATGACGCCAACGGTATGTAGACGTGGTAAGTCGAGGCCTTTGGCTATCACTTGAGTGCCGATTATTATGTCGATCGAGCCGTCATAGAGTTGCTGGTATAGCTTGTCGACGGTTTCGCCTGCCTCGCTATCGGCGTCGAAACGCACTATCGTTTTGCTGGGATATAGTTTGCGCAGTTCGGTTTCGATACGTTTAGTCCCGATACCTTTGTGGATGATGTCGGCGCTGCTACAGCTGGGGCAAGATGACGGTATTTTGCTAGAAAATCCGCAGGTGTGGCAACTCATAAGGTGCGAGTCGGTATGGAGGCTTAGTGGCAAAAAGCAGCGTGGGCAGCCAGCCTGCCAGCCGCAGTTATCGCATAGGCTGACAGAGGCGCTACCGCGTCGATTGTGAAATATTAAGACTTGGCGACCACTCTGTAGGGAGCGTTCGATAGACGAGAGTAGTTTGTCTGAGAATATGTAATGTCGCTTGTAATTGTGGCGCTTGGTGCTGTCTATCAATGTGACTTCGGGTTTGGTTATTTTTTTAGCAGGGTGTAGGAGGTTTACGATATTGTTGCCGGGATATTCAGCCTGATAATAGTCTACGACAGACGGGGTAGCGCTGCCGAGGACTAGTTTGGCGGTGTGGAGCTCAGCTAGTTTACTGGCCGCTCGCAGTGCAGAGTAGCGAGGTGCTTTTTCCTGCTTGTAGCTAGGCTCGTGTGCTTCGTCTATTATTATGTAGCCTAGTTTTTTGACAGGCAAAAATAGTGCGGAGCGTGGCCCGATGATTACCGATGGTCGATCAGACTCTAGGACTTTTTGCCAGGTGATATGACGCTCGGCCTCGGTCTGTCTAGAGTGTGTGATTATGACATCGGGGAAGTGTTGTGAGAGCTCGTCGACCAGTTGGCTGGTTAGGGCTATCTCTGGTACTAGTATGATGCTAGATTTGTTCTCTGAAGCGGCTTGCTTGACTAGTTCTATATAGACGGCGGTCTTGCCAGAGCCTGTGACTCCGTGAAGTAGGGTGCCGGTAGAGGTACTCGATGAAATATTCTCAACAGCAAACAGCTGTTCTTTGTTGAGTAAAAAATTTGTTCGCTCACGTATCGACGGAGTGCTGGAAACAGTGGTTTTGGGTGTGCGTCGCTTCTTGTCTAGGCCCCTAGGTAGGACGGTCTGGAGTACGTTTGCTAGGTGTGTACGATAGTATTCGCTAAGCCAGGAGCTCAGCTCTACAAGAGGCTTTGGAATAGATGTTTCGTATATAAGTTTGGTGACAGGTTTCGTGGTATATGAAGGCTTTGTGGCGGGCGACATCACTACACCGACACTCGTCTTTTTGCCAACTTCTACGAGGACTATGGTACCGACAGCTAGCTCTTCTTGACTACTATAAGTCAGGGTGAACGTGTCTTGTCGGACAATATAGGTTACAGCTACCTCGTAATAATACATATATTTATTATAGCGTGTCGGTTCGTAATATACCCCCAAAGCCTGTATAGTGATGGTATGTACTTCGAATCGCGTACTCAAGCTGGTCAGATGCTCGCAGGGGTGTTGTTGGAAAAATATCGCTACGACAACTGTGCGGTTTTGGCTACGAGCGACAGCTCCGTGTTAGTAGCAGAACCTATCGCTATTCAATTACACTCCACTCTGTCATCTCTGATAATAGAAGAGATTGAGGTGCCCGGTCAGGGGCTTAGTTTTGGCGGTATATCCCAGAGCGGCAACTTCACATACAATAGCTCGCTCAGTTCTGGAGAGGTGGACGGCTATGTCAACGAGTTCCACGGCTATCTAGAGGAGCAAAAGCGAGAGAAGATGCAGCGCATAAATAGAATGCTAGGCGACGGTGGGGAAGTCGACAGAAATCTACTGCAAGATCGCACGGTGATAATAGTGGCTGACGGTATCGACAACGGTACGCTACTAGATGCCGCCCTAGATTTCCTGAAGCCGGTACGTATCAACAAGCTGGTCGTGGCAACACCGCTGGCATCGGTACCGGCGGTCGACAGGATACATGTTCTGGCTGACGATATGGAGATACTCGACGTGCGCGACAACTTCATGGGGATAAACCATTACTATGACAACAATGAGATACCGACGCACGAAGAGATAACCCAGCGTATCAACCAAATTATCTTAAATTGGGTATAAAATAGCCTTGTCTAGTGTTGTAAGATTGTGTAAGATAGATAGAACAGGCGAAACAAACTATAAGGTTTAAGGGAGACAGATGCTAGACGTTTTTATTACATCTCGAGTGCGACGAAAAATCGTTGTTGTCTATGCCAAGTATCCCGACTTCCACACTCATGTACGTGGTCTAGCAAAGCTTATCAAGGAGGATCCGGGTAATATCCAACGTGAACTAAAGAAGCTCGAAAAAGTAGGCTTCCTGACGAGTGAAAAGCAGGGTAATACCAAGATTTATTCTACCAACAAGCAATTCGCTATCTTCAAAGAACTTCAGAGTATCGTAATCAAATCGCAGCAGCATGCTTCTCGCCCGAAGCGTTCCTCAGCTGAAGTATGAGCCTGATTGAGCAGATCCTGGCGGCTCGCGGCCTGACCGGCGACAAGTTGGCAGGTTTTTTAAATCCAGACTACGAGACTCGACACGATCCTTTTCTATTGCCAGACATGGCTGCTGCGGTCGACAGACTGGTGTTGGCGCGCGAGCGACAGGAATCGATCACTATATATGGCGACTACGATATCGATGGGCTGACCGCAAGCACGGTGCTAGTAGATGCTTTTGAGAGCTTTGGTTTTGAGTCTGTCGAGGTCTTCATACCAAATCGTTTCGTAGAAGGCTACGGTATGACAGTCGATGCCGTCGAGAAAATTGCTGCGACCGGCACCAAGTTGATAGTAACGGTCGACTGCGGTAGTTTGAGTGAAACAGAAATCGTGCGAGCTGCAGAGCTGGGCGTGGATGTCATAGTGACCGATCATCACAACGTGGCGCCGGTCCAGCCGCCGGCAGTAGCCGTCATCAACCCCAAGCGACTACTGCAGGATTTCCCAGATAAATACGAGAACTATATATTGAAAGACAAGTCCGAGAGGCTATATCCTTTTCTAGATTTGCCCGGCGTAGGGGTGGCCTTCAAGCTGGTGCAGGCTCTGCAGACTAGGCTGGATGGCCTAGATGCGGGTCAGGAAAAGTGGCTACTAGATCTGGTGGCGCTCGGTACGGTGTGTGATGTGGTGACACTTGTCGATGAAAATAGACTACACGTCTATTGGGGACTTAAAGTGCTAGCCAAAACCAGACGCCCTGGCCTAAAAGCCCTGATGGCGGTCGCTCGCGTCGAGCCGGCTAGCGTCAATGCTCGTAGCCTCGGCTTCGGGCTTGGTCCGCGCATGAACGCGGCTGGTCGATTAGAGACAGCGCAGTTTTCGTTAGATATGCTATTGGCAGACGACGGTATGCTGGCACTCGAAAAAGCTCAACAGTTAGATGATATGAACCGAGCCAGGCGACTAGAGCAAGATAGGATTTTCCAGGAGGCTATCAAGCAAGCCGAGGAGTATATCGACGACAAGGTGTTGGTAGTGAGTGGTACCGGCTGGAGCCATGGCATCATCGGTATCGTGGCGGCCAAGTTGCTAGAGAAGTATAAGAAGCCGACCTATGTGCTCGAAGAAATGGGCGACGAGGCCAAGGGTAGCGCGCGTAGCTATGGCGAC
This sequence comes from uncultured Candidatus Saccharibacteria bacterium, assembly GCA_937873745.1. GTDB lineage: Bacteria > Patescibacteriota > Saccharimonadia > Saccharimonadales > Saccharimonadaceae > CALMYZ01. The sequence goes on along the minus strand of CALMYZ010000005.1, from coordinate 13,201 downwards.
TTTTCGGCGGCAGATGCGATTCGTGCTAGCGACGATATCATTACAAAAGGCGGCGGACATAAGTTGGCCGCGGGAGTGACTTTGCCGACGGCAAATATCGCAGCTTTTCGTCAGCGCGTCAATCAATTCTACAGCGACAAAAAGTTCACCGATCAGGCTAAGTTATTGCTACCAAAAGCTGACATCGTGTGTGATTTTGACGAAATCAACGAACAGCTGATTGCCGAAATTGAACAACTCGAGCCGTTTGGCAGTGGTAATCCGGCGCCAATTCTACAGACGGTCAAGGTCGAGGTGTCTCATATTCGGCAAATGGGCGACAAAGGTCAGCATGTCAAACTGACTGTAGAAAAAAACGGCGTATCACTCCAAATGCTGGCTTTTAACGCTCCGGAACATTTCTTTGTAGGGGTTGGCGAATACGTAGACTTGTGGTTTGAGCCAAATATCAATGAATGGCAGGGGCGACGCACGGTCGAGGCTCGACTGCTACATCTAGAAAAAAATATCTAACTTGTATCAAAACACTACATCTGTTACAATAACTAGCGATATGGTACAAGTAACACGTAAAGACGAGAAGGAAGCGAACGAGAATATTATCCGTCGTTTCAACCGCAAAGTTTTGCAGAGTGGTGTGCTATCTGAAGCCAAGGCTTCGATGCGCTTCAACAAGCCGATCAGCAAGACCGAGCGTCGCTCAAAAGCGATTATTCGCAAGGAGCGAAAAGCAGATAAATTGGCGAAGGCTCGCCTAGGAATCCGCTAAAGTATGGCGCTAAGTCAGCGCATCCAAGACGATACAAAAGCCGCTCTTTTGGGCGGTGATCGTTTTGTTGGCGATACTTTACGCAATCTAAAAGCCGCAATCTTAAACGAAGAGGTTGCTACTGGTAAGCGCGACGAAGGTTTGTCAGATGCCGAAATAGAAAAGATTATTGTTCGAGAGATCAAAAAGCGCCAAGAGAGTGCTACGATCTACGAGCAAAATGACCGTGCCGAACAGGCTGAGCAAGAGCGCAAAGAGGCGGCGGTTTTGAGCGTCTATCTGCCAGAACAGCTAAGCGAAGCTGAGATACAGGCTGTCGTAGAGACGAAAATTACAGAGCTGGGCGCGACCGATGTCAAGCTGATGGGTCAAGTGATCGGTGTTGTCAAAGCGGAGCTAGGTAGCTCGGCCGACGCTGCGATTATCGCCAGACTAGTCAAAGAAAAACTACAATAAAAGGGGAAGTAAGATGATTTTATTATTTGGTCCGACCGGTGCGGGCAAGAGCATGCAGGGGCAGATGATGGCGGTACGCCAGGGCTGGAAATGGCTATCTACTGGTGAGATGTTGCGTGCTAGTGACGACCCTGAGGTGATAGAGTTACTAAAGAAAGGTGAGCTCATCGGCGACGATCTGACTTATGAGGTTTTCGAAGACGCCATCAGCGACGCCAAGCGTAGTAACTTCCCGCAAATAATCGTCGACGGTTTTCCGCGCACCAAAGAGCAGGCCGAATGGTTGTCTGATTATATGGAGCGAACTAACGAAACGATCGACATCGTAATAGCACTAGAAGTTCCAGAGAGCGAAATAATGAAGCGGCTCGAGAAACGTGCTCGCATGGAGGATAATCCAGAAGTTATCGCCAAGCGTATGAATATTTATCGCCAAAAAATGTATCCGGTACTGGGTACTTTTGCCGAAGATGGAGTCAGAGTGGTTCACATAGAAGGTATTGGTACGGCTGGCGAAGTTCATGACAAGCTGTATGCTGAGCTAGAGTCAAACGGAATCGTCTAGATGCAAGCGCTCAAGACTGACGCACAGATCCAGGCGATGCGCGAAGGTGGTCGTATATTGGCGACTATCTATCGTGATTTGCGACAATTTGTAAAAGTCGGTCAGACCGAGGTCGAGATAGATCGATGGGTCGGAGAACAGATAAAGAAGCACGGTGCCGAGGCAACCTACAAGACGAGTGAGGTCGGGTTTCCTGGCAATATATGTATCAGTGTCAACGAGCAGATCGTCCATAGTGTACCTAGCGATTACGTACTCGAAGAGGGTGATGTGGTGAGTTTTGACCTAGTCATAACCTACAAGGGTATGAAGACAGATTCTGCTTTCACGATGATAGTCGGTGAAGAACCGCGTGGCGCCAAGAAGCATCTTGTTCAGATGACAGAGCGTAGTTTGATGGCGGGAATTGACGCTATCAAGGGGAGTGGTACGCATACCGGTGATATCGCAGCGGCTGTACAGTCGGTGCTAGACGGCGCCAAGCTAGGTATTATACGCGAATTGGTAGGCCATGGTGTCGGTACCGAGATGCACATGCCACCAGAAGTGCCAAATTGGGGCAAAAAAGGTTCAGGTGTAAAGTTGCAGGCTGGTGATACGATAGCTATTGAGCCGATGGCGACCTTGGGTAGCGAAAAAGTCATAACCGAGCACGAGGACGGCTGGACTATTTCTAGCAAAGACGGTAGCCTAGCAGCTCACTTCGAGCATACGGTGCTTATCACTGAAGACGGCGCAGAGATTTTGACTCAGTTATGATATGGCTAGCTCAGGCGATTGGACTCCTGGGTTTTGCTGCCCATCTACTGTCATTTCAGCAGTCTCGTCGTGGGCGACTACTAGTCTTATATGTAGTGGGTGCGATACTTTGGACTATTCATTTTATCCTCCTAGGTTTTTATACAGCAGCCGCTATGAACGCCATAGCGGCACTGAGGTCGTATGTATTTTACAAGTACAAAAAGCGAGACAATAATCTACTAGTCTATATATTTATGGCAGTTCTAGTCGTGGTGACGGCGTTTACTTGGCAAGGCTATATCAGCCTCTTGCCACTAATCGCTAGCCTGATATCAACATATGCTAGCTGGGCGGAGTCAGCTCAAAAGATTCGCTGGCTGACTCTGCCGTCCCCATTAGCTTGGTTTGCTCACAACATACAGGTCGGTTCAATCGGTGCGGTTGCCGATGCCACTGTCTTCGTTTCTATATTGATAGGCCTATACAGACATAAAGACGCTCAAGAAAAAACAGATACTACCAAAAAACCTTCATAAGCGTTATAATCTAGCTATGCAAGAAAATTCTCGTTACGCAGTCGGTATAGATATAGGTACGACGACGGTCCGTTGTGTCGTAGGTCATATAGACGGTGCGACTGGGACGCCGACGATTGTCGGTGTGGGCAGCGCGCCAACAAAAGGCATGAGGAAGGGTGTAGTCGCAAACCTAGATGGTCCAGCCGGGGCTATCGATGAGGCGCTAGGCGAAGCTGAGCGCATGAGTGGCTATCAGGTAAATGCTGCGACCTTGAGCATCAACGGCTCTCATATTGTTAGCACTAAGGCCGAGGGTATGATCGCAGTCGGTTCGGCCGAGCACGCCATTAACCAAGAAGATATCTATCGTATAGAAGAAGTCGCGACTGTCGGCAAGGTTCCGCCAAATCGCAGTATCTTAGAGGTTGTGCCACACGAATACATCCTTGATGGCCAGGGCGGTATCAAGGACCCTCTTGGTATGACTGGTACCAGGCTGGAGATAAGGGCTAATGTCGTATCGGCGTTAGCTCCACATCTCAATAACCTCGAGAAGTCAGCCGATCTAGCAAAGGTTCACGCCAATAGCATCACGCCGTCTATTTTGGCAGCGGCTCGAGCTGTTTTGACGGAGTCTCAGCTGGAAAATGGCGTAGCCGTTATCGACCTGGGCGGTGCGACGACAAGCGTAGCGATCTTCGAAGAGGGTGACTTACAACATGTTGGCGTAATTCCTCAGGGTGGTGTCAATATCACCAATGACCTGGCGATCTGTCTAAAGACAGATCCAGAAGTAGCCGAAAAGATAAAACTAGCCCACGCTAGTGCCGTGCCGCGCAAAGAAGCCGAAGGCGTCAGTGTGAAGGACGGCGACGAGTTACTGAGCCTTAACTCGACAGAGATAGACGAGATAGTAGAAGCGCGACTAGAAGAGATATTTGATGCAGTCCAAAAAGAACTCAAGCGAGCTGGCCGATCCGGTAAGCTACCTAGTGGTGTGGTTTTGACCGGAGGCGGTGCCTCTATGAAGCGCATCACAGAGTATGCCAAGCAGTCACTCGGTGTAGCTGCTCGTATCGGCAAGCCTACCGGCTATGGTGGCGTAGCCGAAGATGTCGAGCATCCGGCTTACGCGACAGCACTCGGCCTGATGTTTACGGACATTAGCGATGTAGGTGGTGGCTCGCACAAGTCCGGTGGCGGACTAGCTGGTACAGGTGCTGTAGCCAAAAAAGCCAGCGGGATGTTCAGAAACTTTTTCAAAAACTTCAAGGTTTAGGGTTGTTTTTGGCAAAATTGACAACGAGTATAGTATACTTTAAGTAAAGACTTTTATAGTAGATATAGGGGAGAAGGAGCGGTGTATGCCTGAAATAAAACCAAGCGATATACAGACATTTGCGAGTATCAAGGTAGTTGGCGTCGGTGGTGCCGGTGGCAATGCCGTCAATCGCATGAAAGAGGCTGGCCTTAAGGGTGTTCAGTTTATAGCTATGAATACCGATGCTCAAGCGCTTCATAACTCTGACGCAGATGTAAAGATCCACCTCGGTAGCTCAACTACCAATGGCCTAGGTGCTGGTGCTGATCCATCTGTTGGTGAGACGGCGGCTAGCGAGTCGCGCGAAGAGATCAAGGCTGCTCTAGAGGGCGCCGACATGGTGTTTGTAACTATCGGTGCTGGTGGTGGTACTGGCTCAGGCGCTGGCTATGTGGTTGCTGAGGTAGCCCGTGAACTAGGCATTTTGGTGGTCGGTGTTGCGACCAAGCCATTTAGTTTTGAAGGTGAAAAGCGTCGTAGTAATGCCGACTGGGCGATTAGTCGACTTGGCCGCAATGTAGATACACTCATTACTATCCCGAACGATCGCTTGCTTCAGACTATAGATCGCCGTACGCCGCTACTAGAGACCTTCAAGATCGCCGACGACGTTCTTCGTCAAGGTGTCCAGGGTATTTCAGAGCTTATCACCGAACATGGTCTTATTAATCTCGACTTTGCCGACGTCAAGGCTATCATGAGCAATGCCGGCTCGGCGCTTATGGGTATCGGTCGCGCTAGTGGCGATGATCGCGCCGCTCAGGCGGCTCAGCAGGCTATCGAGTCACCACTTATCGAGGTGTCTATAGACGGTGCCAAGGGCGTGCTATTCAACGTGACCGGTGGTTACGACATGAGTATGAGCGAAATCCAAGAAGCAGCCGAGATTATCACTAGTGCTGTTTCGCCAGACGCTAACATTATCTTTGGTGCGACACTCAAGCCAGAGCTCGAAGACGAGCTGATTATCACCGTTATCGCTACGGGCTTCGATAGTGCTTATTACCACCAGTCAGAAGAGACTAGCCCAGCTGTAGTAGCTGAAATAACTACATCCGAAGATGTAAACGACTCGACTATCGAAGAAGTCGATATGAATCTAGACCGAGTCGATAGTGCTGCGCATTTCGCCGAAGAGACAGCCGGCAATATCTGGGGGCAGACAGAGGAGGAGGAAGAAGACGACACTCCAGCTTTCTTGCGCCGTCGCAAAAAAAAGAATAAGCAGCAGGACGAAGATAAATAGAGATGAGCCAAGTGATCTCAGTTCACAACATAGGCGATAGCCGAGTTATCGAGTCTCGTGAAGGTGCCGACGGCAAGACTATCCGTCGACGACGCGAGACACCAGACGGCCGCAGGTTTACTACTTACGAGCGTATCGAAAAGCCCAACCTAGCGGTCGTCAAAAAAGACGGCATTCGCGAGCTATTTGATCGCGAAAAACTAGCCAAGGCTGTGACTATGTCTGTCGGTAAGTTCTTCTCGTCCGAGCTAGAGATAGATGAGATCATCAACAGTGTCGAAGAAGCGGTCTATGCTCTGGGTGATAATGAGATTGACTCCAGGCAGATAGGTGACATCGTCTTGAGCCAGCTAAAAGACAGAAACGACGTCGCCTACGTACGCTTTGCCAGTGTCTACTACAAGTTCAAGACGCTAGACGAATTTAGCGCTATCTTACAAAAAGCCGCCAGCGACACTAAGAAAGAGTCTTAAATGAAGGTCCGGGTCGTTTACAAATATGAAAGTGACCACGCTAGAGAAGTGCTAAGCTTTTTGCGAGACTTCAAGAAGCAGACAGGCCACGATATAGAAGAAGTCGACCCAGATACGCCAGCTGGCGCCTCTACCTGCCGAGCTTACGATATAGTCGAGTATCCGACTATCATCGCTACTAGTGATGATTCTAGGCTGCAAAACATGTGGCGTGGCAGGCCACTGCCGACAATTAGTGAGGTTAGTTACTATGTTTAAGTCTGTGTACGAATTTTTCACCCACAAAGACAAGACCCTGCGCGACAATCGTTGGATATTTGGCAGTATGCTGGTCGGCTCAATCGCTAGCCTGATAGCCTCGCTAGTACTGAGTATCGAGGCGATAGAGCTCGCCAGAGACCCAGACGCAGTCTTGGCTTGTAGTATAAATGTCATACTGAACTGCGCCACGGTCAATTCACACCCATCGGCGTTTTTGCTAGGCTTTCCAAACTCATTTTTGGGTATGATAGCGGAGCCGGTGGTTATCACGGTGGCGATAGCGGGCCTGGCTGGTATCAAGTTCCCACGAGCCTTTATGTTCGCAGCTCAAGTCGGATACACAATTGGTTTTATATTCGCATTGTACCTATTTGCGATTAGCTTCTTTGTGATCGGCGCACTTTGTCCTTGGTGCCTACTGGTGACTCTAACTACACTCTTGGTTTGGTTTGCTATTACACGCTACAATATACGCGAAAACAATCTATACTTGCCAAAGAAAGTCCAGAAAACAGTCAAATCTTGGGTGACGAAAGACTTCGACAAGCTGGCGATGTGGTGTATTGTGGTATTTTTGATCGCCGCGATACTTATCAGGTACGGCGAAGGTTTATTCCTCTAGGCCCCTCGCTTGATTATTTAGGTCAAAAGGCGTAAGCTTTTATCAGGTAATACTAATATCGGATATATTCCGCACAGAAAAGGGGCATCATGGCAACAAAGAAAAAAGTAGGCTACACAAAGGCTTGGTACGCGCTAGCAGTTACGCGTATTATGCTAGGTTTTGTGTTCCTGTGGGCGTTTCTAGACAAGACATTTGGTCTAGGCATGGCTACAGAAGCAAGCAAGGCTTGGTTGGCTGGCGGGTCGCCGACGACCGGATTTTTGAAGTTTGGTGTCAACGCAGAGAGTCCTTTTGCGGGCTTTTTCGGTAGCTTGGCTGGCAACCCTCTGGTAGATTGGCTATTTATGCTCGGTCTGCTTGGTATCGGCTTGGCCTTGATACTCGGTATCGGCCTGCGTATCGCAGCGGTATCTGGCGCGCTACTTATGGTGATGATGTGGGCGGCAGTCTTGCCACTAGAGAACAACCCGATTATCGATGATCATCTCGTTTACGCGGCTGTACTCGTAGTCATCGCAGGCTCACCGCGCAAGTGGAGTCTTACGGACTGGTGGTTGAGCCAAGACTTCGTCAAGAAAAACAAGTGGCTCTGGTAAAATCTACCGCTATCTAGTAAAATGAGGGCATAAGCGCCCTCATTTTTTATAAACGAGGTGAGTGGTTATCAGCCGCGAATGCTCCCGAAAGAAATCTGTCCAGCAGAAACTAGACTCGGGCGACCATCGACTCGTCAGATCGAACAATAAAGTGCGAATATAGAGTAAATCTCTTTTTCGAAACTGGATGGCACCGTCCGCATAGCCCTTGCGGATTCCAGTAGCGAAGAAGGGATTTTTTTGTTTGGAGAAAGAGTGAACGAACACGAACCAGCTAGCCGAATGACCGAAGCCGAAGCGGATTTTGAGACGCTTGCGGACATACAGCGTAATTTGGGGCAGTTTGCGATTTTTGTAGATATGATAAAAAAGGGAGAATACGATGAAGTTTAAATCAAATAGCCGACGCCGCGCGCTTGAATACGAAAAAGAATGGGCGAGTACCTGGAAAGACAACAGGACGTTTGAAAAATCGGTCGAAAACCGGCCGGCAGATAACGCCTATGTGTTTTATGACGGTCCGCCGTTCATCACGGGAGTGCCGCACCACGGCACGCTACTGAGTAGTATCGTCAAAGACGCCGTGCCGCGCTATTGGACTATGAAGGGCAGGCGTGTCGAGCGTGTCTGGGGCTGGGATACACACGGTCTGCCGGCCGAAAACTTCGTCGAGAAACAGCTCAATATCACCGACCGTCGCCAGATAGTAGCCAGTCCAGATGACAAGGCGCCACTCGACAAAGAAGGTAATGAGCTACCAACTGTCAGCCTAGAAACCTACATCAACAAAGCCCGCGAAAGCATGGTCGCAAATGCCGCTACCTGGGAAGATGTCGTCGATCGTGTCGGCCGCTGGGTAGACTTCAATGGCGCCTACAAAACCATGGACAAAGACTACATGGAAAGCGTCTGGTGGGCGTTCAAAGAGCTGTACGAAAAAGGCAAAATCTACGAAGGCGAAAAGGTACTGATGTACGACACCAAATTCGCCACGCCTGTCAGCAAAAACGAAGTCACTATGGACAACGACGCCTATCAGACCGTAACCGATCCGAGCGTGTATGTAAGATTCAAGTTAGCTGACAGCGCCAGCCTGCTCGCCTGGACGACCACGCCGTGGACGTTACCTGGCAACACAGCACTAGCCGTCAGTAGCGAACTGGACTATGTCGAAGTCGAGCTAGACGGCGAGCGACTCATCGTCGCCAAAGACCTAGCGCCAAAAGTTTTTGTAGATGACAAAAAGAAGCCACTCGATTACAGAGTCGTACGTGAGCTAAAAGGCGCCGAGCTAGTAGGGCAGAGCTATCAGCCACTATTTGAAGATCACGGCGGCAACGCTCACAAGATCTGGGCAGCAGACTACGTAAGTGCCGACAGCGGTACCGGCATCGTGCATATCGCACCAGCCTACGGCGAAGACGACTTCGAGCTTGCGGGGGCAGAAGACATCCCGGTCGCGCACACGCTCGACGACAACGGCTTTTATTTCCCAGAAGTTGCCGAGCAGCTATTCGCACTCATGCCATGGGTCGACGCCACCAAGCCACTCGAGGTATGGGATAACAACAAAAACATCGCCAAAGGCCTGCAAAAAGCCGGCGTCGTCTGGAAGACCGAATACATCCAGCACGAATATCCGTTCAATCCACGCAGCAAACAGCGCATCATGTACCGCGCTATCCCGAGCTGGTTTTTCGACGTGCAGGGTAGCAAGCCAAAGATGCTCGAGCAAAACGAAAATATCAACTGGTTCCCGGAACATCTCAAGCATGGTCGTTTCGCCAAAAACATCGAACAAGCACCAGATTGGAATCTGAGCCGCGACCGCTTCTGGGCGACGGCTATGCCCGTCTGGAAGGGTGACCGCGGCACTGTAAAGGTCATCGGCAGTTACGCTGAATTAAAAGAACTTAGCGGCGTCGAGCTAGAAGATTATCACCGTCCATGGGTCGACGACATTACCTTTGAAATCGACGGCGAGCACTTCACTCGCATCGAAAAAGTCCTAGACTGCTGGTTCGAGTCTGGTAGTATGCCATTTGCGCAGTTCCACTATCCGTTCGAAAACAAAGAAAAATTCGAAGCCAACTATCCGGGTGACTTCATCGTCGAATACATCGGCCAAGTCCGTGCTTGGTTCTACTATGTTCACACCGTCAACACGGCGCTGTTTGGCGAGCAGGCTTTCAGCAACGTTATCACCACCGGTACACTAGCCGGCAACGACGGCCGCAAGATGAGTAAGTCATTAGGTAATTACACCGATCCAAACGAACTGATGGACAAGTTCTCGGCCGATAGTCTGCGTTTCTTGCTACTCAGCTCACCACTACTCAAGGGCGAAGACTTCAGTCTACAAGACAAGGACGTCGGCGACGTAGCCCGCAAGCTTAGCATGGTTTGGAATATGTACGATTTCTTTGCCATGTACGCTGAGGTTGACGGCTGGGAATTCGACGCTAGCAAGCCATTTACCACCAATCCAGACGACGTATCCAATCCACTCGACAAATGGATCATCAGCCGCGTTCACCAGCTAAATCAACACATCACCGAACACATGGATGACTACAATCTACCAGAGGCTATGAGCGACATCTTGCCTCTGTTAGACGACGCCAGCAACTGGTATGTGCGCCGCAGCCGCCGTCGTTTCTGGAAGAGCGAAGATGATGGCGACAAGGCCGAAGCTTACCGTACGCTTCACTACGTGTTACTCAAACTGTCGGTTATCTTGGCGCCATTTACGCCATTCCTAGCCGAAGAACTCTATCAAAAACTCGGTGGCGGGGAAGAGTCCGTCCACCTGATAGATTGGCCGACCAACTACACGGTCGATCAGCTCGTGCTAGACGAGATGAAAGAGCTGCGCGAATACATAAATGAGGGTCTGAGCCTGCGCGCCAAGGCTGGTATAAAGGTGCGTCAGCCACTAGCCAGTGTAGATGTGCCAAAGCTTGGTGAGTTCGTAGACTACCAGAGCGTGCTGATAGACGAGCTAAATGTGAAGTCGGTAAATATAGGTGAGGTAGTGGCGATTGACGAAGAGATTACACCCGAGCTCAAGCGCGAAGGCTACATGCGCGAAGTCATCCGCCATGTCCAGGCTGCCCGCAAAGCCGCTGGGCTAAATATCGACGACCGTATAAGCCTCCAGCTAGATACCGACGACGCCGAGCTAGCCCAGGCCCTGGAGGAGCACTACGATACCATCTACGCCGAGACATTAGCTACAAAGAGCGATAGCGTAGTAGCAGAGCCAGTAGTAGCCAAGATAGACGGCATCGAACTATCGATATATTTGGCAAAAATATAACTTTTGGTGCTACAATGTGCTTATGGATAAAGCACTATTTCAACTAGTTTACACAATATTTTTAGGCCTCATGCTGGCACTGTTTGTCGGCTTTGGTGTCAGTACGTTTTACAAAGGTCCGACAGCGCCCGAATACCCGAGCTATGTCACCGAACAGCAGCCGGGCAGCAATGCCAAGGCTGAGAAGCTTGAGCGAGAGAAGCAGCGTGCATACGAAAAGGCATCTGCCAAGTACGAAGAAAAGTCCAAGCTATACAATCGCAATGTATCCATCATCACACTGGCTAGCTCGGTAGTCTTGCTCGGCATAGGACTGTCGGCCGGCCCTCGCAATCGCACTATCGCAAACGGCTTCGTCATCGGTGGCTTGCTGACCCTCGGCTACAGCATCATCCGCAGCCTCATCGCAGAAAACATAGAATACACCTTCGTCTCGGTAAGCATCGGCTTGCTCGTCGTGCTATATCTCGGCTATCGGTCTTTTGTGATACCAGAGAAGACCCCGGCAAAGAAAAAGACTAAGAAGAAGTAACTTAGCTTCCTAGCACTCCGACCGACCTGGCGACGACTAGGGCGAGTGTAAATATAGAGATGGACGCTTGGGTGGCCATCAGTAGTTTGGCGTGGCGAGTGATAGGGTGGGCGCTGGTGGTAGCACCGTTGAACGAGTTGATGAGTGAGATGAATAGATAGTCAAAAAACTCCGGCTTCCAGTCAGGGAAGTCAGCTGTCATGTTTTGCTGGGTGAACTGGAAATCTTTGTCAGACTTGGTCCAGTTGCGCTTGGTCAGGCCCGGGCTGTCAATTTCCCAGTACCAGATAGCAAAGACGATGACATTTGTGAAGAATATAGCCAGCGCCGAGCCTAGTAGTGCGGAGCCGTCGCGCACCAGGCTGTCTGTCAGTAGGGCGGTGATGATGATAGCTAGCGATGCGAGGTTTGCCAGGGTTATCACGGCTATCATGGCGATGGCTGTGGTGTGATGAGTGGCGCGGGCCTTGGAGCTTTTGCTGCCTGTGGTTAGCGCCAGCACTATCATCAAGATCACCTGGGCGATGATGACGGCGTATTGGAACTCCGAGAAAACATCGTGATTGACCAGCCAGACGACGAGCTGTAGACCGACGGCGACTAGTAGGGCTAATTGGGCTTGGATTAGTTCGGTTTTTTGTAGTTTCATGACCATACTATAGCACAAGCACCACTCGACAGCTGTAGCTGCTTGACACAAAATACCTTTTATGCTTAAATAGAAGAGTAAACAACCAAAAACCAATATGTCTATATTTCAAAACCCAAAACACCAAATAGCTTTTTCGCAGCCAGATCCGCTAGGCGGTGGCTTGGCCGAAGAGATCGCTGCCGAGCAGGCTGAGTCAGACGCCATAGTGCTAGAAGATTCAGACACTAGTAGTCTGTCCGACCAGTGGAGTAGTGTTATAGAGGAAGTCAAGAAAGCTCCAGACTGGTTCACCGCCACAGTGGGCGACGAATAAAATCCAGATGATACATCTCACAGACCAACAATTCGATACCCTGATAACTCGTGCCATGGACGAGCTACCTCAGGAATACATCAAGGGGCTAGACAACGTCGCTATCTTGATGGCAGACGACCCGACACCCGAGCAGACAGACAAGATGAAGCTACAAGGCAAACTGCTTCTTGGTCTATACGAGGGTGTGCCTCTGACTCAGCGGGGTAGTGGCTGGAGCGGTATGCTACCAGACCGCATCACGCTGTTCAAAAACCAGATACTCGCGACAGTAGACAGCGAAGACAGCTTGTTCGAGCAGATCAAGCGCACTCTGTGGCACGAGATAGCTCATTATTATGGGTTGGACCATGAGGATATGGATACGCTTCAAGATAAGCAGTAAGTTCTTCTTTTGCCATCAAAAGAAGCAAAACTGCTGGGGTCGCTAAGATGTCGCGCTAAGAGTATTTACTATCGTTCTTGGTCTGCTGCGTAACTCGCCTCCGGCTCAAACATACTCGCCGATCCAGGATCTCCAGCAAACACTCTGACGGACATCTTAGATACCCCAGACCCCGAGGGTGCTTTGTTCGGATGGATATATCAGCTTCAGAATTCATAGCGCAAAACGCTAGCCACACGACCCTATATATGCTATAGTTACACAAAAGTAGCTAAAAATCGCAGTGGAGTGCGAGAAGGGCGAGGTGTTATATGGGTCTCAGTATCCGGCAAGGGAAATTATTTACAAACAAGCTAATCTTTAGCGTAGTAGCGGTATTCGCACTAGTCGCACAGCCGATGTATGGGTTAGTGGCGAGCCAGGTGGCAA
>CALMYZ010000004.1 GCA_937873745.1 uncultured Candidatus Saccharibacteria bacterium | reverse complement strand
ATCGACGCCGACGAACAAGCCTTTATCGAAAGCATGATCAAGGAGATGGTGTAGAATTATGAGTCAAAACAAAAAAGAGGACGCGGCCCAAGCTGTCCAGCAAGAGCGACGTCCTCTATCTATAATAGTAGCAAATTACTTCTCAAAAGTCAAGCATTCACCGTTGAATCTAACCACTACCACTAAGCCTTTCCAAGACTTAGTCATTCGAAAATCTTTCTCTATTTTGGCTACAGCTTTACCCTCTAGTCCTTCGCTCAATTTACGCAAATCCATGATTAAATTATCGGCCTGCTTGAGGCCCGCTCGCTCAGCATGGTCTAATGTATATTTACCGAGCTTTTCGATGCTTTTTATCTCCCACGGCACGCCGTCGATGGTGATGTCTGGAGTTTTGGCGTCTTTGGTGCGGTTTGGCCGCAAAAACAACACATGGCGCTTGGGTATATTATTGGCTACCAAAATATCTACCACTTCCATTTCATTGATAGATGGCAGTGCGCCGATTTCTTTTTCGATGACTATTTTCATTAACACTATTTTACCACGCAGGAGCTACCTATGAGCTTGATCAACTATCAGCAAAAACCACGCAAAATCTACGCCTATACCGTGCCTGGTCAGCCGGGTATCAAGGTGGGCGATACGACAAAAGAAAACGTCGCAGACCGTGTAAATGAAAGTTTGGTCAAGACGCCAAATCAGCAATACACGCTACTATGGAGCGATTGGGCAATAGCCGACGACGGTAGGTTGTTTCGCGATCATCAAATGCACCAAAAACTAGCCTATCGCGGCGTACCTCGCATAGACGGCGAGTGGTTCGACACTGATCTCGACACTATCAAGAGTGTATTTATGGAACTCAAGACAGGTGTGCGGCACGAGACTGGTCGCACAAACGACTACCCTATGCGCCCCGAGCAATCGAGCGCCGTAGATATGACCAGTGAGTACTTTGCGAAGTACAATCTCGAACTAGAGGGTCGCGCGCCGCACTTCCTGTGGAATGCCAAGATGCGTTTTGGCAAAACATTTACCGCCTACCAACTAGCAAAAAAGATGAACTGGAAGCGCGTGCTCGTGTTGACCTACAAACCCGCCACCGAAAAAGCCTGGCGCGATGATTTGGCACAACATGTCGACTTCGCTGGCTGGCAGTTTATCGGCGGCAAACAGTCTTGGGAAAATATCGACGACAGCCAGCCCGTGGTGTGGTTTGCCAGCTACCAAGATGTACTGGGGCGCGACAAAGGCAAGAGCGTAAAAGAGCGCCACGAGCGCATGCGCCAAGAAAACTGGGATTGTCTGATAGTAGACGAATATCACTTTGGTGCGTGGCAAGACAGCGCCAAAGAGCTGACTAGCGCCGATGGCAGTGACGGCAATCCGCTAGACGGCAGCGAAGACGGCTCGCTAGAAGCGACGATGCCACTAAATGTCGGGGCCTATCTGTACTTGTCTGGCACACCTTTTCGGGCGATGGCAAGCGGTGAGTTCTCGGAAGACCAGATATTCAACTGGAGCTACGCCGACGAACAGCGCGCCAAAGCAAACTGGAAGCTAGCGGACGGCGAAAATCCATATACCGAGCTGCCGCAAATCGTGATGATGACATATCAGATGCCCGAGCGACTACGCGAAGTTGCCATGGCGGGCGAATTCAACGAGTTTGATCTCAATAAGTTTTTTAGTGCAAAAAAGAATGAAACTGGCGAATATGTATTTGCTTTTGAAAACCAAGTTCAGCAGTGGCTTGATTTGCTACGTGGCGTGAATCTAGAGCAAAATATAGCCGACGGCATGGACACCAAACGACCGCCATTGCTGTTTGAAGACGCGCGACTACTGAGTAGCTTGCGACATACTTTTTGGTTTTTGCCGAGCGTGGCGAGCTGCAAGGCTATGGAGCGGCTGCTCCATGCCGACGCGTTTTTCACCAGCTACAAAATCGTGCGCGCAGCTGGTAGCGATGCGGGTATTGGACAGGAGGCTATTGAGCCTGTCGAACGTGCTATCGGTAACCCATTTGAAAACAAATCTATCACACTAAGCTGCGGAAAATTGACAACAGGTGTTACTGTGCCGGCGTGGAGTGGCGTGCTCTTTTTGCGCAATACTACTAGCCCCGAAACATACTTTCAGACAGGCTTTCGCGCGCAATCTCCGTGGAAATACACAGACGACGAAGGTAAGAAATTTATCGCTAAACCAACATGCTACATATTTGACTTTGCACCGAGTCGTGCCCTGCAGCTAATAGCAAACTACAGCTCGAGCCTCGACGTAAACGACGGACGGCGAGCGGAGTCAAAGGTGCAAGATTTCCTGAATTTCCTGCCGGTATTGTGCTACGACGGCTACAGTATGCAGCAGCTCAAAGCCGTGGAGCTACTCGACATAGCCACGTTTGGTACTGCTAGTACTATGCTCGCCAAGCGTTGGCAGTCTGCGCGGCTGGTAGATGTAACGAATATTACGCTAGAGAAACTACTCAACGCACCAGATGTTCTAGAAGCGCTAGAAAAAATTGAATCATTCCGCAACCTGCGCAATGACGTCAGCAAAGTAGTGTCGAGCGAAAAAGCGCTCAACAAAACCAAGAAAGAAAAAGGCGAGCTAAAGCCCAGCGAGAAAAAGGAAGCGAAAGAGAATCAAGGCTTCAAAAAACAACTCCGCGAAAAATTGCTCAAATTTATCACACGCATACCGGTCTTTATGTATCTGACCGACTACCGCGAAGAAAAGCTAACCGATGTGATACGCAACCTCGAGCCAGAGCTATTTACCCGAGTGACCGGCCTCTCTGTGCGCGACTTCAACCGCATATGTGAAATCGGCGTGTTTAATTCGTCACAAATGGAAGGTGCGATATTTCAGTTCCGTCGCTTCGAAGATTCGTCGCTGAATTATGCTGGTGGCAATGAGCAATCTGGCGACGATATGGTCGGTGGTTTTGACTCGGTGGTGACGCGTGACGAAGCGGATGAGATTATCGAATCGGTCATAACCTAAGCCTGGTTCGGTCGTTATATCACGAACATAGCGACGCGTAGTATATAATAGATAACTATGACAAAAGAAAAACATTCGGTAATTAGTAATACTCTGGCTCGACGAGTGGCTCGAGTTCAGCAGGGTGGCGCACGCGCGGCGGTGCTTGGTGTCAATGACGGCTTGGTAAGTACGCTATGCCTGATAGTTGGCTTGGCGGCGGCTGGCGCTGGTCAGGAGCCGGTGTTGATGGCGGCATTTGCGGGGCTTCTAGCCGGCTCTATATCTATGGCGGCGGGTGAGTGGATATCGGTCAAGGCGCAGGTGGAGCTTTTCGAAGGTATACTTAGTGATCTTAAAAAAGAGGTCAAGCGTAACAAAGAGGCGTTGATACATTCGTTGACTCATGCCTTAGCTAGTCACGGCATGCCGATTCGCACGGCCGAGAAGGCTTCGCGCGATATCGCCAAAAACAATCAGCACTTCATCGCCATTTATTCATCCCAGGTGATAGGTCTAAATCAAGACGAGCTTGGTTCGCCTTGGCGTACAGCTTTGAGTTCGTTTGCGCTATTTGCGGTCGGCTCGCTAGTGCCGATATTGCCGTGGTTTTTTGCGAGCGGCAATACCGCTATGTTGATATCTATCGCTGGTACGGCTCTAGCGAGCGTGTTTGTCGGTGGTTTTGTAGCGTACTCTAGTAGCAAAAACCTCACTTATGGTGCTATCCGTCAGCTACTTATCGTCATCTTGTCGTCTGTCGTAACATTTGGCATCGGCTATCTGTTTGGCGTAGCTATCGGCTAGACTTATAATAGTAGTGTGACTTTGGATCTAGATAAAAAACTCAATACATTACCACGCACGCCTGGTGTTTATTTTCACAAAAACCAGGCTGGTGAGATTATCTATGTCGGCAAGGCGGCGGTGCTGCGCAATCGCGTGCGGCAGTATTTTCAGTCTACGCGCGACAAGGATATCAAGACACAGGCGCTAATAGCGGAGATTGCCGATACTGACTGGGTAGAGACCGAGAGTGAGATCGACGCGCTATTTCTAGAGAGCGAGATGGTTAAGCGCTATATGCCACGCTACAATATCTTGCTGCGTGATGATAAAAGCCAGACTTTTGTCAGGATAGATATGAATAATGAGTGGCCGTATGTGTCATTTACGCGCAATCCAGCCGACGATGGGGCGACTTATTTCGGCCCGTATTATAATGGCTTCGCTGTTAAAAAAGCCTTGAGATATCTTCGTAAAGTATTTCCGTACTATACAAAAGAACCAAAGGCCGGGGTGCGCCCGAGCCTAGACTCTCACCTGGGTCTGGAGCCGGGTGCAGACATGACGTCGCTTGAGTACAAGGCAAATCTCAAAAAACTAATTCGCTATATAGAGGGTGGTCGTAAGCAGCTGGTGGTAGAACTAGAGAAGTCGATGAAGCAAGCGGCTAAGGGTCAGCAATTCGAGGAAGCGGCGCGACTGCGTAATGATGTGCGTTATCTGGGCGAGTTGCAGCGCAAGATTATGTTTGGTGACAGAGAGTTTCTAGATATCAGCAAAGATAAGGCCTTGTCCCAACTCGCCGAGATATTGCTACTAAAAAAACCACCTTCGCGAATAGAAGGTTTTGATATATCGCATCTCAGCGGTACGGCGGTTGTAGCTAGCCAGGTGGTGTTTGTGAATGGCGTCAGTAGCCGCGGTGATTATCGGAAATACAAGGCCAAGACGCAGAAAAACGACGACTATGCACAGATATACGAGGTGATATATCGTCGTTTCGGTCAAAAAAATATAAAGTCGTGGGGGGTACCGAGTCTGCTCTTGATAGACGGCGGCAAGGGGCAGTTGGAGGCGGCGGCTCGGGCTCTGCGAGATAGACAAGTAGATGTCCCACTGGTGAGTATTGCCAAGCGTGAAGAAGAACTGATAGTTCACAAAATCCACTCGGGGGTAGATGTGTCTGGGCTTGAAGCGCTCGCCAAAAATCCGACAGACGATATCGCAGTCGATATATCTGGAGACTGGCTGACGGTCAATCTACACCCCGGGCAGCGCAATGCTTCGGGTCACTCGCGCAATCTACGGGCAGGTGGGGCTATCTCTAAATACAGCGATACAGTCAAGCTGATTCAGCGCATCCGAGATGAGTCGCATCGTTTTGCGGTGAGCTACCACACCGTACTGAGGCGAAGTCAGCAGACGACTAGCCTACTCGATGGCATACCAGGTATCGGTGAGGCCACTAGGCGCAAGCTCCTCAAGACTTTTGGTAGTGTCAAGGCTATCGGTGAGGCTTCAGATGAGTCCTTACGCGAGGCGGTTGGCGTATCGAAGGCGGCTACATTGCGTAAATATTTGCCTACAAAATAACGCTCGTGCTAATATAGCCATATATTATGAATAGTCAAAACAAATATCAATCAGCCTTTACTCTAGTCGAGATGGTGGTTGTTATTGTGGTTGTTGTCGTACTAAGTACCCTTATAATCGTGGGCTATGCTGGATGGCGTGATGAAACTATTCGCACAGAGGTGCAGTCGCAGCTAAAGCAGGCTGTGGCGGCTATGGAAAATTCACGTAACTTTGGTAGCGGCTATCCGACCGCGCTGCCGAGCAGCTATAAACAAAGTAAAGGTACTACTATAACCTACAAGTCTGGTGATGCCACTACCTTTTGTCTAGATGCTGCGAGTAACGAAGATTCGACTATTGTGTATTTTGCAAATTCTACAACCAGTCGAGATCCGTCGGTCGGGTCCTGCCCGTAGATGTAAGGTATACTCATAGGATGAAGAGCGAGTTTTTTGCGGCTAATCGTCAGAAATTGTCAGGTATACTAGACGGCTGTCTGGCTGTACTGGCTGCTAGCGATCTAACTCAAAAAACCGGGGATATGGCAAATGATTTCGCACAGGAGTCTAACTTTTGGTACCTGACGGGTATCGAAGAGGCCGGCTGGCAATTGATTATGCTAGGTGAGAAGAGTTGGCTGGTTTCACCAGAGACAGATGAAGTCCACCGGGTATTTAACGGCGCTCTCTCGGACGAAGCGGCGCTTCGGCGTAGTCTAGTGGATGAAGTTATAGATGGTGCTGCGGCGCAAGATTTGCTACACACCCTAGCAAAAGACAACACGACAGTTTATACACTTGGCGCTCATCCTAATGCTAAGTATTTCGGGTTTGTAGAAAATCCAGCCCTGGCTAGACTGCGACGCAGGCTCAAGAATACATTTACGGAAGTCAAAGATTGTCGTAAGCCTATCGCTAAGCTTAGAGCTATCAAGCTACCCGAGGAAATAGATACCTTGCAGCGAAATATCGATCACACGTGCAGGGCATTTGAGCTAGCCAAAGACAAACTAGGCGAGATGGAGTACGAGTATCAGCTAGAGGCGATATTTTGGCATGACTTTCGTAGCCACGGCTTGAGTCATGGCTATAGCCCGATAGTCGCGGCGGGCATAAACGCCTGCACGCTACATTATGGTGAGAATAATCAGCCTATAAAAGACGGAAGTTTAGTATTACTAGACATCGGCGCTACTAGTGACGGCTATTCGGCCGATATCACGCGAACTTGGTCAAAAGGCGATCCGAGTGCTCGACAGCGGGCTATACATAGCGCTGTCCAGGCGGCTCATTTTGAAATCATCGATCTACTAAAGCCAGGGTGCTTGATGAAAGACTATTTGACCGAAGTAGATATCATCATGAAGCGAGCCTTGGAGTCGGTCGGTCTAGCGAATGGTGGCGATGATTATAGGCGCTATTTTCCGCACGCCATCAGTCATGGCTTGGGCGTAGATGTCCACGATAGCTTGGGTGGGTTTGAAGAGTTTCAGCCGGGTATGGTGTTGACGGTCGAGCCGGGTATTTATGTGCCAGAAGAGGGCATCGGCGTGCGAATCGAGGACGATATCCTGATAACTAGCGATGGTCATCGAAACATGAGCGCCACGCTCTCGACAGAACTGTGATAATTTACTATAATTCAAAGTAATAGTTTATGAAAAATCAATTCCTGATATTCCTACTTAGATGGATGCTGAACTCACTAGGTCTTTGGCTGTTTGTGGCTCTATTCGGTACAGGCTACAAAGGAGACGATATCCAAAATAGTGTCATAACCTTTTTGCTAGCTGGTCTGATATTTTCTATAGTAAACGCCGTGCTGCGCCCGATAGTCGTCATATTGTCGCTGCCAGCGATCTTGCTTACTCTAGGATTGTTCACTCTTGTGGTAAATGGATTGATGGTTTACTTGTCGTTTAAGCTCGCGCCCGGTATCCAGATGACATTTGGATACTCAATTCTTACCGGAATCGTACTAAGTCTGATAAACTATACAGTAACGAGTGCGATAGAATATCGCCGTGATATAGCAGGAGGAATGTATAAATGAGTATCGATTTGATCATACAGATAGTAACAGCCACATCGGCGGTGCTGATGATAGTAGCTATTTTGCTACAGCAGCGAGGGGCTAGCCTGGGTGCTGGATTTGGTAGTTCTGGCGAGCTGTATACGACTCGTCGTGGTTTCGACAAAAACCTTTATGAGGCGACTATTATATTGGCTGTTATCTTCGTACTTTCTATCCTGACGTCGCTATTTTTACCGGCTCTAGTCTAGAGATGTATCGGTAGGTCTATGGACGATAAACAACCTGGCTGGAAAAAATTCCAAAACCTAAAATTTAGTAGCAAAGATATAGCTAAAAGTGCTCGCAAAGCAGAGGCGACGACAATTCGTCACGCTCGCAAGTTTATAGCTAGGCGTATCAGCAATATTTACGACGTTAGGCGCAATATAGCCATCTGGATGATAGGCATCGCTGTTTTGATAGTGACGATTGGACTTCAGCAGGCTTGGTTTCGTCAGTCTTATACTCATACGGCACCGGTTAGTGGGGGTGCTTATGCCGAAGGAATACTCGGCAAGGTCAATAGTCTCAATCCTCTCTATGCGACTACCGAGCCAGAGAAGGCGATGACGCGTTTGGTGTTCTCGTCGCTACTTCAATACGACTCGGCTGGTGTATTGGGTAATGACGCGGCTAGCAGCTATAGGGTAGAGGATGGCGGTAAGCGAGTGGTTGTCACTCTGCGACCAGATGTACGCTGGCATGACGGCACGCTCATGACTGTCAAGGATGTGGTGTTTACGACCGAGCTTATGAAAAACAAGGCCACAAGGTCTCAGTATGAGAGTCAGTGGAGTAGTATAGATGTCAAACAGAGTGGTGATAGGGATATTATATTTACTCTTCCTGCGGTCTACTCGGCCCTGCCGCACGTGCTAACTTTCCCCATCTTGCCTGAGCATATTTTGCGGGATGTCAAGCCGACTGAGCTGAGGGAGAGTGACTTTAGTCGCTCGCCGATTGGTAGTGGACCGTTTGCTTTCAAGCTTAGTCAGCCGGACAAAGAGCGTCACATCATCAATTTGACTGCTTTTGAGGATTACTTCAGGGGCTCTCCTCGTCTGGAGCGTTTTGAGATTCATACCTACACCAGTCGTGGTGAGATCAAAAAAGCACTGCATCTCGGTGAGATTACAGCTACCGGCGATATCGAGACGGACAAGGACATCACAGATAAGCGTTTCGATGTAGTACAGAAACCGCTAAACAGTGGAGTCTACGCTTTCTTCAATATGAGTCAGCCGAGCGTGAGCGATGTCAAAGTGCGAAGAGCTCTTAATAGCAGTCTGGATATCATCAAGCTTCGCAGTCAGACTAGAGCCAAGTATCCACTGTCTGGTCCGTTTGTAGCGGGTCAGGTGTCGGGTGTAGACGATCTTAACTGGCAAACCTACGACAAGCAGGCTGCCGAAAAACTTCTAGACGAAGCCGGCTGGAAGTTAGATGGAGAGTTTCGCAAGAAAGATAACCAGACGCTTACTATGTCTGTAGTCACAACAAACGACCCCAAGATAGAGCGAGCTGCTCGTTTCATAGCAGACACCTGGAAGGGCATAGGTGCCAAGGTTGACTTAAACGTCGTCGATCCAAACGATGCTAGTCGTGATTTTACCCAAAACACGATTCAGGCCAGGGCTTATGACGTCTTGATTCACGAAATCTCTATCGGCGCCGACCCAGATGTCTATGCTTTTTGGCATTCGTCTCAGGCGAATTCTAGAGGCTTAAACCTATCTATGTACAAAGGGGGGTTGAGTGACGACGCCTTGACTAGCGCACGCTCTCGTATCGAGACCCCGCTGCGCGATGCGAAGTATCTAGCTTTTGCTAAGCAGTGGCAGCGCGATATTCCCGCGATTGGGTTGTATCAGACTCAGATGACCTACATCGGCTATCCTTCGGCCAGGTCTTTGGCGAAGAATCAACAGCTAGTTTCGTCAGTAGATAGATACAGTACCGCTATACACTGGACTACCGCCACTGGTGATGTTTACAATACTCCATAAATTAGCTATAATTTGACAAGCTGTACAGTGGCGGCTGCGTGAAACGTAAATATTCGTAGACGCGCTGCGCAGACAAGCACTGTCCTAGCAAGACACTAAACTGGTAAACTACAACCACTTTGCGGTGGTGGCGGAATTGGTAGACGCGCTAGCTTGAGGGGCTAGTGAGCATTGCGCTCGTGGAGGTTCAAGTCCTCTTCACCGCACCAAATTAGAATCACACAAAAAAGTCACTCGAGGTGGCTTTTTGTTTGCTATAATTAATCTTAGTGGCGCGTTGGCGGAGCGGTTACGCGGAGGTCTGCAAAACCTTTTAGACGAGTTCGACTCTCGTACGTGCCTCCACTAGGTAAGATAAGCGCGGATGGTGGAATTGGTAGACACGAGAGACTTAAAATCTCTTGCCTGAGTAAGGCGTGCGGGTTCGATTCCCGCTCTGCGCACCAAACGGTTTGATTACTAAAATAATCACACTATTAGATCATTGTTTGCTATAATATAGAGCATAAGTTAGAAAAATATAAGGAGAATTGATTATGGAATTACTATGGTTGTGGATTATTATCGGTCTTGCGGTCGTTATTGCTATCTTTTTGTGGGCGACTTACAATGGTCTAGTTACTTTGCGGATCCGCGTAGAAGAAGCGTGGAGTGATATCACTGTACAGCTAAAGCGACGCTTGGATTTGATCCCAAATCTAGTCAACACTGTGCAAGGTTATGCGAAGCATGAGAAATCTGTCTTTGAAGAGGTCACAAAGGCACGCTCAAACGTGCTAAACGCCCAGGGTGTCAAGGATACGGCTGCTGCCGAAAACCAGTTCGAAGGTGCCTTGAAGAGTCTATTTGCTGTCGCAGAGGCATATCCGGACCTGAAGGCTAGCCAGAACTTCGTTGAGCTACAGAACGAGCTAGTTGATACTGAGGACAAGATCCAGGCGGCTCGTCGTTTCTATAACGGCGGTGTACGTGATCTAAATACCAAGATCGACTTGTTCCCGAACAATCTCGTGGCCGGTATGTTTGGCTTTGGTAAGCGCGATTTCTTCGAGCTAGACGAAGCTGAGCAGGCTAAAGCCGAGAAGCCTGTAGAAGTAAAACTCTAGATAGTTGTTTGAGTAAAAAAGCAGCGCCTTGGAGCGCTGTTTTTGGTTTATCTGGGGGTAGGATGGTGGTATAATAGTAGGTAATGTATAAGGCTATAGCGAAGAATAAATTAAACACTATGCTCATCATGGCTGTGTTTGTCGCAATCATTACAGCTATCGGATTTTTTGCCAGTGCTTATTTCGGCGACGCCAGTATCACTCTGTGGGTGATGATAGGCGCCTTTATCTACGCACTTGTTCAGTATTTTGCAGCTGGTAAGCTGGCAGTTGCTATGACGGGTGCTCGTGAAATCCAGAAGAGAGATAACCCACGCCTATATAGGATAGTCGAAAACCTGGCCATCACCACAGGTATGCCGACGCCGAAGGTCTATATCATAGACGACGCGGCTCCAAATGCATTTGCGACCGGTCGTGACCCAAAACACGCTATAGTAGCGGCCACTACTGGGCTGATGGATATCATGGATGACCGCGAGCTCGAGGCTGTTATGGCACACGAGATGGGGCATGTACAAAACTACGACATTCGACTTAGTATGATCACATTTGGCCTGGTCAGTGCTATAGGTATTATGTCGGATATAATCTTGCGCACTATGATATTTGGCAGCGACAATAGAAATACACATCCATTGGTGTTGATAATCGGTCTTGTCGTGGTGATTCTGTCTCCATTTGTAGCTATGATAGTCCAGATGGGCGTTAGTCGTCAGCGTGAATACTTGGCAGATGCGACAGGCGCTTTGACGACTCGAGATAGCGAGGGTTTGGCTCTAGCGCTAGAGAAACTGCAGCAGCACGGTAAGCCGATGATTAAGCAGAGTAGTGCCACGGCTCATATGTTTTTTTCAAATCCGCTCAAGGCCGGTTCGTTTGCGAAGATGTTTAGCACCCACCCGCCGCTAGAAGATCGTGTGGCACGACTTCGTGGTAATGCTGATAAGTTCTAGTATGAAAAAGATTCTCAACAATATAGCCTTGCTAATGAATAATGCGAGGATCAGCTGCCTAACCTTTTTGTATAAGCTGGAAGTTCGTAGGCTTGGGTTTTTGTCGCGCCGTCCACATCGTAGCTTTCGGCTGACGCGCCGCCGTGATTACGTCAGGTCATTCAAGTTGCCAGGATACTGGTCTTTTACCGGCTACGTGTTGTCGGAGATACGGAAGCAAAAAGCTAACTTTGCCTGGCTACTAGTTATATACTCTGTGCTGGTCGGGGTGTTTATAGGTATGGCCTCGCAGAGTGCTTATAGCGAATTGAGTGATATCTTGAAGCAGACCAGCCAGGAGGTGTTCAATGGGGAGTTTGGGCAGATCGGTCAAGCTGGTCTGTTGATGCTGTCTGGTATGACTGGTAGTCTGATGGGCACCCCTACGGAGTTGCAGCAAGCCTATAGCGTGTTCTTTGGTCTGATGGCTTGGATGGCTGTGGTTTGGCTATTGCGCGAGAGCCTGGCTGGTAGAAAAAGGCGCTTTCGGGACGCCCTCTATATGAGCGGTGCACCCATAATACCAACTATCTTGGTGGCTTTGATGCTTATAGTTCAAGTAATCCCCGCCGCATTGGCTGTCATCGCGATAAGTTCCGCTAGTAGCTCCGGGCTGCTGGACGGAGGAGCTGTAGCTATGCTGTTCGCCGTTGCTGGACTGCTACTGGTCTCGTTGTCTCTATACTGGATGACATCGACGTTGATAGCACTAGTTGTCGTAACCTTGCCGGGTATGTATCCGATGAGGGCGATGCGAGTAGCCGGAGATATGGTAGTTGGGCGTCGTATGCGGCTGCTTTATCGTTGGCTCTGGATGGTATTTATTGCGGCTGTCGCTTGGGCGCTTATAGTCATACCAGCTATTTTGATAGATTCGTGGCTTAAGGCTACTTTTGTACTGTTTGTCAATCTACCTGTGATACCTGTCGTACTATTACTGGTCAGTTCAGCTAGCGTTATTTTCTGCGGTTCCTATGTTTATCTGCTATATAGAAGGGTGATGGACGATGACGCCGATCCAGCCTAGCGAGCGAGCTTCGGAGCTGCGGCAGCTGCTTAATAGCTATAGCTACGAGTATCATGTGCTGGATGAGCCGTCGGTTGACGATGCTGTCTACGATAGTCTTTTTACTGAGCTTAAGTCTATCGAGGCTAGTCAGCCAGAACTAATCACGCTAGATAGCCCAACTCAGCGTGTTGGCGGGGAGTTAAAGGGTGGTTTCAAAAAAGCAACACACAGTAGTCGGATGCTGAGTTTAAATGATGTCTTTGATAAGCATGAAGTTGAGGCGTGGGTAGCTAGGATGGATAAGCTATTGCCGAACCGTAAACACGAATATTTTGCCGATGTCAAAATGGACGGTTTGGCCTGCGCACTTATCTATCAAGACGGCATACTCACTCAAGCCCTGACGCGTGGTGATAGCTATGTCGGAGAAGACGTCACTAGCAATGTGCGGACTATCGCAAATGTCCCGCTAGCGCTCAGACACTCCGAAGGATATGCGCAATTTTTGACTGGGCGCACCGAAATCCGTGGCGAGATAGTGATGCTCAAAAAAGATTTCGACGAGCTAAATAAAAAACAACGCGCCAGTGACAATCCGGAGTTTAAAAATCCACGCAACCTAGCAGCTGGTACGATTCGTCAGCTCGATCCTAAATTGGTGGCTTCTAGGCCGCTTACTTTTATAGCCTATGATCTACTGCGAGAGAGTAACTCAGATATCCCGACCTATGACCATGCCTATAGGGCGATCCGTGAACTAGGTGTGCGCTGCAACCAACAGGCTAGTGTTTTCGGTAGCTTGGGTAGTGTCATGAGTTTTGTGGCTGATTGGGATGATCTTCGACACGAACTGCCGTTCAATACTGACGGACTAGTTATTAAGCTAAATGACCGTGCCCAATACGCAGAGCTGGGTATTGTCGGTAAGCAGCCGCGAGCAGCTGTCGCCTATAAATATGCTGCCGAGCAGGCAACTACAGTTGTGCGCGACATCGTGATATCGATCGGTCGTACCGGTGCGGCTACTCCGGTAGCGGTGTTTGACCCTGTAGATGTAGCGGGCACGACAGTGCAGCATGCGAGTTTGCATAATGCCGATGAAATTGCGCGCAAAGATGTTCGGATCGGTGATACGGTGGTCATTTTTAAGGCCGGCGACATCATCCCGCAAGTAGAGCGTGTCGTACTAGAACTTCGTCCTCAGGGGTCTAGTGCTTTCGACTACAAAGCAGCCCTACTTGAGCAGTATCCAGAGCTAGAGTTTGAGCGTCGGGGCGACGACGTGGTCTACCGCGTGAAAGGATCTTCTAGCGATTTGATTTTGAAACGTTCGGTCGAATATTACGCTTCGAAAGGTGCGTTAGATATCGATACCTTGGGCGAAAAAAACGTCGTAGCTTTGGTTGACGCAGGGCTAGTGAAAGACATAGCTGACATATATCTATTGACGGTCGACGACTTAATACAGTTAGATCGTTTCGCTGAGATATCTGCGCAAAAGCTAGTAGATGCGATTCAGTCAAAAAAGACACCGCCACTCGAAAAGTTTATCCTAGGTTTGGGTATCCGTCATGTCGGTGCGCAGACTGCCATAGACCTTGCGGGCGCTTTTAAGTCTATAGACTCGCTACGGCTAGCGATCATAGAGAGGCTAGAATCGATAGACGGTATAGGCAAGGTCGTCGCCGAAAGTATCGTGGCTTGGTTCGCCGACGAAGATAACCAGGCGCTACTGGATAAGCTAGCCTCAGTAGGTGTACAGCCTGTATTCGAAGAAAAAACCGGCGGACTAGTCGGCCAGAGTTTCGTAGTGACTGGCACGCTCGAGTCGATGAGCCGGGACGAAGCAGCTGACAAAATTCGCTCACTGGGCGGGACTTTTCAGTCTAGCGTCGGCAAAGATACGACCTACCTAGTAGCTGGCGGAAAAGTCGGTGCGAGCAAACTTGCCAAGGCCGAAAAGTACGGAGTTGAGATTATCAGCGAGCAGCGATTAGTTGAATTGCTGACCGATTAGCCTTATCTCATCGAACCGTTTATATGCGATAATACGTAGCTAACTTCCTCTGCTCTCGGTAGATTTACTTCCCACGATCGAGCTATAGTGTCGTCGTCTAGTACTACTAGCAGGCACGGTATAAATTGTAGGCTATAAAACTCCTTGACCTTCATGCCGTCCCCGTGACTAGAGTCTAGAATGACTACCTGAGTATCGTTGTTTACCAGGCTTATTATTTGATTACCTAGGTCGTGAAGCTGTTTGTCTAGTTGAGATAGTCCGTTGCCGATGATATATACGGCCGGGCCAGTTCTATCTGGAATAGTTGTAAATGATAATGACATAATACGATTTTACACCATATGCCCATAAAAGCTATCGGTAGGGGTATAATAATGACAGTAAGGACGCTACTTTTTCGGTAGTTAGGGTGTTTAGTTTATGGTTGAAGCGGATAAAATACAGCAGCGTCGACTACGGAGATTCGTGGCTGGTTTGGCTGGGGGCGTAGTGGTATTGGTGGGTATTATAGCGATACCATACCCGGGTCCTGGTTGGTTGATCGTTTTTGCGGGCCTGGCTATCTTGTCTCGTGAATTTAAGTGGGCTCGTAAGCTACTAAAGTTTGGTCGCAAAAAATACGATGACTGGAATACTTGGGTGTCGAACCAAAACTGGCCAATCAAAACAGCTTTGTTTCTATTTACATCTGTAGTGGTGATACTAACTATCTGGCTGGTGAACGGCTATGGACTGATGAATGAATGGCTCAATCTGGAGCTAGATTGGCTACACTCACCTGTCGTGTGGCTATAGCGAGATGCTACAATATTAAACGATGCCAAAGAATAAACTAGTCAATAATAAAAAACTTACCATTAGACAGATTACTGTCTCCATTGGCCATGTGGCGGCTACGACATTTCGAGCTGCGCCCTTCGCGGTGATCGTTCAGATTATTGGGTCTATTGTTTCGGCAGTGCTACCGATCGTCACAGTGTATTTTGCTGGGCTTACGACAACAGCTCTGGCTGAAGGGTATGGTGGCAATGATGAGGCTGCGGGTCGAGCTGTTCAGCTTGTTATTATCACAGCATCTCTCGGTGTTATATCAACAATTTGGGGTAGTATCGAAAACTATGTCTCACAGTTGATGCGTTATCGGGTGGAGTCGGCGATGACCGATCGTATGTATGAGCGGTTTTTACAGCTTGATTTTTGGCGTTATGACGACAAAGATACGGCTGATTTATACGACAAGGCTAGTCAATTTGCTCGCTTCTTTCCATATATATTCAATCAGCTAGGTGATCTGTTGTCGCGCATCATTATGTTTATTGGTGGTGCGATCGCTCTCGTTTTTGTCAACTGGATTCTGGGTGTTATCTTGCTTGCGACGGTTGCGCCAGCTCTATTCGTGCAGTTCCGGTTATCTCGATTATCGGCAAAGCATTGGACAGAGAACGTAGAGACGCGGCGTAAGATAGGTGTGCTAGATTGGCTATTTCAGCGACCACACTTTATGTCGGAGTTAAGGCTATATGGTATGACGCGATACTTACTCGACCTGCGCGTAGGTTTACGCGATAAAGACGAACGGGTTCGTATAGATTTTGAGCGGTCGTTTATAAAGAAGCGAGCTGCTGCTGATATCTTACAGGCAGTCGGTGAGGTGACTACACTTATCTGGATTACTCTGCAGATCGTACATCGTCAGCAGCCGGTCGGGCAGTTTATTTTTGTACAGCAAATGGTGTCAAGGGTGCTCGACAGCGCTAATCAATTTATAAGAATTATCGGTTCGATGGATGAGGATCTGGCAAATCTGTCAGCTTATCAAGAGTTCATGGAGCTTCCGGTTATTTCGAGCGGGAGTGAGAGTATTGCCGGTCGACCTCGAGATATTATCGTCAAGAACCTTTCGTTTCGGTATCCACATTCTGACCAAAAAGTACTGCAAAAAGTATCACTTACTATCAAAGCCGGCCAGCATGTTGCGATCGTCGGTGAAAACGGGGCAGGCAAATCAACACTTATCAAGCTTTTGTCGGGTCTATATACTCCAGCAGAGGGTGAGATTTCGGTGGACGGCGTTAGTCTTACTGAGCTTGGTGAAGAATGGTACAAACACCTTGCTGTACTGGAGCAGGAGTTCGTGACTTACGATTTTGCGACCGCCAAGGAGAACGTCTGGTTTGGTGACGTCTCGAAGCCGTTTGACGAACAGAGGTTTGCCAGAGCACTCGACATGGCTGAGGCTCGAGATTTTCTAAAGAAACTGCCTAATGGTATCGACACGTATGTGAATAAATGGATGGAAGATGAGCACGGCAATAACGGTGTTGATTTATCTGGTGGTCAATGGCAGCGACTGGCGCTCGCAAGAGCATTTTATAGGAATAGTCCAGTCGTTATTCTGGATGAACCCACGAGTGCGATTGATGCACTGGCTGAGAGCCGTATTTTCAAACACTTATTTGACGATAAAGATCGAACTATTATCACGATTAGTCATCGACTGACAACAATAGAAAAAGCGGACGTGGTTTATATGCTAAAAGAAGGCAGGCTGGTTGAGCGGGGTACGGCAACCGAATTGATTGCAAAGAAGGGCGAGTTTTTCGAGATGTTTGAGAGCCAAATAAAATAACCTCCGTATTATCGAAGGTTATTTTACTAACGCTGTACTGGTATTAC
>CALMYZ010000003.1 GCA_937873745.1 uncultured Candidatus Saccharibacteria bacterium | reverse complement strand
GGTGGTAATATTGCCTTATAACTATAAGGAGGAGCCTATGGAAATGCTCGTTGCGATCTGTTTAGTGGCTGTCGGACTAGCCGTCGGACTATTCGGATATAAATTATTTAAGGTGCTTATGCCGGTCGCCGGGTTGGCGGTTGGAGCCTCTATAGGCTTTACTGGCTTTCAGGGTGTATTCGGCACAGGCGTGACAGCCACGACTATTGCTATCTTGGTAGCTATCGTATTTGCTATCGTCCTAGCGATACTATCGTACGCCTTTTTCGATCTCGCCCTGATCGTATTCATGGGTGTGGCGATGTCGGCGCTATTTAGCCTAATCGGCCTAGCTTTCGGGCTATCAGCCAATGGATTTGTACTAGGTCTGTTGTCGCTCAGCGGTTTCATTATCGGCATAATACTAGCTAGCTCATCGGTGTTATTTACCGAGAACTTTGTCACGCTCGTAACCGCCTATGTCGGGACGGGTCTGGCCTTGGCTGGTATATTCTTACTCGGAACCGGAGTAGAAATACAGTCGATGGTCGACAATGGCGTCATCACCACGGCTTCAAAGTACGCTAGCCAGTCATTTTGGTGGATACTAATCTGGATAGCTAGCTTCTTGATTATGCGTCAAGTTCAGCTACGTATGCTTGTACTGGATATCTTCCGCGAAGACTTCGCCTACAAGCCTTCAAAATAATTACCTAATCAATCAGGAGATTTATATCATGCCTAAAAATTCATCACAAAAAGATCTTACTATCGTCGGTGTAAAGGCCAGCACTATCGCGATGTTCGAGGGTGTTCTTGCCTCAGTTATCGGTCTAGTCGTAGCTATCCTTTTCGCCCTACGCGCAACTATCAATCTAACGCAAGAAACTAGTAGCGTACTCGCCGGTATGACATTCGGCATCAGTGCTGGCATCATCGCCATCATAGTAGTACCACTTGTCTACTTTGCGCTTGGATGGATTATCGGCTATCTTCACGGTTTCGTTTTCAATGTTATCGTGGGTGAGACAGACGGTATCGTACTACACACTAAAGATAAATAGTTCTTGTGCTTTAGTTTAAAATAACCTCGTCGATCGGCGGGGTTATTTTATCTTTGACTCTAGCGTCGCCACCATGTCAGCCAAACGCTCAGTTAGGCCGCTAGGTGCACTACGGCGCCTACCTACCTCCAGCACAGAGCGATACCACCATAGTTGATCCTTGCCACTCTTGGTCGCAAAACGACTCCATAGAGAATCACCTACACTATCGTAATCTCTCAATATAGACAATAAGTTATGGATTTTATCCGCTAAGCTGACTATTACAGCCTCGTCGCTAGCTTCATTCTCTAGGTGCTCTAGATACAGCCTAGATACCTCATACCAATCTTTAGATTCTAGATTTTTCGTAACGTCCAAGACAATATTTGTCACTCTATCGCCAAATTCTAAGCGCATATCGTCTTCACTGTATATAGAGCTATCGACATCCTCCAGGGTGTCATGTAGTAGACAAGCAATCAATACGTCCTCGTCTTCTGTCACACTAGAAGCGATCATCATTGCCCCGGCAGGATGAATGATATACGGGATATCGGTTCCCTTGCGATACTGCTTGGCTTTATTGTGTGCCCAAGCCGCCCTTATCAAGGCGTTGTCGAGTCTCTCAGTGTAAGAAATTGTCATCCATACCTAGTATAGCATGTCAGTTATTACTACTGC
Source organism: uncultured Candidatus Saccharibacteria bacterium (assembly GCA_937873745.1). Taxonomy (GTDB): domain Bacteria; phylum Patescibacteriota; class Saccharimonadia; order Saccharimonadales; family Saccharimonadaceae; genus CALMYZ01. Next base: position 14,228 of record CALMYZ010000003.1, on the reverse strand, counting down.
TTGGCTCTACAGATGAATAGCGCTTGTTCATAAGCTGCTGTAGGTCATCTAGTTTTTCGCTAGACCAATCATCAACCGGCGTGACCGCCGCCCAAGAATAGACTACATCCGGAGCATAGTTGTGACCATGTCCACCCGTGAAATGATTGCCAAACATCTGATCAACCAATACCTGCAAGAAGGTGATAACAGGGAACCAACGTGTTCGTTCCGAAACATCGTGACCGCGTGGCTCATCTATCCAATCCGGCTTATTCCATATGAGATCGGTCGTCCACCAGACGATAGCATCAGACGGATACTGCAGATAAAGCACCCTCGGACCAATCCAGTCCTTGGTGACATCTATCAAATCCTGGTGATTATTGGCAAAGCGCACTGTCTCACCCTTGCGGTAGACCGGCTTTATCTGCGTACTACCCTTGTCGCGATTTTCGGTAAACTCACGCCATGGCTGGCTAAATCCTGGCGTACCGAAGTAAAGCGCTCCGTCGGTTCGCATCGCAAAATCACTCGCACTACTGAAGGCGCCCTGTGAGCCATAAGAGCCTAGGCTTAATCCGCTAGCAATTATTTTTGGTCGCTTGTCTTCCGGGAGGTCTTGGACTTTTTCAAAAACCGCCTCAAAGATAGCTCTGCCGCTATCGGTAGCATCCTCGCGAGACACCAGTAGCGCCATCCAGCTAGGTAGATAAGAATACTGCAAGGCCACCTGGGCAATATCGCCATCGTGTAGATATTCAACAGCTGCCGCTGCGGCTGGCTCCACCCAGCCCGAACCAGTCGTTGTATTGACTATCAGGTATTTACGGTTAAAGGCCCCCATACGCTCGAGTTCGCGTACCGCCAAGTCTGCCCGAGCACGTGGTGTCTCTGCCTGGTGAGCACCCACATAGGCTCGAATTGGCTCCTTCGCCTCTCGCCCAGTAAACTCAGATATACTGTCAGCTGTCGGACCAGAGCCGACAAAGTCCCTGCCATTACGACCAAGGGTTTCCCAGCTAACCAATGACTCATCGCTACCAGACCTGAGCGAAGAAGTCGGCCTAGACGACCTATCCCCAGTCCTCTCGTTTACCATACGAAAATGGTTGTCAGCTACTGACTTCAGACTACCTATAAATATGCCGTCTATAATCGTAAATACCAAAATAGTCGCTAGTATCCAGCCGGTCAACATAGCGACTCTCTTTGGCAATATCTGCCAGCGTTTGGTATAAGCCAGTACTATTCGATAAAGCTTAGATACGCCTCGTGAGATCACCAAAAATAGGGTAGCTGCCAAGATAAATCCACCTAGTATTAAGAAAGTTCCCCGAGTAGGGCTCTGCTCAACGCCGACCAGCACTCGAATTTCATCTTGCCAATTATCCGCCACGATAGCGAAGCCGATGATAAATATAACCGCACAAATACCGATTATCTTTGTAACTTTTTTGTCGTAGCCCTTTGGTATGCGCTTATCCACTAGCCAATAGTAGGTCTTCTGGGCAAGCAGACCCAGCCCATAGCCGATCATAAAACAAATCCCGCCCAATATACCCATAAAAAGACCCGGCCTAGGTATGAGTGAAGGTAGCAGGGCCAGGACATAGCCTACGGTTCCTCCGACTACGCCAAAAACATTGAGGGCATACTTGTCAGACAGCCAGCTGTAGATAGATTTCAGACGACGCGTAAACCTCTGATTCATAGCTATATAGTACCATATCTACACTCGTGAAGTAGGCTGCTACTTGCTATAATACAAAGATGATAGCCAGTAGCAGCAACTCTATATTTCATGACATGCCGAAGGACCTACATCGGGCGATGCAAGGTAGCGATGATGCCCAAAAAACCTGGCAAACCATATCTGATATTGCTCGCAATGAGTGGATTTGCTGGGTAATATCTGTCAAGCAGCAATCTACACGAGACAAGCATGTCATCCGTGCTATCGACGAGCTGGCTGCTGGCAAAAAGCGTCCCTGTTGCTGGATCGGCTGCGTCCATAGAACAGACAAAGAAATCAGTCCGTCTGTCAGAGCCATCCTAAAACTAGACGAAGATAGCTAGCGTAGCTCGTTAGCTAATTTCGTAGTTTTTAAGCTTCTTTTTATCGTGACTGGCTTGTAGTGTCAACAATTGGTCATATATGCCGCCGCTAGTTGCGAGTTCAGTTGGAGATCCAGCCTCATCGACTTGTCCGTCTTTGATGGTTATTATCTGGTCGACCTCGCTGATCGTACTGAGTCTATGGGCAATTATAATCGTAGTACGACCCTTCATAAGCCTATCTAGCGCCTGCTGTACTAGACGTTCACTCCTGGTGTCCAGACTGCTAGTTGCTTCGTCTAGTATCAAAATCGGTGCGTCTTTCAGAAGAGCCCTGGCTATAGCGAGACGCTGTTTTTGTCCGCCACTCAATTTCAAGCCACGTTCACCGATTGGCGTACTATAGCCCTTGTCAAACTTCTGGATAAACTCATGCGCGTTGGCGGCTTTGGCGGCTTTTTTGACATCGACTAGGCTAGCCTTTGGTACACCGTAGGCTATATTTTCTCGCACCGTACCACTGAATAATGCCGGCTCCTGAAACACCACCGCACTCGCTTGGCGCAAGTCACCAAGAGGCATGTCGGCTATATCCTTGTTGTCGATTTTTATGAAACCACTAGATGTCCTATACAGCCCAAGGATCAGGTTTATAATGGTAGTTTTACCCTGGCCACTCTCACCCACCAGAGCCACTTTGCTACCAGCCGATACCTTAAAACTAAGTCCACTTAATACTTTACGATCCTTCTTGTTATAGCGAAAGTCGACCTGGCTAAACTCGATATCAGCTCGCTCGATATTGAGACCTGCTAACTTTATCGCACTCACTTCTGGTATTTCATCTATAGCCGCAAAATAATCCCTAGTATTGGCTATCGCTCGTTGCATCATATCAACCATGAAGCTAATACTAAATATCGGCACCCGTATCATGGCCGCGTACTGGATCAATAGCACCGTGACACCTAGACTATACTTCCCCTGGGTTGCGGCGATAAATATATAAGCGTAGACGGCCAGAAATATTAAGTTTAGTATCAGACGACGAATTACATCCTGTTTATGCCACAGCCTGCTCTGCGGATGCGTTACATCGATAGCTTTTTGATAGCGTTTCTGAAAAACATCTAGCTCACGCGCCTGGCGACCAAAACTCTTCACGACTTTTATTTGACCGATCACTTCTGCAAAGCGACCATTGGCGATATCGACATTTTCGTTTATCTGCGCCTGGTAGTTCTGCCACTTGCTACTCGTACGAAGTGTTAGCCAGATGAATATCGGGTAAAGCAATGTCAACATAATACCAACTGGCCAGGAATACCAAAACACAATCGCTAGCGACAAAATTGTACTGAAAATAAATTGCAGAAAATTATTACTAAAGGCTTGGGCGAAGTTTGTGATCTGGTCTATGCTACGATTGAGCCGACTGATGATCTTGCCTGTCATCTCGCGATCATAATAACTCTGCGGTAGCCTCAATATGTGCTCGTAGTAGCGCTCACTCAGGCTTTTGCGTAAGCGCGCCTGTAATATGTCACCAAAATACCCTCCGATATTACTAAACAGAGTCGTCGCCACGTCGGCCAAAAAGATCGCCACCACACAAGCTACAACGATGGTTAAGTTTACTGCTTGGTCACCGATTATTAGAGTCAGTTGATCTATTATCGTCTTGGTTAAAATAGGCTGAACCTGAGAGGCGACAGCAACCAGTATAGAAAACGAACTAACAGCCGCATAAAGTGGCCATAGTTGACGAGTTATCTGGATTATCCTGAGGAGAGATTTCATTATTTAGCTATTTATCACGAATATTTTCGAGTGTCTTTTTGAAAATCACCATCGGCAATAACACGCCAGCCGCAACAGTAGCGACCCAGATTACAAATGGCGCCAATAGCCAAGCACTTAAGCTAGATATCTGCAGGCCATCGGTGAATACACTAGCAACACCAAGCGATGCTAGGACAGTCGCTAGAGCGATACCACCACGCAAAGCCGGCAAATACTTGACCGATAGCTTGAGCACAAAAGGCGCCAATATAATCTGCGCTACGCTAAATATCATCAAACTCCAAACAAATCCGATAAAGTTTATCGAAAAACCTTGGATAAACGCAGCAGCAGCCACCAGGCCGATCGCATTACCGAGAATTACTAACACTGTATTTGCTATCAATCTGATCATATAAATACTCCTATTTTATACTCATACTATACACCCACGGGCACGCATAGTCACCTTATGTGTCAGATGCCCAGAGCCTCACTCATGAGAGTCCTATCGAAACCAATCACACCATCCACCTTGCCATCCTCTGACTCGATAGTCGTAAATGGCACACCAGACTGACCACTCTGCTGCATCATCATCTGGGCGGCGTAAGGGTTTTTATCGACGAGGTAGTCGGTATACTCAACACCTTTTTCGTCGAGCCATCTCTTCAGCATCACACAATAAGGACAGGTGGTCGTACTGTAGACTGTGACTTTTTTCATAATGTTGGCTCCTTTTCTATAAATTTACCACCCATAGCCTGTACGTTTGTGAGTCCGCCGAGGTCTATGACGTTAGTATAGCCTTCGTCTTCTAGGATTTGCTTGGCTTGTCCGGATCGATTGCCGCTGCGGCAGTATACGTATATTTTTTGGTCTTTTGATGTGTCGGGTAATTTACCTTGCTGAATATCTTGTAGTGGTAGGTTGGTAGCCTCGGCAAAAAATCCAGCCGCAAATTCTTCGGGCGTACGCACATCGTAGAGCTTGGCACCTTTTTCGACAGCAGACTGCACTTCTTGGTAGGTCTGCTTTTGAGTAGCGTCTGCACCTGATTTGTTGTTACTCAGTAGTGCTGCGCCTCCAAATAGTGCCACTATCGCGACGAGTCCAGCAATGATTACGTTAGGCATTTTCTTTCCTCCTGTTTTGTTGATTGCATTTCTTACACTCTCCAGATACTGTCAGACTTCCAGAGATCGCACAGCCATCTCCGACAGCAGCTTCGATAGCTGGGCGCAAGGTTGCACCGAGCACTGCGTCTTTTAGCATGCCACAACTGTTGCACATAAAATGATCGTGCGGTTCTAGATTTGTGTCGTAGCGCATAGTGTTCGATAAGCTCGGCGCCAGGCGAAGTTCGCCACGCTCAGTCAGGCGGCAGGTGATACGATGCACTGTCGTAGCACTGAGATCGGGGTAGTCTGCCTGGAGCGCTTCTAAAATCTCTGCGTTGGTGGCATGTCCTACGCGCGATAAATGCTCGATAACCGCCGCCGTATATTTGGTGGCTCGTGTCGATGTAGCCCCGGTCATCTATTTAGCCTCTGCCAGGTATTCACGAATACTTAGCGCCACCACCGCACCGTCGCCAGCTGCACTGACGACTTGCTTGACAGAGTCGCTGCGGACATCGCCCGCTACAAACACACCCGGTACGGACGTTTCGAGTCGTGTATTTGCTAGTACAAAACCAGACTCGTCTAGCTCCACCTCGGAATCCTGCAAAAAGTCTGTATTTGGCAGCAAGCCGATAAACACAAACACACCGTCGACCAGTATCTTGTCTTTTTTGTCAGTGGATTTGCGGGTGATCGCTACGCCGTCAACTTTATCATCCACGGCAGTGATTTCGTCGACAGCGACATTCGTGTGGACGGTGATTTTATCGGACATCGATTCGAGCTGCTTTATTAACACCCGATCGGCCTTTAGTTCACTACGCACCAATAGGTCGATATGGTCAGCAAAGCGTGTCAAAAATATAGCTTCTTGCACACCACTATTGCCGCCGCCAACTACCGCAATACGCTTGCCGCTATAAAAAGCACCGTCGCACGTAGCGCAGTAATGCACGCCGCGAGAATGGTATTCGGCTTCGCCTGGAACGCCCAGTTTTTTGTGGTCACTACCGGTAGCCACTAGCACCGACTTGGCATAGACAGGCTCGCCGTCAACTGTCAGCTCGATAGCATTGTCATTTTTTGTGAGTTTTTGGACATCGCCAAAATCTATCTTGGCGCCGAATCTCTCGGCCTGTGCTTGCACCTCTTCAGCAAAACGTATACCAGACACTCCTTCGCGGTAGCCCGGGAAGTTGTCGATCCAGTCGGTCGTCGCAGCCAAGCCTCCGACGATGGCTTTTTCATACAAGGTCGTATCGATATCTTCACGGGCTGTATAAATTGCCGCCGTCAGCGCAGCCGGGCCCGCACCTACAATTACTAAGTCGTGTATTTTATCTGGCTTATTCATGATTATGATTGTACAGGCTTTACTTGTTATTGTAAATGGTTTACATTAAATACATAAAGCTAAACGAGGAAAAATACCATGGAACGAATTATTGTAGATGTGCGCGAACCACTTGAATTTCGATTTGGACACGTCAAAGGAGCTATCAACATATCGCCGTCCGAAATGATGGGCGGCATACCAGACAAGCTCGCCGACGTACCAAAGGATACCGAAATCATCCTATACTGCATGAGTGGGGCGCGCTCTAACACTGCTATACAGATTCTAGAAAAGCATGGTTTTACAAATCTAGTAAACGGGGTCAACAAAGCTCAGGTGCAGGCAAAGTACTTATAAAGCTTGTCTCAAAAACACGCGCGTGACATCTCAGCTATACTTATAGTATGAGCAAGACCGTTTCAGCTATCCGAAACCCCCTTATCGAAATAGTTGTACCAGTACTAGACGAAGCTGCTATTCTTGATTCAAATATCAAGACGCTTGATGTTTATATGTCCAAGCATCTGCCGTATCGCTACCAGATAACTATCGCAGACAACGGCAGCACCGATGCGACAGGCAAGATAGCACGTAAATTATCAAAAGACCTGAAAACCGTCAAGGTCATTAGGCTACCTCAGTCTGGCCGAGGGCGCGCCCTAAATAAAGTCTGGCAGGCTAGCCGAGCAGATATACTTTCGTACATGGACGCCGATCTCTCGACCAGCCTAGATGATTTTTTGCCGATGATACAGCCGCTTATCGACGGAAAAGCTGGCATCAGCACTGGTACACGACTAGCCAAGGACTCCCAGACAACTCGCGGGCCAAAAAGAGAATTCATATCACGTTGCTACGGCTCGATAGTCAAGCTGATGTCTCGAACCGAGCTTTCCGACCTACAGTGTGGATTCAAAGCCATCCGGCGTGATATAGCATCGAAATTACTGCCAGATATAGAAGATACCGGTTGGTTTTTTGACACCGAGCTACTTATCAAAGCCGAGCACGCAGATATACTTGTCCACGAGCAGCCCGTCACCTGGATAGAAAACAAAGACAGTCGAGTAAAAATACTGCGAACTGCGCTAGATAACCTAAAAGGGCTTACCAGAATTCAGCGTGAACTCCATCAAAAGTCTTGGCTCGAAAAAGCCTTCCTACCCATCGCCCTGCTAGTCGCCGGTAGTCTATATCTCTTCGGCGCTATGAATAACGGCATGGCAAATAGCTACTACGCCATGGCCGTACAGGCCGCTAGTCAAGATTGGACTGCTTGGTTTTTTGGATCTCTCGATTCTGCCAATCATATATCGATAGACAAGCCACCAATCGCTACGATGATAATGGGGCTCAGTGCGCGTATATTTGGATTTTCAAACTTCTCTATGTTACTGCCAAGCGTACTTGCTGGCATCGGCACGATATGGCTAGTCTACGACATCACTCGTCGACAGTTCGGATTCAAAAGTGCCGCTATCGCAACCCTCACACTTATACTCACACCAGTAGCAGCTCTTATGTTTGGATTTAATAATCCCGACGCAATCTTAACCCTCCTGCTAATAGCAAGCGGCTACGCATTTTTGCGCTCACTAGAAAACAAAAAGACCCTTTTATGGCTCAGCCTCGCCGCCCTATTCACCGGACTAGCCTTCAACGCCAAGATGCTACAGGGCCTAATGATAGTAGCGGCAATGATTATCGTATATATCGCCTTTGCCAAGCCGCCTGTCACGAAGCGCTTAGCTCATATTATTTTTGCCGGCATCATTACAGCCGTCTCAACACTGTGGTGGTCGATAATCGTCTGGATTACGCCCGCCTCGTCTCGACCATGGATCGGCAGTACCGACGACAATAGCATCTGGAGTTTAATATTTGGATATAACGGATTCGGGAGACTGCTTAGTTACGACACAGGTCAAGGCGGCGTGGCTGCTAGCACAAATTACATACCGGTCGGCTTCGGAGGAGAGACCGGTTTGCTACGTATGTTTAATTTTGACTTTGGGCCAAATATAGCTTGGTTACTACCCGCCGCACTTATCGGCGGAGCTGTCGTACTCTGGACTCTCAGAAAAACTCCTCGTGATAATCTTGATCGCGCCGCTATCACATTTTGGCTACTTTGGCTCATCATACACATCGCAATCTTTAGTGTCACCAGCGGTACGATTCACCCGTACTATGTAGTCGTATTATCACCGGCAATCGCTGCGCTTGCGGGAATTAGCCTGCCGGCTCTATGGAATGCCTACCGACAAAAGCAACCACTTGCTATCGTCCTACCTGCTATTGTCGCCGTCACGTCTGTGGTTGCCATCGTATTGCTCGGGCACGAAAACACTTATCCATGGCTAGCCTGGCTTATCGGTGTTATCGGCGGTATCGGGAGTATAGCGCTAGCCGCCAATCTATCCACGCCCGCCAAAGACCTCTTAGTGGGTGGTGTATTAGCCTCGATTATCGCAGTCTCGGCTGGACCATTTGTATATACATTAGCCACTGTAAATACCACGCATCAGGGTAGCATCCCTACCTCCGGCCCAAACTCAACAACCGCCGGCATAGACAGAAACCTCGTCATGGAAACAGAAGAGCTAGTCTCACACCTGCTAGATAATCGAGACGGAGCTAGATGGATAGTTGCAGTTGGCAGCGCCAAGCAGGCAGCCCCGATCCAGCTCAAGAGCGGACAGCCAGTCATGACAATCGGTGGCTTTAGTGGCTACGACAGATCACTCACCTTGGCACAATTCAAGGCACTAATATCTAGCGGACAGCTGAGATACTACATCGTCAGCTCCGGTGACAAAGCCGGCAAAGACGGCAATCCCAGAGATAGGAGCGAAATATCTAAATGGGTAATCAGAAACGGTACAAAAGTGGAGTATGGAGGCAAAGGAGTGGCGCTGTATAGATTATCAGCCATACAGGTCACGGAACAATCGCAGGGGTGGGGCACGAGATGAGACAAATAAGACACAAAACGCCTGTTTTAGGGCGTGTCTCATTTTAAAGGAGTTTAACTAACAAATTCCAGATCTTGAATCAGGTTTTATAACTAAAAGGAAGCCTTAAGGCCTCCTTTTAGGTTAGAACGCGCGACTGCTATTTCTTCTTCGACGAGATAGCAATTTTCTTTGGCTCAGGCAGTGGTGTGAGAGGGATGCTCACTTTTAGGACTCCCTCATCGAGGTGTGCCTCGATTTTGTCAGCGTCTGCTCTCTTTGGTAGTGCAATGCGTCGGTAGAAGCTACTTGAGCTTTCACGCACAACGTATTGCTTGCCTTTATCTTCCTCTTTTTCGTGACGTTCGGCACTAATCACAAGTGCACCGTTCTCCACTTCGATATTGACATCTTTTTGCTCAAAGTTAGGCAGATGCGCCTCAACCACAAGATTATTATCTTTATTAAAGACATCAGTCGTCGGAATGTTAACGCCTTTTAGGGGCGACATCCAGTCGTCACCAAAGAATTGTTTTTGTAATGCAGAAAGTTCTGCAAACGGATCCCATTTTACAAGATTACTCATATAATTCTCCTTTCATCATTAGTATTAATGGTTTCTAGAGAAGCATAGAAGCTTCTGTATCTATTGTATAGGATTGGCACTCTAGTGTCAAGAGTGCCAATTGCAAAAAATGCAGCAGGTGAGTGTCTGCCAGATAACCCCTAGAGTAGACTGCTCACCTATTCACTCAGGTACCGGCACAGCACCTCAGCCTCGTTATGGATCTCGTCTCGGGCTCCATAGAGTAGCGTCACCTTATCTTGCTGATACCATTTCTTTATAATTGCGCTCGTGTCGGGGTTTTGTTCCACTTCGTTAATGTAGCGCTTAGTAAATGCTTCGTACTTCGCCGGATCGTGGGCAAACCATTTGCGAAGCTCCGTACTCGGAGCAATATCTTTGGCCCATTCATCCAGCACGGCCTTCTCTTTACTAACGCCGCGTGGCCAAAGTCGATCCACCAGCACGCGATAGCCATCATCCGAGCTAGCTAGTTCATAGATACGTTTAGTAACAAACTCTGTCATACCTCTACTATACTCTCTGTTTATACCTGGTAGCATACGGGTCTCGTAGGGCAGCTAGACGTATGACTAAGAGCTACGCTTTTCTTTTGTGGCCGCGACGCTTCTTGAGTACACCATCGCTCATCTCATAGACCGCATCGCAGTACTCAAGTAGTCGTTCGTCGTGCGTCACCATAATGGTGGCTTTTTTGCGCTCACGGGTCTCGCGGGCAAGCAGCTCCACTACCTCAAAAGCTTTTGTCGTATCGAGGCTCGCCGTTGGCTCATCCGCAAGGATCAGACTTGAGGCGCCATACAACACCTTGGCAATAGCGGCACGCTGTCTCTCGCCACCCGACAAATCACTCGGGTATTTTTTGCGAAGCTTTGTCAGTCCGAGATCCTTAAATAGCCCCTCTATGACAGACGCCCGGCTCTCGCGTCGTACGACGCGATCAATCAACAGCAGCTGCTTTTCAATGGTCAGATACGGTACCAGATTGGAGGCCTGAAGGATAAAGCCCACCTCAGACAGTCGTACTTTTGAAAGTTCCTTTACCGACAACTCGGTGATATCCTTGCCATGAACTACCACCTCGCCTCGAGAAGGTTTTTGCAAGCCACCAGCAATAGTCAGGAAGGTGCTCTTGCCCGAACCTGATGGTCCAACCACCGCCACAAATTCACCGCGCTTGATCGAAAAATCAGTTTTTTGCAGTGCCGTTACTTTTTTGCCCGCTTCGACAAAATCTCGCGCCACTCCACGTAGTTCAAGGATAGCTTGTGTCATTATTCTATTGCCTCCACTGGGTCAATTTTAGTCACCGAACGCACCGAGGCAATACCGCCAATAGCCGCGCATAGCAGAAATAGTCCTGCAATACCTCCATAAAACAATGGGTTTATCGCAAATGGCACCTTAGTACTAAGGAGTGCTCCAGTCAGCACCGCTAATGCCCCACCAACCAATAGCCCGAACACTGACAACAGTACCACCTGTACCATGACCGAACGGGCGATATAGCTACTCGGGACACCCTCGGCCTTCAGCACGCCAAAGATGCTCTTTTTCTGCATAGTTAGGATATAGATAAATATCGCCAGCACAAATGCAGCAATACCGATTAAAAAGCCTATCATTACGCTAAATGTCAGCACCTGGGCCTGGTAGCCCGGTAGAGCAAATATAAAGTCGTTAATCGAAAGATAAGCCAAAGGCTCCGTATTGTACGCATCCCGCTTCTCGCCACGAATCACCACAGCGCTGACTGTTGTGTCGTCTCGCATACCTGACATGCCAGACACCTCACTCACTGCCGTGCGCCACGTATCAAGCTGCATATACACCACAGGCGCTGTTTGAAATGTCGCATTCTCAACAATGCCCACAACCGCATATGTCGTCTCTGTGCCACTGAATTTCAGCGTTCCACCCTCCTCAACACCAGCTGCCATAAGCTCGCTGCTCACCACTACTTCATTCTCTGCGGCGATTGCTCGCCCACTAGTGAGCTCGGGCATTAAAAAGCTGTCTGTCTCGATACCAAAAAGTGAAACATCATCTGACTCATCCGCATCAACGGTTGCCGCGCCCACACCAAGAAGTGCTGCATTATCACCAACGATAGCTTCATAATCTGACTGGTATAGCAGTGAGCGAGCAATATTTTTATTAGCAGTATCGCTGAGCACTATGCCCTCAGCCTGCCAGGCTTCGACGGCACGCGTATAGCTACTCGCTAGACCATAGGCGAGAGCCGTCAGAAAAAACACCAAATAGCTCACTAATACAATGACGATAGTTATAAGCAAGAATCGTGATTTCTCTTTCAAAATTTCATTAAGGGCTAAAAACATGCCCTTATTATAACACGGGCACCTCAGCGAGCGAGCCGGAAAGATGCCTTTGAGACATATCGATTGCCTGCGATATAAAACCGTCGCAGCTCATGTACAGCCTTTGATATACCGATACGTGGGCCAACTGTGATGACGTCGTCTGGCAAGGCTGGTCGTTTAATCAGTCGCATCGGCGATTCAGCCAGGTCATGGCCGCTCAATTGTCTATCAATGTCCAGCGCCTGGCAGACTTTTCCTGGACCATTTGTCGCGTTCACGCCTGCGACACCACGACGCCGTTCGATAATATCTATACCCTCAAGCGGCTCAACCGCCCGAATCAATACTCCAGAGCCAAATCCCTCGGGACCACAGACAACATTGCAGCAATGATGCATACCATAGGTTAAATAGACGTACAAATTTCCCGCGCTCTTAAACATCGCGTCATTGCGCTGAGTGCGACCACGAAATGTATGGCTAGCCTCGTCTGCCTGATCATAGGCCTCATTTTCAACAATCCGCACACGCACCTCTTGTCCGTCGACCTCTCGCACCAACTCGCAGCCCAGCAAACGCCGTGCTGCTACTTCTGCCGGCACATCAAGCCATGTGAAGTTATCTCGCTTCATGTGAGACTATTATGTCATATTTATGTGAGCTGGATTTGTCGGGTATCCTATTCTATTACCATACGTCGCTCCGTCTCGTTTTAATCGCACCGTGTGTTAAAGCCATGAAAAAAAGAGCCACAGGGACTCTTCTTTTCATGGCTCACAACAATAGAGGAAGTTATAACCGCAATTAAACAGGATTTAGCACTTATCTAGCGATATAATAAGTGCATGGGTCCGGTAATTCTTTTCGATAAATCTACTCTTGAGATGCTAAGCATCGATCAATCAATTTGGTTAGACGAATTCTTCTTTACAAATATTTGCCCGATGCTTTACTCGGAAACACTCGCAGATCTTACGAAAAGCAGGAGTAATCGTAGAGATCCTGTAGAAGCGATCAAGCTGGTGAGTGAAATTGCCGCAAAAACTCCTGTCGATGGTGTTGCCCCATGTATGCACCACCGAGAACTGATCGCTCAAGATATGAATGGCAACGGTCCAGAAATGGATGGTAGGCCAATTGTTCGTGCAGGAAAAGTAAAACAAGAATCATCTGGCCGAATGGGAATGGATTTAGGAGAATTTTCTGAGACTAAAGCATTGCAAAGGTGGCAAAATGGCGAATTTGAAGAATTGGAAAAAGAATTCGCAGTCGCTTGGCGTATTGATCTAGACACAACAGACTACGACTCAATTTTTGCGATAATTAAGAATATCATTCCAGCAGGGATGAAACTAACCACTCTCGAAGCCGTTAAAGAGTTCGTGGATGACTTTGTCGCCAACAGTGATGAAAACATTATTTACCTAATGTTCCAACTATTTGGAATCAACCCGAACCTGTATACAAGCTATATCGATGCTTATAAAAGTAGTAAAGCTAATAATATTGCTGAGCTGGCACCGTATGCAACTTACGTCCTCCGTGTTGATTTATTTTTCTATGTAGCCATGCTTAAGGGTCTCATATCTTCTGAAAGGCCGAGCAATAAAGTAGATATGGCATATTTATATTACCTGCCGTTTTGTCAGATATTCACTTCTGCCGACAAGTTACACATCAAGGTTGCTCCACTGTTCTGTGAACAGGGGCAAATTTTTGTTCCCGGTAATGAAATGAAACAAGCGTGCAAAGAAATGGACGAATACTACTCTCAATTTCAGGACGAAATAGAGGAGAGAGGGTTGATAAGTTTCGTTGGTTATCCGCCATATACTTTGGACAATGCTATCACAAACGCATGGGATGAATTTTGTGTACCTAGCTGGCGTGATCCAATTGCGGGTATACCTCCTGGAGTAACAAAGCCCATAGAAAAAGCTGACACAAAAACACACCCAACAGTAAAAGAGATGATGAGTGCAACTGATGTTGAAAATATTACTGGCGAGGAGCAGATCGACTTCGTAACTATTACTCACAAGCTTCGTGCTAGGCGGGGAAAATATAAGATGTTGCCTCAAGATG
>CALMYZ010000002.1 GCA_937873745.1 uncultured Candidatus Saccharibacteria bacterium | reverse complement strand
ATAACTTAAAAAACGACCCGTCTCGCAGATCGGGTCGTTTTGATTTGTTTGAAGCTAATTTGGTTTCAAACAGGTGCCAGTCATTTGACTACTCTTATGATATACCACAGCACGGATATGTGCAACAGTTTTATAAACATAAAAACTGCTCATGTAAATATTGACAAAAAGCTCAAGCTATGATAATATAAAAACATACACATATCATATGTGAGGTAAGTGAGGGTTCTGTATCTGTAGGAAACTGCAGTTACGGGACCTTTTTAATTTTATAAAGGAGATCCTAGCGATGGCAGGAACAAAAGCAGGTGGCCTAAAGGCTGCACAGAAAAATCTAGCAAAAGACCCTAACTTCTACGCCAAGATCGGTGCCAAGGGTGGTCGTAATGGTAATACTGGTGGCTTCGCAGCCAATCCAGAACTAGCACGTGTTGCTGGTGCCAAGGGTGGTCGTATTTCACGCCGCACCAAAAAAGCTGCCTAGTATACTTCGCAGCTAACAAGAACGCCCCGTTTCGATATACGGGGCGTTTTTACGTCTTTAGTCGCCTCAATCCGCAAGTGCGAGCTTCGTTTACTGTCCAGTTGCTCCGGCAGGCGGGGCAGAAGTATAGGTGTTTGTCTGATTCTAGGCCGGTAGCTTGGCAATTGGGGCAGGTGCTGCGAGCGTGCAGCCAGTCGCGGTAGCTGTCCATGGACTCTTCTATAACATCTCTCGATAAATCTATGCCGTATGTGGGGCCAAGATGGGTCAAAGCTTTCTCCCAGGCGTCTCTTTCCATAGCTACTAGCTCGATATCTCGCCGATAATCTGTGTGTGAGAGTACGGCATGAGCTAGCTCGTGTATGAGATCTTGAGCCGAGCCTTCGATTTTGTAGTAGATAGTGCTGGTGGATGGCGACCAGCTAAACACTTCGCCCTCTTTGAACTGTATCGCAGGATAATCAAGCTTTAGTTGTTTTACTAGAGAGATTGTCGATGGCATAGAAGTAGCATCCGTATATTACAGCCTGCTCTGGGTGAGCTGCCTTGACGATTTTTGGTCGTCTGATGATAGCTGGCATTCGTTCGTCTAATATTTCAGTCAGAGCGTCACCGAACTTATCGATATGCGTGCCCATACTGCCGCCAATGATAATTATATCTGGATTGATGACAGGGATGAGCGCAAAGAAGCCGCGGCTGATACGATGAGATATCTGGAGCCAGACTCGCTTGCTGGTGATGTCCTTGGCGTACTTGCGGTACGTTTCGTAGATGGCGCGACCAGAGGCAAATGACTCCCAGTCTTTGACAACACCATCGTATTCCAGCATGATGTGGCCACCCTCACAGGAGTTGAGCGCCGGATCTATCCGGCCGTTGCGGATATAGCCAACGCCGATACCGGTGCTGATAGTGACGTAGAGTACAGACTTGGTCGAGTCATCTAGCATCCTAGCTTCGCCTAGCCCACCTAGATTGGCGTCGTTTTCGAGCAGTATAGGTATATTTTTGAAAGAATGCTTGAGGTCCTTGATGAGATCGTAGTCTTTCCAGCCGAGATTTGGACAGATCTTGACGATATTTTTCTCTACCAGTCCGGGTACGGCAACGACGATTGCGTCGATTTTTTTATCGCCGGCGACCTCCTTTATGACGCTAGTCAGTTGTAATATATAGGCCTGTGTCTGGCGTGGGGTTGGGAATTTATGACTAGCTATTATCTTGCCCTCGCTAGAGAAGGCAGCTACTAAAGTCTTGGTTCCTCCGGTGTCGACTGTGATTAACATAACCTAAGTTTAGCACATATGAGAGCTGATTATCGAATAGATACGGCACCAAAAGTAGCCGATTTGCTTATTGTCAAGAAATGATGTAAAATAACATTAAGTTTAATCTAGTAAACAGAGGTGTGATATGCGAGTGAATACCGAAACAGGATCAATTAAGGCTTTTGTGATAATAGCAGCCTTACTGATTGTCTCTACCGGAGGCTTGATTTATATGGCTAGTTCACGGAATCCTGACAAGGGGTCTGATGTGGCTATCACGGCGCCAGTGACAGACAAAAAGGCAGAAGAGACTGTAAAAGATGATAGCTCGAAAACTAAGCCTGAGTCTAGCGAATCTAAACCTGAAAGCAAAGAAGAGTCGTCTGGTAGTCGGCCTGCGACAGATCAATCGACCGTAGATGCGGGTGATAGTGCCAACGAGACAGATACTGGCGCTGCGACCGTCGATGAATATTCCCAGACTGGTCCAGCGGAGACTTTAGTAACTACCGTTGCTCTAGGCGCTTTGACGTTCTCGACTATCTCGTACTTGATTTCGAGGCGCTCTACGTCATCTCTTTGACTAGAGAAGCGATATCTAGTACAATAGAATTAATCTCGGAGGACGCTTCTTGAAGTTGTCTCTAGGAAAATATTAATTAAAGAAGGAGTCTTCTTAGACTTATGGCAACCAAAGCCCCAATAACAATGGATGACTTGCTCGCTGCCGATAGCGACAGTGTCAAGCAAGTAATAGCCGGCGATATTATCGCAGGCAAAGTATTAACAGTAAAAAAGCACGAAGTCTTGATCGACCTTGGCGCACAAGGTGTCGGCTATGTACCTCGACGTGAGGTTGGCTATTCACAGAAACTAGCTGTCGGTGACGAAGTTACCGCTAGCGTAGTAGACTCAGAGCTCGACAACGGATATTCACTGCTATCACTTCGCAAAGCCGCCAAAGACCGTGGCTGGGAAGAAGTAGCTGTCAAGCTAGAGAGTGGCGAGATTATCGAAGTTACTCCGTACGACGCCAACCGCGGCGGACTACTAGTTGAATACGAAGGTGTGCGCGGCTTCCTGCCTGTGTCTCAACTTTCGGCTGAACATTACCCACGTGTCGGCAGTAGCGACAAGGACGAGATATTGCAGCGACTAAATGTCTTGGTTGGCAAAGCACTCAAGGTGCGCATCCTAGACAGCGACCGTAAGGCGAACAAGCTTATATTCTCAGAAAAAGAAGCTATCAAAGACGGTCTAGCGGCTCGTTTTGACAGCATCAAAGTCGGTGACGCCATCAGCGGCGTTGTGACCGGTGTTGTGGATTACGGCGCCTTTATCAATGTCGACGGTATCGAGGGTCTAGTTCACATCTCAGAGATTAGCTGGGAGCGTGTCAA
>CALMYZ010000001.1 GCA_937873745.1 uncultured Candidatus Saccharibacteria bacterium | reverse complement strand
TCTAAAAGTGAAAAACCCGTCGTCAACTAAAAATAGTTGACGACGGGTGTCCATGTTATGCGCGAGCTTCGTAGATGCCCTGGATCTTCCAGAGCGCCTTATGGATCTGAAGGTCATCCAGGTGTGCCTTCAGACTCTTGCGCAGTCGGCGTAGACTGCCGCCCATGGAGCAGACTTCATCTGCTACGTCGGCGACTTCCATGGCCTCCGTCACCTTCATGCCGTGATCAAGCATGAGGTACTGTACCACGAACGCAGTCGGAGCTACAGGCTCCACCTTCTTTGGCGGTGCCTCCACCTTATGCGAAGGGCCAATCGAATTGACTCGAGTGCCCCTAATTGTGCCAGTATTAGCTTCCTTGTAACGCATTTTTTACTCCTAAAACAGGATAGAAATGGACAAAACATATAATATATCTTTTACTAACTTATGTCAATACTAGGGATAGCGTATACTTATACATATGAAACTATACTCATGGAACGTAAACGGCATCCGCGCCGTACTCAACAAAGGGGCTTTCGAGCAGTTCCTCGCCGAACACGACCCCGACATCATCTGCCTACAAGAAACCAAGGCGCAGCGAGACCAATTTGACATCGACTTTCCGCAATACGAAGAGCATTTCTTTTCAGCCATCAAAAAAGGCTACAGCGGCACAGCTATCTTCTCGAAAACCCCAGCTATACGCTATCTAGACGGCTTCCCAGATGACATCATCTCCAAGCACAAGGTAGAGGGTGATGAATACGGCGACCCAAACGACGAGGGGCGCGTCATCGCTGCTGAATTTGATGATTTCTGGGTGGCTACTGTCTACACCCCAAACTCCAAACGTGACCTTTCGCGACTCGAGATCCGCCACAAGCACTGGGACCCCGCGTTTTTGGAGTATATGAAAAGACTCGAAGAGACCAAGCCGGTACTATTTTGCGGCGACCTAAACGCTGCTCGTACCGAGATAGACCTCGCCAGGCCAAAAGACAATCAAAAAAGCGCTGGCTACACAGTCGAGGAGCGTGAAGGTATCCAAAACTACCTCGACGCCGGCTTTGTCGACACTTTTCGCGCTGAGTATCCAGACAAAACCGAAGCTTACACCTGGTGGACCGCCTGGGGTGGCGCTAGAGCTCGTAATGTTGGCTGGCGTATCGACTACTGGATGGCGTCGAACTCCATCGCAGACCGGATCAAAAACCCAGCCATCCACGCCGAGCAAATGGGCAGCGATCATTGCCCTGTGAGTATAGAGATAATCTGATAAACTAAGTACAAACAAGGAGAATGAAACATGAGTAACGTAAACGAGGTGAACACAGCACCTGAGGTTCAATACGAAAACAATCCTTTCAACATCGGACTAAATGGCATTGAGTTGCTATTTAAAAACGCCCAGCAAGTCGGCATATACGCCGCCATACTAGCCGGAGTAGCTTTCTTGTTAAATGCTATAGCTAGCGTAATTGACGTTATAAACACGCCAGTAAACCCCCAGAACACAAGATCAATATATTCAGAACTACCAAATATACCTATCGCTACTGGCAATGAGCTGCTAATTATCGCGCTAGTTATATCGTTTGTATTTCTTATAATCGTCATAGCTTTCCTTGTCGGCTTATTTCTAAACGGCATCCTCGAATACACAGCCGCACGCTTATCGCTCGGCGAAAAAGTCACTTTCAAGCAGGCTGCTGCTGCATCCTGGAAAAACCTACCGGGATACATCTGGATGAATATCATCAAAATGGTCAAAGTTCTTCTATGGAGTCTGTTGTTTATCGTTCCAGGTATCATCATGGCAGTTCGTTATTCACTGTCAGGTGTCGCATTTTTCGCAGAAGACAAACGTGGCAATGCAGCGATCCAGCGCAGTACGCAGATAACCAAAGACGCCTGGCTGACTACCTTTGCCGGAACTAGTCTGTGGAATATAATCACCCTCGGTATGATCGCACCGATTACACAGACTGGTGCTATTTCCGTACTATACAAGCAGTTACGCCACGCAACAGACAGCAATGTCCAAAAACCAGCCGCTCACTGGCTTAGCTGGCTAACTCTACTAGGTCCGATCATCTTATTGGTGATGATGTTTGTATTTATCATTGGATTAGCCCTACTAATAGCCGCGGCGTCGTAAACCAAGGATTGGCGTGAATAAATTTGCAGTTTTCGACATCGACGGTACACTGTTTCGAAGCGGACTTTATCGTGAACTGTTTTATGAGCTCGACAAAATCGGAGCCATACCTAGTGAGCTAGCCGAAGCCACGACAGAAAAGTATCTTCAATGGCAGCATCGCGCTCATAGAGAGGCTTTTGAGGATTTTCAGTTAGCTATCGTCGAGACTATCGAGCAATATCTAACCCAGCTAGATGTCGGGGATTACGATCAGGCCGTCGCTCGAGTTATCGCCTCGCAGACAAACAATATTTATGCCTATACGCTCAATTTGTTGCGCCAACTCCAGCAAGACGGCTATTTTACTATCGCCATCAGCGGCTCACAGCAAGAAATCGTCGAGCCTTTTGCCAAACACTACGGCTTCGATGCTTGGGTAGGGCAGAAATGGGTAAGAGATGGTGCCAACTTCACCGGAGAAATTATCAAAACCCACACCGACAAGGACAAAATACTGCAGGAGCTTGTGGATGCGCATCACCTGACTTTTAGCGACAGCTATGCCGTTGGTGACACTAGTGGTGACATAGGTATCTTGTCAGTCGTCGATCATCCGATAGCATTTAATCCGTCGTATGGACTTTATCAGATAGCACAAGACAAGGGCTGGACAATTGCCGTAGAACGCAAAAATATCAGCTACACACTCAAGCCTGTCGATGGCGTCTATCAGCTCACAGCCGCCGACAGCCAGCAGGCTTGATATAATATTAGCTATGAGCCCAACTTTTGAATACTGGCAGCAGCAAACCATCGACAAACCGCTATTTCCTGATGTCGAATGGAATAAGCCAGAGCGCCGCGACCAGGCCGGAAGACTAGGCATCATCGGAGGCAATAAACTAGGCTTTATCGCAGCAGCCGAGAGCTATCAGACGGCTCTCGATACTGGAGTAGGGCAGGTCAAAGTCGTCGTACCAGACGTTTTGCGACGCACGATACCAGCTAGTATGACCGATGTTTTGTTCGGCCAAAGCAATCCCTCCGGAGGTCTAGCCAAAGGTGCTATCACCGAGCTACGCACCTTGGCTAATTGGTCAGCCCCACTACTACTAGCGGGGGACCCCGGGCGCAAGTCAGAACCAGCCGCCCTCTACGAGAGCTTTATCTTAGACACAGACAAGCCACTAGTCTTGACGCGTGACTCCATAGACCTTGTCCGTAGCAATCCAAGCCTTATTGTCGATCGCAAGGACACCCTGATAGTCGCCTCATTTGCGCAAACACAAAAACTCTTCCAGGCTATATATTATCCAAAAATCCTAACCTTCAACATGCAGCTAGCCCAGCTCGTCGAAGCACTACACAAATTTACCATCACTTATCATTGTACTATCGTCACATACCACCAAGAGCACCTAATCATCGCCCAGGACGGGGAAGTCGTCACCCAAGAATGGGCCGATACGATGTCAATATGGCGCGGCAGAACCGCTACTCGCGCCGCCAGCTACTGGATATGGCACAGCAACAAGGCACTTCAAGCCGTCGCAGCCAGTCTGATAGTTTGACTCTAGGTGCTATATGTGGTACAATATATCTTATGTTTGTAGAAAAATATCGTACACGAGGCTTAGGTGACAACGGCAATGATCTGTTGTTCCGTGCCGTTCAGCACGGAGATGTAGTTGCTGAGTGTATTTTTCGCACAGACGATTCTATACAAAAACTGATCAATGATCCAACCCGCCACGACGAATCATCAGTACGTGATTTTATAGCCAAAACTAACGAATCATATGAAATCGCATCCTATGACCACACCGGCAATCTAGTAGACTATTATCAGCTCATCACCAAGCAGTGGCTCCTGGAAGACATAGTAGCCGCGAGACTTAGCCTTCGGTACCGATGCCGGCCACGAAATTCGTCGTCAGGTAGTCGATGGGTTTTATGGCCTAATCGGCGAGCTACTCGAATCCGCCCTCGGTGACCTAAGCGAGCATCTAGGTGTAGGCCACGAAACCGAAAAAGCCGAATTAACTGGAGTGATAAATGAATTGACAGCCCTAGCTCTTCTCAATCGACGTCAAATACCAGAAGTTGTGGCTCTACCATCATTTTTTGTTGCCGAGAGGTACAACTCGAGTGATATTGACCTTTTGATATACCAAAAAGACGACAACGGCATCAGGGTATTCCGTCAATATCCGATCCAAGTCAAGAGTAGTCCTCGTGAACGCACCACAGAAGAAGTGCCAGAAAGCGTCGGTTTAATCAGCGCCAAAGATATGGATAACCTTTTCGAAAACAGCACATCATTCCCGACGACGCGCCGAATCCTAGAAGAGCTCAATGGCACCATTAGTGATGAAGATCTGGCTAAGCTAAACCAAACTTGCTCTAAACTCTACAGTCATGTAGATCAAGAGATGGACAGGCTAAAACAGCAGATGTAAATAAGCACCGTGTGATACAAAAAACCACCCGTCAAAAGGGTGGTTTTTGTATCTGTAATATTCTCTCTGGTACCGCGAGCCGGACTTGAACCGGCACGAGCTAATGCTCACAGGATTTTGAGTCCGGCGTGTCTACCAATTCCACCACCGCGGCATACTCAAAGTTGATTTCACTCACGCTTATAAGTGAAAACTCAGTATTTATTGTATACTAAAGGATAGGAATAATCCATCATGAAGCCTGATAATCTATCGAACCAGCCTCAAGCAATAGCCCCACAGAGCCCAGCGGCTCAGCAACCTGGCGCTACGAACCAGCCAATGGCGTCGGTTCAAGGTGTCCAACAAACTGCTGCTACCAACATAGTGCGCGGTCAAATCGACTCTATCTACGGCCAAAATCAGCAATCTATCGAAACTACGAGCGTATACGACAGAACTCATCAGACACGCACTCAGCCGACAGCTGATCAATGGAATCAATACCATAGCGCTTGGCAAGATTATTATCAAAAATATTACGAGCGCTACTATGTCGGCCACGTCCACCAAGCACGTCAGGCTATTCTAAACGAGCAACAAGCCGCTAGCCAGCAAATCTCTCAACCGATCGGCTCTAGCTCTCGCCAAAACGACGAGTCGATCAGCCAAAACGAAGCTCTGGCCGAACTACGTGATCAGATTCGCGAAAAGGTAGGCGAGAAGGTCGAAGTGGTTCGCAAGTCGAGGCATTTCGTACCGATACTAGCCGCCCTAAGTGTCATGGTGATGTTCGGCTTCCTGCAGTACAATCAAGTACTAGTCGCCAATGTCAAAGCCTATGTCAGCCCAGGCAATATCGACCCGGCCAATATCATCGTGGACCCATCGCTATCTACATCTGTAGACGCCGAGCTAACCAATCTAATCATACCCAAGATAAATGTCGACGCTCCCGTAGATTACAACGCCACTCCGGACAACGACAGTCAGATGGCGGCTATGAACAATGGTCTCGCTTATTTCGGTATCCGCGGTGCCAACGCCAAGCCAGGTGAAGTCGGCAACACAGCTGTCGCAGGGCACTCTAGCAACGATGTTTTTGCTGCTGGTGCTTACAAGTTCATCTTTGCTCAGCTCGAAAAAATAGGCAAAGACGATGTCATCTACGCCAATTACAAAGGCACGCGCTACACCTACGTCGTCACACGCACCGAAGTGGTCAAACCTAGCGAAATCGACAAACTAGTCTACGACACAGACAAGCCTATGCTAACCCTCATCACCTGTACACCTCTAGGTACTGCCGAGAAGCGCCTACTAGTCACTGCCGAGCAAGTCAGCCCAGACCCAAAGTCAGCTAGCAAGCCAGACTCTAGCCAGGAAAGTACAAGTTCAGACACAGCTGAGATGGCCGGCACCTCACCGACACTGCTCCAGAGACTATTCGGCGCTCGCTAGTTCTCAAGTATCATCCGGATACGTTGTAGCTGTAGACCACCCTCGCTCTGACCGACGCTATACAGATAACGACCATTTGGCGACAATGCTACGTCAAAGCCACTTGCCACCGAATTGATATTCTTGTGGATATTGGCTCCGTCAAACTCCGCAAAAGCTAGATTGCCGCCACGATCACTCCAGATCATAAAATCATCTAGCCAGCGAATCTGACGTGCTTCGCCATCACCGGGCAGGGTATTTAGCGCAGACAAGCTACCTCGCTCGATGTCATACGACTGATATTTATCACCCTGCTGCACAAACAAAAATCGGCCAGAGGGGCTAAACTCATAACTAGTCACCACGTTATCAACTTTCATTTGATAAACATGTGTCATGCTATCGTTTTCTACCTCTGGTAGCTTGCCGCTAAGCAAGGTTATAGTCTGACCTTCTAGTATCGCCACGTAGTTGACGCCGAAATAGCGTGCCGTCCGAATAGATAGCGGCACCTTAGTATCGGTGTCAGTACGGTGTATATTTACTGGCTTACCGCCCGGACGGACTATACCGACAGTCCTGTAGCCAGTCTCAGCTTGAGCGCTTTCTAGATAGCTGATGATCTTTTGCTCTTTGTTGTACCAAAAATCCACCACACCGCTCACCATAGGCCGAGACAAGATACCAGCAGCTGTATCAACACTACGGACATTTCCCTCGGCTAGCCCATAAAACTTTGCGCCAGAATCATCAGCAAAGACAACCTTTTGAAAAGCCACGCCCATCGAACGAGTGATATTACCGACATCTAGGTCAATCCTATCGACAACAAGCCACTCAATTTTGCCGTCTGCGCTCTTCTGCGAGACTAGTAGATACCTGCCAGACGGATCCCAGCCCACGAGCCCAAAACTAGCACCCGGACTGCCGCTATCTACGAGCGAAGCCGTCTTGCTCTCAGCTATCTTGTCTTTCGATATATCATAAAAGCGAATCGAGGCTTCGTCTCCAGTAGTCAAGGTCGCATATGCTTTACCGCCAGGCGCAGCCAGTGTCGCGGTTACACCAGGTAGACTGTCTACCGCCTCTACCGGTCGTTGCTTTGGTATTAGTCGCGCATAGTTTAGCCAGGTCAGGGTACCAGCCTTGATATTCAAAGCCTTAAACCACGTCTCATAGCCCTCGCGCCACATCACGAAGCTATGGTCTCCTGGCAAGACATCGCTCTTGGTTGGAGTTTTGGTAGATAAGGTTTTTCCGTCTACCTCCACCGTAGCCTCGATAGGCTTGGAGGCAAATTGCACCATACCAGACTGCTCGACACTACGAGCGCCGAAGTCAAATCGATAACCAGCTACATATAGTATCGCAAATGTCGCCAATACCACCACACTAAGTGTCATAACTATATAAGTAATAACTCGATTTCTAAATTCTCGGCGTTCTGATTTTCGTCTATGTTCCATAATCTACACTATATTATACCAAAGCTACTTGCA
This sequence comes from uncultured Candidatus Saccharibacteria bacterium, assembly GCA_937873745.1. Classification (GTDB taxonomy): domain Bacteria; phylum Patescibacteriota; class Saccharimonadia; order Saccharimonadales; family Saccharimonadaceae; genus CALMYZ01. The sequence continues at coordinate 2,341 of CALMYZ010000001.1, read as the reverse complement.
AAAAACGTAAGCGGACTCTAATATAGATATAACCAATAGATGGATAGGGAAATGACTAGCAACAAATTTATTACAATCAACGGCACAAAATACGACGCACACACCGGGCTACCGGTCGATCAAACACCAACACAGGCAGCAGCCCCGGCACCACGACCAGCAGCCAGTAGGCACAAAACTAGCGCCGCCAATATCCATCACAAAACTCAAAAGTCGACCACTCTCCAGCGCAAATCCGTCGCCAAGCTAGCACCCAAAAAGCCAGTCAGACAGCTCGACGGCATCGTCCGTCGCAAGCCAGGTGTCGTCGCCCAGAGTCCCGCCATCAGCAAGTTTGCACCAAAACCAGTCGTCAAACCTCTTCCACAGGCAGACCTGCCGGCTCAAGCGCATCCTGTAGTTAGCCGCGCCAAGCACAAGCAAGCTACCGTCACCAAGCATCAAGCTGCTGTCAAGCCAGCAGCCTCTCCGACTGCCGAGTCAGAAATCGCCAAAGCTATGGCCAAAGAGGCACCGACTCGTCACCGCGCCAAGCGCACCAAGAGCAAGTCAAAACCAAAGTTCGCCAAAGCACTCAATCTCTCAGTGGCATCACTAGCCGTTATCGTCTTGGCTGGATATTTCACTTATCTCAGCATTCCATCTATCTCTATCCGTGTAGCCGCCACCCAAGCCGGAATCGACGCCAGCTATCCAAACTATCAGCCATCTGGCTACAAGCTCAACGGACCGATTGCTTACGATAACGGTCAAGTTAGCATCAAGTTCGTAGCAACCACCGGCTCACAGGCTTTTACTATCGATCAACAGCAAACCAACTGGGATTCTAGCGCCTTGCTCGAAAACTATGTCTCCAAACAAGCCGAAGACTACGTACCACACCAAAAAGGTGGATTGACAATCTACACCTTCAAAAATGACGCTGCTTGGGTCAACAAAGGCATCCTCTATACTGTATCTGGCAATACGCAACTGTCCAACGAACAAATACTACGCATGGCGACAAGCATGTAACTACAGTGGTATTTTGTAGCCACCTCTGATAAAATAACTCATATATGATACGCACCAGGTTTGCCCCTAGTCCTACTGGTTTTATGCATGTCGGCAGTGTGCGCACGGCACTGTTTGCTTGGCTAGTCGCTCGTCAATCCGGAGGACAATTCATCCTACGCATCGAAGATACCGATCAGAGCAGGGAAGTCGAAGGCTCAGCCGAGCACATCATCAAAACACTCCAAACCCTCGGCCTAGACTACGACGAAGGCCCAGACAAGCCTGGCGACTATGGTCCATACTACCAATCTCAGCGCCTCGACACATACAAGCAGTGGGCTCAAAAACTCATAGACGCCGGTCGAGCCTACGCCGATCCATACACCGCAGAAGAACTGCAAGCCTTCCGCGACCAAGCCCGTGCCAACAAGCAAGCCTTCTTGTATCGCAATCACCGGCCAGACAATCCACCAGCCTGGGATGGCGCCACGCCACTACGCCTTAAGTCAGAACCACAAGCCTACACTTGGCACGACGAAGTCATGGGTGAACTATCCACCGGACCAGAAGTTATCGATGACATCATCCTCATCAAGTCAGACGGCTTTCCGACATACAACTTCGCACACATCGTCGACGATGCTGAGATGAAAATCAGCCACATAATCCGCGGCCAAGAGTTCATCGCTAGCCAGCCGAACTATCTCAATATCTACGACGCACTCGGTCTAGAGCGACCAGTTTTTGCGACCGTACCGCACATCCTGGCCGGGCAGGGCAACAAAAAACTAGGCAAGCGCGATGGCGCCAAAGATATCCTCGAATACATCTCTGACGGCTATACCGTAGAAGCTATGGTCAACTTCATAGCCAGTCTCGGCTGGAATGACGGCACCGAACAAGAAGTCTTCAGCCGGCAAGAGCTAATAGACAAGTTTAGCCTCGATCGCGTCCAGCGCAGCGGTGCAAGGTTCGACGAACAGCGCCTACTCTGGCTCAATGGCCAGCATATACGCGACCTCAGCCTAGATGACCTGTCTAGTAGAGTAGACTCCGGTAATTTCTGGCCAGCTAGTGCCGACCAAGCCGAGCCGAGCTATCGCCGAGCCGTACTAACCCTGGCGCAAGATCGCCTCAAAACTCTCAGCGATTTATCTGTTTTGACCAGCTATTTCTTCGAGGAGCCTACTACCGACATGAGTCTAATCACCGACAACAAGCAGCTCAAGAAATTATCCACCGAGGAGCAAACCAAACTACTTCAGGCTACTACTGACAGCCTGTCTGAAGTAGAAGATTGGTCGAGTCAGACTATCCAAGATTCACTCAATACACTCCTAGAAAC